>NZ_JBKFAK010000070.1:0-3502 GCF_053345595.1 Methylobacterium sp. D54C
GATCACCGCCCATTGCTCATCCGAGAGCCAGAACAGGTCCGCCATCACCGCCTCCAGGCCAGAAAACGGCCGCCTGGAATCATAAAACGACAGACCCTGCAACGGATTGGTTCGGTTCACACCCTAGCTGTGACCGCCATCTGCTCGACCGAGGCGCGGACGTAGGTCTGCACGGCGGCCGCCAAGGTTTCGGCCGCGCTGATCCCTTCCTTTCGCAGCGCATCGACGCCTCCATCGACCGCCCCGGCGACGGCGGCAGTCATGCGCGGGACGAATTCGTGCGCCCAAGAATCCGGACTGTTCGGCCAGTGCGGGTTCGGCTTCGTCCCCGCGGCTTCGCCCTTTGCGTTCGTGGGGCCCACGGCGCCCTCGATGAGCCCTTGCAGCCATGGGCGTCGTATCTTGGGACCCTCGCTGCCGATCTTCAGCATTTCGAACTCGGCGCTCTCAAGATTATCGACGCCCAGCCCCCACTCAGCGCCGACGGCACGTCGGGCGATCTCCTCCGCGGCATCGACCAAGGGCTGGATCGCCCGGGCCTCGATGCCGAGCTCCAGATGCGGCAGCAGATTGCGTGAGACGAGCGCGAATGCGAACGCTACCCGCTCGTCCTCGTCGATAACGGTCGAGAGTGCGGTCAGGAGCATCGCCCGGAAGACGGTGACCGGGGTTCCGGGGAAGAGGTTGCCATAGGTCGGCCAGTGGTTCGCAAGAGCAAGCCCTACCTCCTCGAATGCCGGCACGTTTCCAGGGGTTCGGGGATTGAGCGCCGCTACCGTCCAGGCAAGTGTCTTGTCCGGATCCTCGCGCAGCTTCTCCGCTAAGTCAGCAGCGGCAGAGCGCAACCGTTCCAGGCGGCTGTCGTCGGGTCCGATGGCTTCAAGAAGGCGATTGTTGAGGAAGGTCTGGAGAACGTCGATGGCCACGGCCGGGGGTCTCTGGGCGTCCGGGGAGCGAGCGCACCTTGTTCGAATACGCCGGCATGGGAACAGAACAGGAATATAGGTTCCCGAGATCGGGCTATGCTGTCAAGTCTGAGGGACCGCCTTTTCCCAGCCGAAGCTGGGTCCTGCATCAGTTTGATTCCGCCGTCCCACAATGCGTCCCGTATTAGCGGGGCGGCTGGAGATCAGCCGAGTGCATCCGTAGGGCGGAAGAGGGGGGAGGCCAGGATGCCCGGCATCTATTGAGGAGAAACGCTTGCCCTAGCCTTTTTACCTTCGGGAAACCTCCGGGCCCACGCCCTGCGTTGGAGGTGTGACTGGTGGTCGGACTAGGGCCTCGAACGCGGGCCTGTCCCACACCCATCCGCCGGACCATGGAAGCCGCGCGAGCGGCTCGACACCCCTGCCGGCCATCCAGTCTGGAACCTGCCGGACATGGAGGCCCAGGAGGCGGGCGGCCTCGCTGCCGGGCAGGCAGGCGCACCTGAACCGCTCGACCTCGCCCGCATCCAGGCCCCAACGTCCGCCGCCCCTTCTCAGCAAACCCGCGGCCACGAATTGGCGAAGTTGGCTCAGCCCGCCGCCTAGTAAGACGGCGGCTTCGGTGTCGGTCAGGTGGCTCTCGGCGTGCATGCGTCCGTCAGAGAGGTGTTCGCGCGACCAGACGAGTAGCTTGCCGGCCCCGAATTCGGCCACGGGCTGGATGCCAAGGGCCGCGAGCCGCAATCGTACGTCGGCCGGCTTGGACCCGAGCGCGGCCGCGATCTCGGGCGTGAAGGCGTAGCGCGCCTGGAAGCTCGCGAGATCGGCTACGGCGTGCCGCCTGAAGCGCGCTCCGTTCACTGGGAGGAAGCCGGCCTCGACGAGCTTGCACACCGTGAGCTCGATCGTCCCAAGCGCCAGCGCCGCCTCCCGGTCGCTCATCGGGACCGTGTCAGCTTCGGGGGCCGGTCCCGCCGATTCGACCAGGGCGTTAAATTGGCTGCGGTCGGCGAGGGCTACGTTCTCCACGAAGCTGGCGCGCGGCCGCCGGGACCAGCGCAGGTCCAGCCGCCCGTTGAGGATGGCCTCGACCAGGGCAGGCCACGGCATCCGCAAGCAGGCTCTCGCGCGGACTGCTCGGACGAGGCGCACGGCGGACGGGCCATCGGAGACGCGTGCCTCCAGCCGCTCGACCAGCGCGTCGAGCGAACTAAGCCTCAGGAACAGGCCCTCGCTCCTCAGGGCCGCAGCGGGCCCCGTCTCGACGTCGAGATGGCCACACTCTGCCAGCGCCCTGGTGGCCCAGAGCGGTATGCCGAGCCTGAGGGCCGCGGCGTCGTCCTCGATGAGGTCGCGCCTCGCCTTGTCGATCCGCGCGATCTCGTCGGCGCGGTAGAGGACCGGACCCGTCGGGGAATCCATCATCCTCACGACTGCGACGTCGGGCCTGGAGGCCAGTCCCCGGACGTCTACGGCCCTCATCCTGAGGCGGCGGGCCGCCTCCTTCTGCGTGATGTAGCCTTCGGGGACGAGGCCCCGCCGGAACCGGGCGAGACCAGCCGTGCGGCCCGCCAAGCCGGCCATGAAGACCTTGTTGCCCTCATCGAACGCCACTCGCGCCTCTTTGGGCAGGTCCTGGCTCCACGCCAGCAGGGCGAGGCTGCCGATCTCTTTGAGCATGCCGGTCGCGTTCGTCCGTGCCGCCGCTCCGGGCCTCATCCGGTCGGCGAGGTTGCAGTAGGCACGTGGCCAGGTGAGAAGCACGCGCGCGGCTTGCGCGAGGTTTTCCGGGTTCAGATCGCCCGCACCCTCCAAGCTTCCGAATTTCCGTTGGCCGATCCCGATGCGCCCCGGCTTGCCTGCCGCTGCCCGGGCAAGCGACAACCCTACCTCGAACATGTCACCGGGTGACAGCGCGGCGAATGCCGGGGCCACGGCCCGGCGCGCCCGGTCGCGCCGGGCGGGGTCGGGTTGGATGATATCCCCGAGGAACGTCAGGGCGGCTCCGTCCGAGACCTCCACGAGCGGTTGCGGATGGTCGCGGAGGTCGACGGTCGGATACCCATCCTCATCCACGCAGGCCTCGCAGTACTGGATGCCGGCGGTCCTGCGCCAGCGGAGATCGTTGCTGCAGACGGGGCAACGATGGATCAGGATCTCGCGGCTTTCCGGGCAGAACGACAGCGGACGCAGGTCCCACAGGGCGCGGTGGTGTGGCGAAGCCCTCAGCGATCGCGGCGAGACCCTCCGCCGGTAGGTCTCGCGGTAGGCCGCCCTGATCGGGGTGCCGAAGAAGTCGACGTAGACATGCCGGCGCCCGGGTAGCCGTACCTCGGCATGAAGCCGTCGCACGATCTCCTCAGGAGCGACCTTCAGGACGAAGGCGAGGTCGTGGGACGCGGCCACGCCGTCGACGGGCAAAGTCCGAGTTCGATAGGTGTCGATGTCGGCTAGGGCCTGTCGTCGCCTGAACCATCTGGCGCAGCACGCGTTTTGTGTCTCCGCTCTGAGGAGGGACGATGCTGAGCGACGCGCAATGGGCTGTTCTGGAGCCACTGGTCGAGGCTTGTCGGCCG
>NZ_JBKFAK010000071.1:0-2923 GCF_053345595.1 Methylobacterium sp. D54C
AGGCCTACCTGACCGACGTCATCACCCGCATCGTCGCCGGCCATCCGCAGAGCCATATCGACGACTTGCTGCCCTGGGCCTACGCCCCGCAGCCCCTCAAAGCCGTGGCCTGAGAACGACGCTTACGATCAAGGCCACGGCTTGGTGTGAAACAGAATGGGGAATAGCGGTTCACGCCCGCCGCGAACGCCTGCGCGGAGGGTCAGGTTTCTAGGAAAGCGCCGCTCCCATGGCCTATCCCGCCCCGGCCGGTTGGCGGCTGCACACCCCACGCGGACACCGTAAGTACCTCAATCCGGACAAGCGCCGCCGCTTCCTCGTGGCGGCCGACCGCGCCGCGCCGGAACTGCGGGCGTTCTGCCATCTGCTGGCCTGGACCGGCTGCCGCTTGTCCGAAGCTCTCGCCCTGGCCTCGGCCGACCTCGATGCCGCCGCCGGGAACGCCGGGCTGCACGTCTCACCCAACGGACTGCGGCCCGGGTTCGGAGTCCATGCGGTGCGCTCCGGCGTGCCGCTCAACCTGCTGCAACGCTGGCTCGGGCACGAGCATATCGCCACCAAGGCGATCTACGCGGACGTGCTGGGGGCCGAGGAACGGGAGATCGCGGCCCGCATGTGGTGACGCAAGCCCGCACCGAGCAGAGTACAGTGCACACCTTAGGCTGTTGTCAGTCTCAGATACCACCTACGCGCTACCACCCTATGAAAAGGTGTGTAGGATCAAAGGGCGAATCAGGTGGGGTATCCTGGAATGAGCCTTGAAGAAAAGCTACGCACAATCGCTGAGCGGGTCCGGTCTCATTCAAGTGCGATGCTAACTGAGGAGTCGGTCAAAACGGCGGTCGTGCTGCCGTTCTTTGCTGCGTTGGAATATGATGTTTTCAATCCAAACGAGGTGATCCCCGAGTTTACCGCCGATGCGGTAGGTAAGAAGGGCGAGAAAGTCGACTATGCGCTTAAGCTTGATGGCCAAGTGCGGATACTAGTCGAGTGTAAGCCGATCACGACAAATCTGGATAAGGTACATCTAGCGCAGTTGTATCGATATTTTTCTGTCACGGATGCAAAATTTGCAATCCTGACCAATGGTCGGACGTTTCATTTCCATACCGACTTGGAGTCCCCGAACAAGCTGGACGATCGGCCGTTTTTGATATTTGATTTGTCGGATTTGCATGCCTCGGTAATCGCAGAATTACGAAAATTTAGTCGAAATGAATTCAATGTCGACAGCATTTTACAGTCCGCGCATCGCCTTAAATATACTTCTGCGATTAAAAAAGAACTGCATACATTGATGGATGCGCCCAGCGAAGATTTTGTGCGCATGGTTGCAGCTCCACTCCAAACGGGAAGGTTTACGGCCCAGGTTCGTGATCAGTTCACTCCCTTGGTCAAAGCCGCATTCCGCGAGATTATCCGTGATGCTGTGCAGGCTCGACTATCGTCGGCACTGGCTGACAATGAAGATTTGACCCTTATGCCACTTGATGTCGCCTCTCCAGAAGAGGAAGAAATTGTAACTGCAGACGAGGAGCGCGAGGGCTATATGATCGTGCGCGCTATCGTCCGCGAGGTAATCAAAGCGGATCGAGTTATCATTCGTGATCAGAAAAGCTATTGTGGAATCATTGTCGATAATAACAATCGCAAGCCGTTGGCCCGACTTCATTTCAACCGCAGCATTAAGTACGTGGGTTTGTTTGATAAGGAGAAAGAAGAAAAAGTTCGGATAGATACTCTTGATCAGATCTATGAACTAACGGACCGCCTGCGTGCTACAGCGCGTTTCTATCTCGAAGGCGGCACTCGGAAGAGTGAGCCCGCAAATAGCTCGGCAGGAGTTGAGGTCGGATAGGCAGATTGCGAAGGAAGATCTGTGTCCAGTAACCGATGCGGCGGCTTTGCTGATGCAGCTCTCCTCCGTGGGGCAGTGGTCTTCGCGGAATGACTCCGCATTGGCAGGATTCGGTGAACGCGTTCGTACAGGTCTAGGGATAAAACCCCGATCAATTGCTTTGTGCGCTGGCGCCCATCGGGGCATTCTCGTGCTGATCAAGCTTAGGCCTTAGATTTCGCTCATCCGGTGCTGTCCGGTGAGCAGTATACTTATAATTTTGCCAAAGGAGGAGGGGCGTGGCCAAAAACATCGTCATCTTTTCAGATGGCACTGGGCAGGGCGGCGGTCTGCTTACCGACGAAAATCGGAGCAACGTGTACAAGTTGTTCCGCGCAGCACGGATCTGCCCTGATATCAGCATTGATCCGGCCGAGCAGATAGCGTTCTACGATTACGGCTTGGGGTCCAAGGCTGCTGGCAGCGATATCAAGATAGGCTGGTGGCGTTGGCTCTACAACATTCTTGGGCAAGCGACTGGTCTCGGCATAACCCGCAACATCATAGACTGCTACGCGGCAATCCTGCGCGTCTGGGAGCCGGATGACCGGATCTACCTGATCGGGTTCAGCCGTGGCGCCTACACCGTCCGCTGCGTCGCAGGCGTGCTCTCGCTATGTGGCATCCCGACCCGGAGTGGCCCTGATCAGCAACTTATGCGGGATCCGGCATCGGCGAAGGCGATAGCCACTCAGGCCGTCAAACACGTCTACCAGTTCGGCAGCTCGATCAAAGGTGACCCGTACAAGTCCATACGCATGGAACTGGCGCGCCGGTTCCGAGAGCATTACGCCTCGGCCGCGCCCGACCATTCAACCCCGTCAAACGCCTACCCGTATTTCATCGGGGTATGGGATACCGTTGCCACCCTTGGGCTGACGAAGGGTCGGACGCTCGTTCTAGGGTTTGGACTCGATCAGCACCAGAAGGTGATGACGGCGGCCAGAGCGAGGGCCGAAGCGTAGTTGCGGGCAAGCTTGTCGTAGCGGGTTGCGATCCGGCGAAAGTCCTTGAGGCGGTTGAAGG
>NZ_JBKFAK010000072.1:0-2579 GCF_053345595.1 Methylobacterium sp. D54C
GGCGGCGTGGCCAACAGCGGCACGCTGTCCAACAGCGGCACCGTCGCGGGCGGCCTGACCAACACCGGCACGGCCCTCAACACCGGCGCCATCGGTGGTGGCGCGGCCAACAGCGGCAGCCTGGTCAACGCCGGCACCCTCGCGGGCGGGCTGACCAACACCGGCACCGCCCTCAACACCGGCACCATCGGTGGTGGCGCGGCCAACAGCGGCGTCCTGAGCAACAGCGGCGCCATCGGCGGCGGCGTGGCCAACACCGGCTTCCTCGCCACCAGCGGCACGATCAGCGGCGGCCTGACCAATGCCGGCACCGTGCTCGCCAGCGCCGGCCGCATCGACGGCGCCATCGCCAACAATGCCGGCCTGCTCGCCGTCGCCGGATCCGTGGCCAGCGGCGGCCCCTTCGCCAACGCCGCCGGCGCGACGCTCGCCGTCACCACGGGCGGCAGCTACAGCCTCGCCGGCCCCCTCGCCAATGCCGGCCTCGTCGCCGTCGCCCAGAGCGCCAGCCTCACCGCCTCCGGCGGCCTCAGCAACGCCGGCCTGGTGGCCAGCGACGGCACCCTCACCGCCGACCTGACCAACACCGGCATCGCCCGCCTGTCCGGCCAGTTCAACGGCACGCTCACCAATGCCGGCCTCGTGCAGATCACCGGCCCGCTCGCCGGGCTCACCGGCCTGACCAACACCGGCGCCCTCGACCTCGGCGGCACCGCCCTCACGCTCACCGACCTCGCCGGCCCGGCCTCCGCCGTCCTGGGCAACGGCGCCCTCACGGTCTCCAATGCGGCCGCCTCGACCTACGCCGGCGCCATCCTGGAGACCGCGAGCCCGACCAGCCTGACCAAGGCCGGCCCCGGCACGCTCCTGCTCACCGGCTCCGGCCTCTTCTCCGGCCCGACCACAATCCAGGCCGGCACCCTCTCCCTCAACGGCCTCTGGACCTCGCCGGTCACGGTCGCGGCCGCCGGCACCCTGCGCGGCATCGGCACCGTCGCGGCCCCGGTCACGGTCGCGGGCGCCCTGCGGCCGGGCAACTCCCCCGGCACGCTCACCGTGCTCGGCCCGGTGGCGTTCGTCCCCGGCAGCAGCCTCGGCCTCGACATCGACGGCCCGGGCACCGGCACCGGCGCGGGCAGCTACGCCCGCCTGCTGGCACTGGGCCCGACCGGCACGGTCTCGGCCAGCGGCACCCTGGTGCCGGAGCTGCGCGGCATCACCGGCAACGCCACGAACAGCTTCACCCCCGCGCTCGGCCAGCGCTTCGGCGTGCTCACCGCGCAGGCCGGGCTGTCGGGCTCGTTCAGCGGGCTCGCCCAGCCGGCGGCGGGCCTGCCGGCGGGCACGCGCCTCGACGCGCTCTACGCCGCTACCGGCCTCGACCTCGTGGTCACGCCCGCCGCCTACGGCAACCTCGCAGGCCTCGGCCTCGCCCAGACCGGCAACGCCCGGGCCGTGGGCGCGGCCCTCGACCTCGCCCGCCCGGCGGCCGGCACGCGGCCGGACGCGGCGCGGGCGCGGGTGTTCGACCCGCTCTACGCGGCCGGCCCGGCGACGCTGCCGGGCGGCCTGGCGAGCCTGTCGGGCCAGAGCTACGGCGACGCGGTGATGACCGACCTCGCCGCGCGCCGTCTGCTCTCCGACACGATCGACCGGCACCAGCGCGGGCTGGGCGGGGGCGCGGGCGCGTTCAGCGCGGGCGATCCGGGCCCGGGCCCGAACCGCACGGCGCTGCAGGTGCGCGGCGGCGCCGGGGCGGCGGAGCGGCCGCTTGCGGTGGGCGAGGGCCGGGTCTGGGCCGACGCGCTGTACGGGTTCGGCGCGCGCGCGGGCGACCGGGCGGCGGCGGGCGCCGGCTTCGACGCGGGCGGGCTGCTGATGGGCGTCGACCGCCAGGTCGGGGCGGACACGCAGGTGGGCGGTGCGTTCAGCTACCTGCGCGCGGGCGGCACGTCGCGGGGCGCGGGGCTGGGTCGGTTCACCACCGACAGCTACGGCGGGACGCTGTACGCGAGCACGCGGCTGGGCGCGGTGGTGCTGCGGGGCACGGCGGGGGTGTCGTACGCGGACGGGCGGGTGGACCGGACGGTGGCGCTGGGCGCGGCGGTGTCGCAGGCGTCCGGGCTGTCGTCGGGCTGGAACGGCGGGGTGTCGGGCTTTGCCGGCTACGCGCTGGCGACCGGCCTGCCGGTCGAGGTCGTGCCGGAGGTGGGCTTCAGCTACGACCGGCTGACGCGGGGCCGTGTGTCCGAGCGGGGCGGTCTGGTCGGGCAGGGCTTCGGCGGGCAGGGCTTCGCGGTGGCCGACCTCGACGCGGCGCGCAGCCTGGTCGGCGGGCGGGTGACGAGCTGGGCGGTGGCGGGCATTCCGGACCTGCGCCTGGAGGGTCGGGCGTACTGGGCGCACGAGCTGGCCGACACGGCGGCGGTGGTTCGCTCGAGCCTGTTCGGGGCGGGGTTCGCGGGCCGGACGAGCGCGCTGGGCCGGGACGGCGCGGTTCTGGGGGTGAGCCTGACGGGGGCGGTCGCCGAGGGCGTGCGGCTGTCGGTGGGCTACACCGGCGACGTCCGCCCGGGCGC
>NZ_JBKFAK010000073.1:0-2470 GCF_053345595.1 Methylobacterium sp. D54C
GTAAGCGATGTTCCGACCCCATCTTCTGTGGGGCGATCTGACCGGGCAATTTGACGATCCGCACGAGAGGATCGTTTTGTGTCTCGACTTGACCGTAGACTTGAGCCGGAGGGGACGGTCCGGCGTTTCGAGGTGATCGACGGCGCGGTCGGCCGCAGGCGCTGGAGCGCCGACGACCGGGCCCGGATCCTGGAGGAGACGTTCGTTCCGGGCGCGGTGGTGTCGGTGGTGGCCCGCCGGCACGGGTTGACCCCGCAGCAGCTGTTCACGTGGCGACGCGAGGCGCGCCAGGCCGCCGCCGCGCTGCCGGCTTTCGTGCCGGCGGTGACCGCACCCGAGCCCACGGCGGTGGATCCCGCCCGAGCGGAGCCGCCACGCCGGCGCATCAGACGATCCTCATCGCGCCGCCGCGCGGTGGGGATCGAGGTGGAGGCAGGCGGCATCACGGTGCGGATCGGCGACGGCGCCTCGCCCACTATCATCGCGGCGGTGATCGGTGCGCTGAAGGGCGGCGCGTGATCGGGCCGGCGGGCGCGGTCCGCGTCATGGTAGCGACCCGGCCGGTGGACTTCCGCAAGGGCGCGGACGGCTTGGCGGCGCTGGTGCGCGAGAGCCTGGGCGCCGACCCGTTCAGCGGGGCGGTCTACGTCTTCCGGGCGCGGCGCGCCGACCGGGTCAAGCTCGTCTACTTCGACGGCACCGGCGTGTGCCTGCTGTCGAAGCGGCTGGAGGACGGCAAGTTCTGCTGGCCGGCCGTCACCGACGGGGTGGTGCGGCTGACGGCAGCGCAACTGCAGGCCCTTCTGGAAGGGCTCGATTGGCGGCGCGTGCACGTGGCCCGGCCAACGCGCGCTCCCGTCGCCGTGAGCTGATCCGCCAAGTCGATCACTCTGGCAAAGCCTTGTGATCTATGCTCAAATCGGCTTCGTGAGCGAACCGAGCGCGCGCCTGCCCGATGATCCCGCCGCCCTGAAGGCGATGGTGGCGGCGCGCGAGGCCGAGATTGACCGGCTGCACCAGATCATCAGGGAGCTGCAGCGTCACCGCTTCGGACGGCGTGCCGAGAGCCTGCCCGTCGACCAGTTGCTCCTGGGCCTGGAGGAGGCCGAGCAGATCGAGGCTGAGGGCCTTGCCGAGACCGACGCCGCCGATGCATCGGCCCGCGCGGCCCGCACCCGGCAGCGCCGCGCCAACCGCGGCGCCTTGCCGGCCCACCTGCCGCGCGTCGAACGGATGATCGACGTCGACGACCGCACCTGCCCCTGTTGCCGTGGCGACCTCCACGTCATCGGCGAGGACGTCGCCGAGCGCCTCGACATCGTGCCGGCCCAGTTCCGCGTCGTCGTCACCCGCCGGCCAAAGTATGCCTGCCGGGCATGCGAGGACGTGATCGTGCAGGCCCCCGCACCCGCCCGCCTCGTCGAGGGCGGGATCCCGACCGAGGCGAGCGTGGCTCACGTGCTGGTGTCCAAGTACGCCGACCACCTGCCGCTCTACCGACAGGCCCAAATCTACGCCCGGCAGGGCGTGAACCTCGACCGTTCGACGCTAGCCGACTGGGTGGGCAAGGCGGCCTTCCTGCTGCGCCCGGTCCACGCGCGGCTGTTCGAGAGGCTGAAGGCGTCGGACCGGCTGTTTGCTGACGAGACCACGGCACCGGTGCTCGATCCGGGCCGCGGGCAGACCAAGACCGGCCAGCTGTTCGCCTACGCTCGCGACGACCGGCCCTGGGGCGGCCTCGATCCGCCCGGCGTGGCCTACCTGTACGCGCCCGACCGCAAGGCCGAACACCCGATCCGTCACCTCGCCGGCTTCGAGGGCACGCTGCAGGTCGATGGCTACGCGGGCTACAAGGTCCTGGCTGCGCGCAAGGCTGTGAGCTTGGCCTTCTGCTGGGCGCACGTGCGCCGCCGGTTCTACGAACTGGCCAAGGCTGGCCCGGCGCCGATCGCGACCGAGGCGCTCGCCCGCATCGCCGAACTCTACCGGATCGAGGACGAGATCCGAGGGCGGTCCCCCGACGAGCGGAGGGCCGTGCGTCAGGATCGCAGCCGGCCGGTCGTCGAGGCGCTGGAGCCGTGGCTCACCGCCAAGCTCGGGCTGATCAGCCAGAAGAGCAAGCTCGCCGAGGCGATCCGCTACGCGCTGAGCCGCTGCGCCGGCTTGTCCCTCTTCCTCGACGACGGCCGCGTCGAGATCGACAACAACACCGTCGAGCGGGCGATCCGGCCGTTGGCCCTGACGCGGAAGAACGCGCTGTTTGCCGGCTCGGACGGTGGGGCGGGGCATTGGGCGGTCGTCGCCTCGCTGATCGAGACCTGCAAGCTGAACGGGGTGGAGCCGCAGGCCTACCTGACCGACGTCATCACCCGCATCGTCGCCGGCCATCCGCAGAGCCATATCGACGACTTGCTGCCCTGGGCCTACGCCCCGCAGCCCCTCAAAGCCGTGGCCTGAGAACGACGCTTAC
>NZ_JBKFAK010000075.1:0-2036 GCF_053345595.1 Methylobacterium sp. D54C
CGCATTCGTCCCTGGGCTATCGGCCGCCCGCGCCCGTCAGCTACCCGGATCTGGCCTTCCGGCTACCCATGGCAGCGGCCATGCAGTAGCCTCCCAATCGGCTCGGTCCAAAATATCGGTCAGGTCAGCGAGATCAGTGCGTGCTTTTTCTTCAGGGCTCCCATCGAGCATAGCGGTATTGTAGACCGGAGGGACGCGGGATGAGCGGTACCACCAGTATGCGGAAAAGGCGCCAGACACGGCACCGACAATACCAATCAGCGTGACTGCTAAATTCATCTACGTTCCTTGGATTTTCCAGACCTGTGCAGCCGATAAGATCAGGCGTTTCCCCGCCCCTTGAGCAGATCGGGGCGGGGCCGAGCGAGTTTGTTGATGGCCAGGACCGCCTTCTGAGCGGTGTTCTGCAGGACTCCGCGCTTGCGGGAATGCGCCGCCTAGCTGTTTGATCCCAGGGTTTGATGGTGCAGTTTTCTCACGCGAGTGGAAGGACGCGCTATGGGCCAGGTTCAGCACGGGAGCGCCACGACGACAGCGGCAGTCCGTCGAGCGATACAGCATAGTCAAGCGAGCCTGAGGGCGCTGGCGGCGGCACTGTCAGGAATTTCGTGTGGGGGCGGCCATAGTGGACCCGAAGGAGGTTCCCGATGGCACGACGCAAAGCACCCCGCATCCCTGACGCGATTCTGGACCAGCTCCTGGCCGGGGCCGATCCGAAGACGGCCTTCGAGGCCGATGGCCTGCTGGACGAGCTGAAGAAGGCCCTGGCCGAGCGGGCGCTCAACGCAGAGATGGACCATCATCTGGCGGGCGAGGACGCCGGCAACACGCGCAACGGCTACGGTCGCAAGACGGTCACGACCGAGACGGGCCGGATCGAACTGGCGATCCCGCGCGATCGGCAGGCGACGTTCGACCCGCAGGTGATCGCCCGGTATCAGCGCCGCTTCCCGGGCTTCGACGACAAGATCGTGTCGATGTACGCGCGTGGCATGAGCACCCGAGAGATCGCCGCGCACCTGCGCGAGCTCTACGGGATCGAGGTCTCACCCGACCTGATCAGCGCGGTGACCGACGCGGTCCTGGAGGAGGTCGCCGCCTGGCAAGCCCGGCCGCTGGAGCCGGTCTACCCGATCGTGTTCTTCGACGCCCTGCGGATCAAGGTGCGTGACGAGGGCGTCGTCCGCAACAAGGCCGTCCACATCGCGCTGGGCGTGCGCGCCGACGGCTCTAAGGAGATCCTCGGCCTCTGGCTGGAGCAGAACGAGGGTGCCAAGTTCTGGTTGCGGGTCATGAACGAGCTCAGGAACCGCGGCGTCGAGGACGTGCTGCTTGCCGTGGTCGATGGCCTGAAGGGCTTCCCCGATGCGATCCGGGCGGTGTTCCCCGAGGCGCTGGTCCAGACCTGCATCGTCCACCTCCTGCGCCACAGCCTCGACTTCGTGTCCTACAAGGACCGCAAGCTCGTGGCCGCGGCGCTGAAGGACATCTACCGCGCGCTCGATGCCGCGGCTGGCGAGGCGGCGTTGGCGGCCTTCGAGACAAGCGAATGGGGTCGGCGCTACCCAGCCATCGCCCAGAGCTGGCGACGGGCCTGGGGCGAGGTGGTCCCGTTCTACGCCTTCCCCGGCGAGGTGCGCCGGATCCTGTACACGACCAACGCCATCGAGGCCCTGAACGCCACGCTGCGCCGGGCTGTGCGCGCCCGCGGGCACTTCCCGACCGACGAGGCCGCGCTGAAGCTGCTCTACCTGGTCTTGAACCGCTCCGAGAAGGCGTGGAAGATGGGGCCACGTGAGTGGGTCATGGCCAAGGCCCAGTTCGCCGTCATCTTCGGCGAGCGCTTCACACGGGCCATGGCGGCCTGATGTTCAACCCGCCGCCCGCACACGGAATTCCTGACAGTCCCCTGGCGGCCCGTTACGGCGTCGACCCAAAGACCGTCGCGAAGTGGAAGAAGCGGCCCTCGGTGGCTGACCGGAAGACGGGCCCCACAGAACCCCGATCCACGGTGCTGTCGGCCGAGAACGAGGCGG
>NZ_JBKFAK010000076.1:0-1924 GCF_053345595.1 Methylobacterium sp. D54C
CGTCGAAGGAGACGGGGGTCTTGTGCAGGACGGTGTCGCGGGGGGAGACGCGCAGGTGGTCGGCCATCCAGGCGAGGCGGTTGGCGAGGGCGGCGTGGGTGTTGGCGCAGGCCTTGGGGGTGCCGGTGGAGCCGGAGGTGTGCAGGACGTAGGCGAGCGCGTCCGGGTGGGGGGCGCGGGTGCGGGGCCGGACGGGCCGGGCGCTGTCGTCGTCCGCGTCGGTATCCGGATCGGCGTCGAGGACGAGGGGCGCTCGCCCTGCGGCGTCGGCGAGGGCGGGGTGCTGGTCGGCGAGTTCGGGCTGGGTGAGGAGGAGGTCGGCCTCGGCGGCGAGGGCGGCGAGGCGGGCTGCGGGCAGCTCGGGGTTGAGGGGGAGGATGGCGGCGCCGGTCCTGAGGACGGCGAGCCAGGCGGCGGGCAGGTCGCAGGTGCGCTCGAGGAGGAGTCCGACGACGCGCTCGGGTCGGGCGCCGGCGCGGGCGAGGCGTCGGGCGATGGCGGTGGCGCGAGCGTCGAGGCCGGCGCGGGTCAGGCTGGTCCGCGCGTCGGTCACCGCGATCGCGTCGGGGTCTTGCACGCGGTGGTCTGCGAAGGCGGCGAGGACGTCGCCGGCGCCGTCCGGGTAGGCCCGGGCGGTCGCGTTCGCCGACCCGATCATCGCCCGGTCGCTGTCGGGCAGCGGCGGCGGCAGCGCCCCGAGCGGGGTTGCCGGGTCGGCCTCGGCCAGGGCGGCGAGCTGGGCCACGAAGGCGGCGAGCAGCGCCTCGGCATCCGCGTGTCCCAGGCGGTCGGCGGCGTAGCTCAGGCGCAGGGCCAGCCGCGTCCCGTCGGGGCCGGTCTCTGGGTGGACCACCAGGGTGACGGGGTAGTGCGTGGTCTCGGCGACGATGGCCGGGCCGAGGCGCAAGGCGTGCGGGTCGGCAGCGTCGCCGTTTCCGTTTCCGTCGCCGTCCCGTCCGTGGCGCGCGGCGGCGAGGGCTTGGTCGACGGGGTAGTTCTCGAACACCACGAGGCTGTCGAACAGGCCGCCCGTCCCTGTGCCCGTCCCTGTGCCCATGCCCGTGCCCGCGGCGCCGGCGAGGCGCTGGATGGCGGCCAGGGGCAGGTGGCCGTGCTCGCGCAGGCCGAGACCGGCCTCCTGCACGCCCGCCAGCCACGCGCCGAGGGGCTGGGCCGGGTCGAGGTCCACGACCACCGGCAGGGTGTTGATGAACAGCCCGAGCACGGTCTCGGCCCCGGGCAGGTCGGCCGGGCGCCCGGCCACGGTCGTGCCGAAGGCGACCCGCGCCTGCCCGGTGCGGGCGGCCACGAGCCGGGCCCAGGCGGCCTGGACGCAGGTGTTGAGGGTGAGGTGCGCGGCCCGGGCGCGGGCGAGCAGCCGCCCGGCGGCGGCCGGCGGCACCCGGTGCCGGACCTCGCCGTGATGCCGGACTTCGCCGTGGCCGGGCGGGCGCTGTCCGTCGCGGGCGCCGGGCGTGCCGGGTGGGTCGAAGGTGTCGGCGAGGCGGGTGGGGGCGTCGAGGCCGGCGAGGGCGTCCTGCCAGAAGCGCTCGGCGGCGGCCCGCGGCTGGCGGGCGAGCCAGGCGAGGTAGTCGGCGAAGCGTCCTGTGACGGGCTCGGGTTCCTCTCCGCGGTAGCGGGCGAGCACCTCGGCGACGAGGCGGGCGGTGCTCCATCCGTCGAGGATCAGGTGGTGGACGGTGAGCACGAGGTGGTGGCGGTCCGGTCCGGTGCGGACCAGGACGAGGCGCAGGAGCGGGGCCCGGGCGAGGTCGAAGGGCCGGGCGCGCTCCTCGGCGGCCAGGGCGGCGAGGCGGTCGGCGAGGCGCGCGGCGAGGCGGTCGGCGCGGGCATCCTCGTCCGGGGCGTCCTCGTGCGGCGCATCCTGGCTCGACGGCGCCCCGGTCCAGTCGAGGCGTGCGAG
>NZ_JBKFAK010000077.1:0-1918 GCF_053345595.1 Methylobacterium sp. D54C
GCGAGGTCCGGCACCGGGTGCCGCCGGCCGCCGCCGGGCGGCTGCTCGCCCGCGCCCGGGCCGCGCACCTCACCCTCAACACCTGCGTCCAGGCCGCCTGGGCCCGGCTCGTGGCCGCCCGCACCGGCCAGGCGCGCGTCGCCTTCGGCACGACCGTGGCCGGGCGCCCGGCCGACCTGCCCGGGGCCGAGACCGTGCTCGGGCTGTTCATCAATACCCTGCCGGTGGTCGTGGACCTCGACCCGGCCCGGCCGCTCGGCGCGTGGCTGGCGGGCGTGCAGGAGGCCGGTCTCGGCCTGCGCGAGCACGGCCACCTGCCCCTGGCCGCCATCCAGCGCCTCGCCGGTCCCGCGGGCGCGGGCGCGGGCACAGGGACGGGCGGCCTGTTCGACAGCCTCGTGGTGTTCGAGAACTACCCCGTCGACCAAGCCCTCGCCGCCGCGCGCCACGGACGGGACGGCGACGGAAACGGGGACGGGGACGGGGACGGCGACGCTGCCGACCCGCACGCCTTGCGTCTCGGCCCGGCCATCGTCGCCGAGACCACGCACTACCCCGTCACCCTGGTGGTCCACCCGGAGACCGGCCCCGACGGGACGCGGCTGGCCCTGCGCCTGAGCTACGCCGCCGATCGCCTGGGACACACGGATGCCGAGGCGCTGCTCGCCGCCTTCGTGGCCCAGCTCGCCGCCCTGGCGGAGGCCGACCCGGCAACCCCGCTCGGGGCGCTGCCGCCGCCGCTGCCCGACAGCGACCGGGCGATGATCGGGTCGGCGAACGCGACCGCGCGGGCCTACCCGGACGGCGCCGGCGACGTGCTCGCCGCCTTCGCAGGCCACTTGGCGCACGACCCGGACGCGATCGCGGTGACCGACGGGCAGGGCGCGCTCACCCGCCGCGCCCTCGACAGCGCGGCCTCCGCGCTGGCCCGCCGCCTCGCCCGCGCCGGGGCCGGTCCCGACACTCTGGTCGGCGTCGGGCTGGAGCGGTCCTGCGCGCTGCTCGTCGCCTGGCTCGCCGTTCTCAAGACGGGGGCCGCGATCCTGCCCCTCAACCCCGAGCTGCCGCGCCCGCGCCTCGTCGCGACCGCCCGAGAGGCGGCCCTGCGCCTCCTCGTCACCGAGTCCGGCCCGGCCGCGCGGATGCCCGGGCCGGCGGAGCTTCCGGACCTGCAGATCCTCACCCCGGATCTGGCAGAGGCGGCGGACGATCCCGCCCTGCCGGCCGCGGCGCCGCACCCGGACGCCCTGGCCTACCTCATCTACACGTCCGGCTCGACCGGCACGCCCAAGGGCTGCGCCAACACCCGCGCCGCCATCGCCAACCGCCTCGCCTGGATGCGGGCCCATTTCGCGGTCGGCCCCGCCGACGTGATCCTGCACAAGACCCCGGTCTCCTTCGACGTCGCCGTCTGGGAGATCCTCCTGCCCCTCGTCAGCGGCGCACGCCTCGTCATGGCGCCGCCGCAGGCCCACCGCGATCCGGACGCGCTGGCCGCCCTGATCCGGCGGGACGCGGTGACGATCGTGCACTTCGTGCCCGCCCTGCTGGAGGCGTTCCTGGCGTCCGGCCGGCTCGCCGCCTGCTCGAGCCTGTCCCGCATCGTGTGCAGCGGCGAGGCGCTCGCCCCCGACCTCGCGGCCGCCGTCCGCGCCCAGAGCCGGGCCGACCTGGCGAACCTCTACGGGCCGACGGAGGCGGCCGTCGACGTCAGCGCCTGGACCTGCGGGCCCGAGCCGGATGCCCCGCGCGTGCCGATCGGGCACCCGATCGCCAACACGCAGCTCCACGTCCTCGACGACGCGCTGCACCCGGTGCCGGTTGGGGTGGTGGGCGAGCTCTACATCGGCGGCACCGGCCTCGCCCGCGGCTATCTCGGACGCCCCGGCCTGACCGCCGAGCGCTTCGTGCCCGACCC
>NZ_JBKFAK010000078.1:0-1550 GCF_053345595.1 Methylobacterium sp. D54C
CCACCACGGTGCCGTCGTGGGTGCGGCCGGGCCGCCGGGCGGTGTGCGGCGCGAGGGTGAGCCCGTTCGCCCGCAGGATGCGCAGCACCCGCTTGGCATTGACGCTCGCTTCGCCGCGCGAGTGCAGTGCCCGGTTCACCAGTGCGGTGACGCGGCGATAGCCGTAGCTCGGGCGGGCATCGACGACCGCGCGGATCGTCGGCAGCAGCTGCGCATCCTCGGGCTTGCGGTAGGGACCGCGCGGCTGGGCGGGGCGGCTCAGGCGCTCGGCCAGGTGGGAGCGGGCCACGCCGAGCGTGTCGGCGACCGCCTTCACCGCGAACCGCCCGTCGAACCGCTCCAGGAGCTGAGCGGCGAGGTCGGTTTTTTTGTGCGAGCGAGGTCGAGCGCCTCCTTCAGGATCTCGACCTCCATGGTCTTGCGCCCGAGCAGGCGTTCGAGGTCGCGCACGCGCCGCTCCAGCTCGCGAACCCGGCTGGTTCCGACGACCTCCTCGTCGGCGTGCACGGCCTGATGGCCGCCCTCCAGCATGCGCCGCTTCCACGAGAACAGCAGGCTGGGCGAGATGCCGTAGCGGCGGGCGACGAACGACACGGACGAGCCGGGCTGCTGGCTCTCCTCGACGAGGCGGATCTTCTCGGTGGTAGACCAGCGCCGTCGACGCTGAACGCCGGTCAGGATCTCGCCGTGCACCGGTGGGGCGGTCGGATCGGATGACATAGCCTTACCCATAGGCCAACGCCTATGCCTTCGTGAGCTATGCCGCCTGTCCGGTCAAAACGGGGTGCGGTTCAGGGGGACGCGTTCTGTCGCAACAACCCCGGTGCCAGCGTGATACCTTTGGCCGCGACGGGGCACGACACAATTTATGACTGGCATTGCGACGGTGCTCATGCAGTCGCGGGACAGATGATCGGCAGCATTGATCGCCTCGGCTTCATAGCCCGCAACTGGCGTCCAATCCGGTAAAGAAGATTGGCAAGCTGCTGCGACCCGGCAGGAACAGATACCCTCCGTCAGCGAGGCGCTGAAGGCTGTCGGACATCGCGGTCTTGGCAAAGATGGTGGGCCCGGCAGGACTCGAACCTGCAACCAGACCGTTATGAGCGGTCGGCTCTAACCGTTGAGCTACAGGCCCCTGGCCTCACATAGCCGGCAGGTCTCCAGCGTCACAACCCGCGCCCTTCAAGCCGAGCGACGATGCGATCAGTGCTGCGGATCCGAGCTTCGGCTGGTGAAGATCGCCAGACCGTGCTCTGCAACGAGCGCACGAAACGCTCGGACGGCGTCCTGATCCGTGGCGAACTCCACGGACCACCGCGTGCAACCACCCCGGATGTGCACGACCTCCATCCGCCAGGGTGCCTGCGAGCCATGACGGCGGTAAATCTCCAAGTCGATCGTCTCGCCGTCATGGCTCACGGTATCAAGCGACATCCGGAACTGACCTCTTCGCGTCATGAGGATCTGACCCCCATGCTAATTTCCCACGCCTAGACGGGTGTGGGTTGGGGGACCGCAGCCGCCTTTTGCAGGAGGCCGCTGCGACG
>NZ_JBKFAK010000079.1:0-1467 GCF_053345595.1 Methylobacterium sp. D54C
AGCTCGACTTTGGCCATTCATGCGGCGTGGCAGAGCGCATAGGCCCAGGGCGCTGGCAAACGGAAGCGGGGTTTTGTTCGGGCGCGTCGGCGCCGTGATGTTGCCAAAGTCCGCTCGCGCCAGATCGCACAGCGCACGGCGGCCAGTGCATCGGCGAAGGTCGGGCGCGGTTTGGGGTACCACGCGGCGGCCGCGACGCGTCGCCGTTGGCGAGCCGAGAGGCGTGCGGCCAGCAGTGTGACGATCGAGAACAGGGCGAGCAGGCAGGGCGTGGTGCGGGCGATCGCCGTGTCGGACCACTGCCGCTGCGTCTCGACCCCAAGATGGGCGCGCGCTTCCTGGAAGGTGACCTCGATGGTCCAGCGCCGCACGAACCACCCTACGATCTGCGCGGGCTCGCGCATCGGTTCGGTGCAGAGCAGGGCCTGCGGTGCAAAGCGGCTCTCGGGATCGCGCACCAGCACCCATCGGATCGGCACGACCGGCAGACCGCCGTGCCGCCACACGGCGGTCCCGGAGGCGATCTCAAGGGTGCGCTCGCCCGCCCCGTACCAGCCGGGCACCACGACCGCGTGCCAGCGCGTGTCCTTGGCCGCGAGGATCGCGGCGAGCGTCGGCAGTCGAGCGCCTTTGGTCCGCGGGCGTCCGATCGTGCCCGGTGGCCGTGGCGGGGCCGGCTCGTAGAGAGCAGCATCCAGCCGAAGGCGGGTGATCGCCGTGATGCGGGCGCGGCGCATCGCGTCGAGGAACAGCAAGGCCGAGAAGCCGCTGTCGCCCACCACCACGAGGTCGCGCCTCGGCAGCCAGCGCCGCGCCTGGAGGGCGAGTTGACGCCCGACGTCGAGCAACGGCTTGTGTCGACGGCCGCGTTCGCGACAGGCGCGCTGGGACGGCACCAGCGCGGTCAGAAACGGCAGCGCCCAGACGCGCCCCGCCCAGGGGATCGGGGCGAGCAACATCAGGCTCATCCAGCGCAGCCCGCTCGCCTTGACGAAGTGGCTGTCGGAGGAGCGAACCGGATCACGGTAGATACCCTTGGCCGCGATCCGCTTGCCGCGGCGGCGCTCGATCGTGTCGTCCAGTCCCAGGACCACGGGGCCGCGTTGCGCGAACGTGTCGACGAGGAGACAGAGCAGGATGCGGCTGCCGGAGCGCGGGCACCACGCAGCGCGGTTGAGGATGCGGTGGACGTTCACAAACCGCCGCTCCTGCGCGCGGCCGATGATGCGCAGGACGCTTGTCACCGTGCGCTGCCCCGGCGTGAGGATCGCGCCGACCAGCAGGTTCTGGGCGTGTCGCCACGAGCGGTGGACGAACAGCGGTGCGAACGCCAGGATGATCCCGGCGAAGCGGGTGGGCAGGGGCAACATGGCGGTGTCTCTTGGCGGGGACGCCGACAGCCTATCCGTCACGCCCGCTTCGTCACCTCCGCCCACTCGATGCGCCGCAAATGGCCAAAGTCGAGCT
>NZ_JBKFAK010000008.1:0-254570 GCF_053345595.1 Methylobacterium sp. D54C
GCCCAAGCGGATCGCCGCCGCGCCGCGCCGGGCCCGCGTCGCCGCCGCGCCGGCCCGGTCTGTCCGGGCCGCCCCGCAGGCCGTCGCCGCCGCGCCGCCGCCCCCGGAGGGCTACGCCCGCTACCGGGCCTACAATTACGGGCCGGGCTACGGCTACGAGCCGGGTTACGCCCAGGGCTACACCCAGGGCTACACCGACGACCGCCTCGACCGCCTGAGCAGCGCCCAGGCCGCCGGCTACGTCGTGGTCCACCGCCGGACGGTGCAGTTCCCCGACGGCCGGACCCTGCGGGTCTATCGCCCGGACGACGAGGGCGAGCCGTTCTGAGCTGAGCCCGCCGCGAACACCGCCCGCAGGGGCGCCCGCAGGATCTTCCCGGCGGGATTGCGGGGCAGGAGCCCGTCCCAGATCTCGATCCGCACCGGCACCTTGAACGCCGCGAGCCGCTCGGCCGCGAAGGCGCGGATCGCCTCCGGGTCGGTCTCGGCGCCCTCGGCCAGCACCACGATGGCGCCCGGCTCCTCGCCCAGCGTCGGGTGGGGCACCGGCAGCACCACGGCGTCGATCACGTCCGGGTGCGCGTAGAGGGCGTTCTCGACCTCGCAGCAGTAGATGTTCTCGCCGCCGCGGATCAGCATGTCCTTGATCCGGTCGACGATGGTCAGGAAGCCCTCCTCGTCGGCGCGGGCGAGGTCGCCGGTGCGCAGCCAGCCCTCGGAGAGGACCTCCGCGGTGGCGGCCGGGTCGTCCCAGTAGCCGCGGACCACGTTCGGGCCCTTCACGCACAGCTCGCCGACGCTGCCCGGCGGCAGATCCTGCCCGAGGGGATCGAGGATCCGCACCTCGCAGACCGGCAGGGGCGGTCCGCAGGATTCCGGGTGGGCGAGGTAATCCTCGCCCTGGTGGTGGGTGAAGGTCGCCGAGGTCTCGGTCATGCCCCAGCCGGTGCCCGGGACGACCCGCGGCAGGGCCTCGCCCAGCGCCCGCACGAGGTCGCCGGCGGCCGGGGCGCCGCCGTAGGTGACGCCCTCGAGGGTCGGCAGCGGCCGGCCGGCCTCCCGGGCCGCGTTGGCGAGCTGCCACGCGATGGTCGGCACGCCGCCCGCGCTGGTGCAGCCCTCCCGCTCGATCAGGTCGAGGGCCGCGGCGGCGTCCCAGCGGTGCATCATCACCAGCCGGTGGCCGCCGTAGAGGGCCGCCCCCAGGCTCGCGTGGCAGCCGGTGACGTGGAACAGCGGGATCACCAGCAGCGCCGCCCGCTGCGGCGCGGCCGGGTCGGGCTTCGGCGGCGCCTCGCCCCGGCGCAGGGCGCTGCGCGCCGCCGAGTAGGGGTAGGCCATCACCGTGGTGGCGGCCGCCCGGTGGGTGCCGACCGCCCCCTTGGGCTTGCCGGTCGTGCCGGAGGTGTAGAACAGGGTCGCGTCGTCCTCCGGGTCGAGGGCGATCTCGGGCGGGGGCAAGTCGGGCAGGGCGCCCCAGTCGTGGACCCGGCCGACGATGTCGGTGAGCGGCGTCGCCCGGGGGTCCGGCGCGGTCCGGGTGGTGAGGACCCGCTCCAGGGCCGGGCATTCGCGCAGGTGCGGGGCGATCCGGTCGAAGCGCTCGCCGTCGGCGATCAGCACCCGCGCGCCCGAATGCTGCAGGCCGTAGGCGAGTTCGGGCCCGGTCCACCACGCGTTGAGCGGCGTGGCGATGGCGCCGGCGAGCAGCGCGCCGAAATAGCTCACCGGCCATTCGGGCAGGTTGCGCTGCGCGATGGCGACCCGGTCGCCCTTGCGCACGCCGGCCTCGATCAGACCCCGCGCCAGGGCGGTGGCGGCGCGGGCGAAGCCCGTGAAGGTCACGCGCTCGTCCTGGTAGACCACGAAGGTCTTGTCCCCGTGGCCGCGCGCGATCCGGAACAGATCGCCCAGCGTCGGCGGCGCCTTCTCCCAGATCCGGGTCGGCACACCCCGGATCGGCACCGTGGCGATGGCGAAGGGCCCACCTGACGCGGTGAGCCGCGCCTCGGCCTCGCGAAAGGGCAGGGCCGGCCAGCCGGCGGGAATCCGGAGATCGGGGCTCATCGCGCGATCGTCACGCCGCCGTCGATGACGAGCGCCTGACCGGTGACGAACCGGCCGGCCGCCGAGGCCAGGAACACGGCCGCACCCGCGATCTCGTCGGGCTCGCCGATCCGGCGCAGGGGCGCGGCGTCCGTGGTGGCGGCCAGCATCTCGGGATCCTCCCACAGCGCCCGGGCGAAATCGGTGCGGATCAGCCCCGGGCACAGGCAGTTCACCCGGACGTTGGCGGGGCCGTACTCCACCGCGTAGTTGCGGGCGAGCTGGAGGTCGGCGGCCTTCGAGACGTTGTAGGCGCCGATCACCGGCGAGCCCTTGAGCGCCCCGATGGAGGAGACGATGACGATCGCGCCGTCCCGCCGCGCGACCATGCCGGGGGCGACCATCTGGATCAGCCAGTGGTTCGACAGGACGTTGTTCTCGAGGATCTTCCGGAACTGCGCGTCGGAGATGCCGGCGAGCGGCCCGTAATAGGGATTGCTGGCGGCGTTGCAGACCAGCACGTCGACCGGGCCGAGCCGGCTCTCGGTCTCGGCCACGAGGGATTCCAGCTCCTCCTTCACCGAGATGCTGGCCGGAATCGCCACGGCGCGGGCGGCCCCATGGGCGGCCTCGATCTCGGCCACGACCGCCTCGCAGGCCTCGCGCTTGCGCGACGAGATCACCACCCGGGCGCCGTGCTCGGCCATCCGCAGGGCGATCGCCCGGCCGATGCCCCGCGACGAGCCGGTGATGAGGGCGGTCTTGCCGGTCAGATCGAACAGGGACATGGCTCGCCTCCGCGCTGGATGAAGCGGCGAACGGCTCCGATCCTCGTTTCACGGGATAGGACGGTCGCGACGCGCCCCCTCTCCCGCACGGGAGAGGGGACCCGCGCCCCATCCGGCCGCCGACAATGTCGCCGGACGCCGCCCATCGTCACGTCCCGTCCCGCATCGACCGGCGCAGGCGCGCCATGCCGGTGAGCCAGCGCTCGGGGTCCTCGGCCCGGCGGCGGGCGTACTCGGCCACCTGCGGGTGCGGCAGGATCAGGAAGCGCCCCGAAGCCAGCCCGTCGAGGGCGACCTCGGCCACGGTCTCCGGCGCCAGCACGCCGTCGCGCGACGCGGCGCTGGCTTCCCCCAGCATGGCGGTGTCGACGCCCTGCGGGCACAGGGCGGCGACCCGGATCCCGTCCTCGGCGTGGGCGATGGCGACATGCTCCAGGAAGGCGAGTGCCGCGTGCTTGGTCGCCCCGTAGGTGGCGCTGCCGATCTGGCTCAAGAGCCCGGCCGCCGAGACCGTTCCGAGGAACGCGCCGCCGCCGCGGGCGCGCCAGAGCGGGACCAGCACCCGCGCGGCGTGGACGTGACCCATCACGTTCACCGCGAAGGCGCGCGCCCAGCTCTCCGGGTCGGCGGAGGTGGCCAGATCCGGATCGGGGTCGCGCTCCAGGATGCCCGCGTTGGAACAGTAGAGCGCGATCGGCCCGGTCCCAGCCTCGATGCGCGCCAGGATCGCACTGACCGCCTCCGCGTCGCCGACGTCGAGCGCGAAGGCCCGTCCGCCGAGTTCCGCCGCCACGTCCTGCGCCCCTGCCCCGTCCCGGTCGAGGGCCACGACCGTCGCGCCCCGGGCCCTGGCCGCGACCGCGAGCGCCCGGCCGATGCCCCTCGCGGCCCCGGTGACGGCGACGACGCGGCCGGACAGCTCCATCTTCAGGCCCCCGCCCGCTCGGCGAAGCCCCAGGCCGCTTCCGCGAGCTTCGGCACGCGCGCCGCCATGGCGGCGGCGTGCTCGCTCGCGGCGTTGCCGGCCTTGGCGCGGGCCGCCACCCCCTGGAGGATGCCGACCAGCCGGAACAGGTTGTAGGCGAAGTACCAGTCGAGGTCGGGCAGGTTTTTCCGGTTCGCAGCCCGGCAGTAGAGCGCCACCGCCTCGTCACGGGTGGGGATGCCCAGAGCCGTCAGGTCGAGGCCGCCGAGCCCGCTGCGCCCGTCGGCGGGCAATTCCCACTGCATCAGCAGGTAGCTGAAATCCGCCAGCGGATCGCCGAGGGTCGACAGCTCCCAGTCGAGCACCGCGCTGACGCCGCCGTCGCGGGAGAAGATCAGGTTGTCGAGACGGTAATCGCCGTGGACCACGCAGGCGCCCTGCTGCTCCGGCACCGTCCGGGGCAGCCACGCGATCAGTCGCTCGACATCCTCCAGGCGCCCGTCCTCGGCGGCGCGGTACTGGCGGGTCCAGCGGTCGACCTGCCGGGCGAAGTAGTTGCCGGGCCGGCCGTAATCGGAGAGCCCCGCAGCCTCCGGGTCGATGGCGTGGAGCCGAGCGAGCGTCGCGATCATGCCGGCATAGTGCCGGTGGCGGGCGTGGGGATCGAGGCCGGGCAACGCCCCGTCCCAGTGCACGGCGCCGTCCACCGCCTCCATCACGTAGAAGGCCGCGCCGATGATGTCGGGATCCTCGCACAGGGCGAAGGGGCGCGGCACCGGGAACCCCTCGCCGTAGAGGGCGCCGATCACCCGGAACTCGCGCTCCACCGCGTGGGCCGAGGGCAGGAGCGGGCCGAAGGGCTTGCGCCGCAGCACGTAGGCCTGGCCCGGCGTGTCGAGCCGGTAGGTCGGGTTCGACTGGCCACCGCGGAACTGCTGCACGGTGAGCGGCCCGGCGTAGCCGCGGACGTGCCCGTCCATCCAGGCGGCGAGCTTCGCCTCGTCGATCCGGTGGCGCGGCTCGACCGGCTTCACGCCGGAAAAGACATCCGCGTCGCTCATGCGCCCTCGCGGGCATTGGTGTAGCGCCCGAATTCCAGGCGGGCGATCGAGCGGTTGTGCACCTCGTCCGGCCCGTCGGCGAGCCGCAGGGTGCGGATATGGGCGTACATTTTCGCGAGCCCGAAATCCTCCGAGACGCCGGCCCCGCCATGGGCCTGGATGGCGTCGTCGATCACCTTGAGCGCCACCCGCGGCGCCGCGACCTTGATCATGGCGATCTCGAGCTTGGCGCCCTTGTTGCCGACCTTGTCCATCATGTCGGCGGCCTTCAGGCAGAGGAGGCGGGTCATCTCGATGTCGATCCGCGCCTCGGCGACCCGCTGCTCCCAGACCGACTGCTCGCTGATCCGCTTGCCGAAGGCGACCCGGGACACGAGCCGCCGCGCCATGGCCTCCAGCGCCACCTCGGCCGCCCCGATGGTGCGCATGCAGTGGTGGATGCGGCCTGGCCCGAGCCTACCTTGCGCGATCTCGAAGCCGCGCCCCTCGCCGAGGATCAGGTTTCCGGCCGGGACGCGGACGTTTTCCAACACCACCTCGCCGTGGCCCTTGGGCGCGTCCTCGTAGCCGAAGACCGGAAGCAGGCGCTCCACCCGGACCCCGGGCGTGTCCATGGGGATGAGGATCTGCGATTGCTGCCGGTGGCGGGGGGCCTCCGGGTCGGTCTTGCCCATCAGGATCGCGATCCGGCAGCGCGGATCGCCGACGCCGGTCGACCACCATTTGCGGCCGTCGACGACGTAGTGGTCGCCGTCGCGGCGGATCGCCGTCGCGATGTTGGTGGCGTCCGAGGAGGCGACCTCCGGCTCGGTCATCAGGAAGGCCGAGCGGATCTCACCCGCCATCAGGGGCTTCAGCCACCGGTCCTTCTGGGCCGCGGTGCCGTAGCGGTGCAGCACCTCCATGTTGCCGGTGTCGGGCGCCGCGCAGTTGAACACCTCCGAGGCGATCCCGACCCGGCCCATCGCCTCGGCGCACAGCGCGTAGTCGAGGTTGGTCAGGCCGGCGCCGCGATAGGCGTCGGTGTCGTGCTCGGGGGAGGGCGGCAGGAACAGGTTCCACAGGCCCTCGGCACGGGCCTTCTCCTTCAGCCGCTCCATCGTGGGGGAGGGTTCGCGGCTCTGCGCGCGCTCGGCCGACACCGCGGCGGCGGCCGGAAGGATCGCGTCGGCGATGAAGGCGCGGACGCGGGTCAGCCAGTGGGTCTGGGACTGGGAGAGGGTGAAGTCCACGGTGTCCGCTCCCTAGGGTTTCTCTGCCGGGCGAGCGCACCGAGCTTGCGTGCGCGGGCTGCCCGCCTTCCCATTGCCTTCACCCACGGCGCGACGCGCCCCCTCTCCCGTGCGGGAGAGGGTTGGGGTGAGGGACGAGAAGCCACAGGATCGAGCCCGCCCTTGTCGCGCAGTCAGGTCGAGCCCTCTCTGGACAGACCTGATCCCTCACCCTGTCCCTCTCCCGCACGGGAGAGGGGACCCGCGCTCCGACCCGAATCGAACGTGGCGCTCGATCGACCCACATCACGCCGCCGCTCACAGATAGGCCGATCCCATCTCGCTGGCGAAGCGCTGCGGCGGTCCCTCCCAGACGATCCGCGCCTGCTCCAGCACGTAGACCCGGTCGGCGTGGGGGAGCGCGAAGGTGACGTTCTGCTCGCCGAGCAGTACCGTGATCGGCGTGGTCTGCCGCAGCTTCTCCAGCGCCTTCGACAGCAGTTCCAGGATCACCGGGGCGAGGCCCAGCGTCGGCTCGTCGAGGATCAGGAGGCGCGGGCGCATCATCAGCGCCCGGGCGATGGTCAGCATCTGCTGCTCGCCGCCCGACAGGGTGCGGGCGCTCTGCGTCTCGCGGTCCTTGAGGATCGGGAACAGCTCGTAGAGCCAGTCGCGCTGCCTGGCGCTCTCGGCCTTCGGGAAATGCTGGCCGCCGAGGTCGAGATTCTCGCGCACGCTGAGGTCGCCGAACAGCTCCCGGGTCTCGGGCACCTGGACGATGCCGGCCCGCGCGATGGCGGCGGGCTTCATCCGGGAGAGGTCCCGGCCGTCGAACCGGATCGTGCCCGTGTGCGGAACGAGGCCCGAGATGGCGTTGAACAGCGTGGTCTTGCCGGCGCCGTTCAGGCCGACCACCGAGACGAACTCACCCTCGTGGACATGGATCGAGGCGGCGCGCAGGGCCTGCGCCTTGCCGTAGAGCACGTCGACGCCCTCGACGGTGAGCAGCGAGTCGGGCTTGAACGCCGCCTCGGGCCGGGCCGCCGTCTCGATGCTGCCGCCGAGATAGACCCGGCGCACGGTCGGGTCGGCCATCACCGACTCGGCCGAGCCCTCGGCGATGCGCTCGCCGAGATACATCGCGAACACCCGGTCGACGATGGCCGCGACGCTCTTCACGTTGTGGTCGACGAGGAGCACGGCCTTGCCCTCGTCGCGGAAGCCGCGGATCAGCTCGGAGAAGGCCGCGACCTCGCCGCCGGTCAGGCCCGCGAAGGGCTCGTCGACCAGCACCACCCGGGGGTCGCGGGCGATGGCCTTGGCGAGCTCCAGCCGGCGGAGATCCGCGAAGGGCAGGGTGCCGGGGCGCCGGTCGATGACCGCGCCGAGGCCGACGCGCTCGGCGATGTCTCTCGCGCGCCGCGCCACGTGCGGGTCGGCCGCCAGCCGGATCAGGCTGTCGGGCAGGAGCGCGAGGCTGATATTCTCCAGCACGGTCTGCCGCTGGAGCGGCCGCGCGTGCTGGAACACGAGGCCGATCCCGGAGCGGGCGACCCGGTGGGCCGGCATGCCGCCGATCTCCGTGCCGTCGAGGCGGATCGAGCCGGCGCTCGGCCGCTCCAGCCCCATGATCAGCTTCATCACGGTGGACTTGCCCGAGCCGTTGGGGCCGATCAGCCCGAGGATCTCGCCCGGGCGCAGGTCGAGGTCGATGTTCTTGACGGCGACGAGGCCGCCGTAGCGCTTGGTCAGGCCGCGCACGGTGAGGCAGGGCTCGGCCATGACGGGCGACACGGCCGGCGGGGGCGCGACGGCGACGGTCATCGGGCTCTCCGGAGCGATCCGAGGCCGAGCAGCCCCGAGGGCACGAACAGGATCACGAGGAGCGCCACCGCCGAGACCACGAAGGTCGAGAGGCCGCCGAGCGGGCGCAGCAGCTCGCCCGCCGCGATCAGGAACACGGCGCCCAGAGCCGCGCCCACGATGGTGCGCCGGCCGCCGAGCACCGCCGCGATGATCACCTGCACGCCCACCGACGTGTTGATCAGCGTGCCGACCGAGGCGGTGCCCATGTAGAAGACCACCAGCCCGCCCGCGAGGCCCGAGAAGGCGGCGCTGACCGCGAAGGCCGCGAGCTTGTGCTTGGCGACGTTGAAGCCGAGCGCCCCGGTCACCACCGGGTCCTGGCCGGCGGCCTGGAGGATCAGCCCCGCGGGCGAGCGGGCGATGGCCGTGAGGATCAGGCCCGAGACCGCCATGAAGCCCAGCGCCAGCCAGTAATTGGTGTCGGCGTCGATGGAGATGACGTCCGGCACGGTCAGGCCGATCTCGCCGCCGGTGAGGCCGGAGAAGACCACGATCATGTTCTGCAGGAGCAGGACCGCCACCAGGGTGATCAGCCCGAAATAGGGACCGCGGACCTTCAGCGCCGGCAGCGCCAGGGCGAGGCCGCCGACCACGGCGAGCACGGTCCCGGCCGCGAGGCAGTAGGGGATCGGCAGTTCGTAGCGGTTGTTGAGGATGCCGGCGCCGTAGGCCCCGAGGCCGATCAGGAAGGTCGGTCCGAAATTCACCTCGCCGGCGAAGCCGAAGAGCAGGTCCCAGGCCATGGAGAACACGCCGAAATAGTAGGCGATGGTCAGGAGGCCGAGGATGTAGCCGGAGACCCACCAGGGCAGGGTGGCGGCGGCCAGGACGGCGAGGACCGCGATCCAGAAGCCGGGGGTGGTGAGGAGCTTCATGGGTTAGCCAGACCGGGACCGACTGCGAGGGATCCGATTGCCCGAAGCGATACGGGCAAAGCGCGGGTCCCCTCTCCCGTGCGGGAGAGGGACAGGGTGAGGGATCACGTCTTGCAGGACGAGGCGCGACCGGAATGCCCGGAGGTGGGGTGCTCCATCCGGAGCCTTCTCATCCCTCACCCCGGCCCTCTCCCGCCCGGGAGAGGGGGTGCGTCGCGCTCTGCCGCCGGCGTCGATGCCCCACTCCGGTTCCATCATCACCGCCGCCCCAGCAGACCTTGCGGACGCAGGTACATGACGGCGACCAGCAGGAGCAGCGCCGGGATCACCCGGTAGGCCGGCGAGATCAGGTAGGCGGTGGCGGTCTCGAGGTAGCCCACCACGTAGGCGGCGATCAGCGAGCCGGTGACGCTCCCTAAGCCCCCCAGCACCACGATCGAGAAGGCGCTCGCGGTGAGCGGGCCCACCGAGTACGACGACACCCCGAGGAACATCCCGAGCAGCACCCCGGCGGTGCCGGCGAGCAGGCCGTAGATCGCCCAGACCGCCACGTAGATCTTGCCCATGTCGTGGCCGAGCAGCGTGACGCCCCGCGGGTTCATGGAGGCGGCGAGCAGGACCTTGCCGGCCCGCGCCCGGTTCACGAACAGCCAGAGCAGGCCGATCACCACCCAGCAGATCACCGCGGTGAAGACCTGGTTCCTCGGCGTCCGCACCCCGGCGATCTCGAAGACGCCCTCGACGATCGGCAGCACGGTCTTCGGGTTGTCGGTGAAGAAGTAGGCCACCAGCTCCTGGATCATGATCCCCCAGAGCAGCGTCCCCGTGAGCACGAAGATCTCCTTCTCCTCCCGCGGGATGGCCCGGCTGCGCTCGATCGGCGCGACCACCGCGAAGTAGGTGACCAGCGCGCCCGCGAGCCCGCACAGGATGCCGATCACCGCGCCCGCGTAGGACCCGAGCCCGAACAGCGCCGAGGCCGCCCAGGCCGCCACCGCGGCCATGACCATCAGGGCGCCGTGGGTCAGGTTGAGGACGCCCGAGACCCCGAAGATCAGGGTGAAGCCCATCGCGCCGAGCGCGTAGAGGGACGAGATCGCGAAACCGTCGACGAGGATCTGGAGGCCGATCATCGCGCTCTCCCCGCCCGGTTACCGTCCCGCCGCCTTCACCGCAGGGGGCAGGATCATGGTCCCGTTGGCGGTGGTGGCCGGCCAGATCGCCACCTGCTTGCCGTTCTGCCACTGCCCGAGGACGCTGGTCATCAGGCCGGGCCCGTACTGGATCGAGTGCGTGAACGGCTCGTCCTTGCCGTAGAATTTCAGGCGCCCGACGGTGCCGACGTAGTCGGTCTTCTCCAGGGCGTCGACGAGCTTGTCGGCCTCCGTGGAGCCCGCCCGCTTGACCGCCTCCGCCGCGTAGTGCGTGGCGTCGTACGCCATGTAGCCCGCGTAGGACGGCGCGCCGCCGAAGCGCTTGGTGAAGGCCTCGGCGAACGGGATCGTCTTCTCGGTGAGCGCCACGCCCGGCACCGCCACGCTGTCGAACAGCACGCCCTGCGTGCCGCCGTTGGTGTTGGCCCAGAAGGTCGAGGAGGTCGCTTGGCCGCTGATCCCCGTCATGGCGATCGGCACCTGCTGGTTCTGCCACTGCACGGTCGGCTGCACGCCGACATGGGCGATGCCGGTGACGATCAGGTCGGGCTTGGCCGCCTCGATCTTGTTGTAGATCGGCGTGAAGTCGCCCGTGTCCGGGGAGAAGCGGACGTGCTCGACCACCTTCAGCCCGGATTTCGGCAGGCATTCCTGGTAGGCGGCGTCGAGCGGGCGGGTCCAGGCCGCGTCCTCGCTCATGATCGCGGCGGTCTTGGCCTTGAGCTTCTCGACCAGCACCTCCTTGGCGGAATCGCAGACCGCCTGCGCCAGGGCGTGCGAGGTCAGGTAGCCGTGGAAGGTGTACTTGTTGCGCGCGTAGTCCTTGTGGACCGCGACGCTGATCTCGTTCGAGGCCGCGCCGGGCGTGATCATCGGCGTCTTGAGCCGGGCCGCCCAGGGCATCAGCGCCAGCACGACCTCCGAGATGTAGCTGGCGATGACGAGGTTGACTTTGTCCTCGGAGACCGCCCGCTGGAAGGCGCGGACCGCGTCGGAGGCGGAGGACTTGTCGTCGTAGGTGACGACCTGGATCTGGCGCCCGTCGACGCCGCCCTTGGCGTTGATCTCGTCGGCGGCGAGCTGGACGGCCTGCGGGATCGAGGCCCCGGCCACCGACTGCGCCTCGGCGATCACCCCGATCTTGATCGGGTCCGCGGCCCGGACGGGCCCGGCGGCGACCAGCCCCGCGGCGATCAGCGCGGGCAGCGTGCGCCGAATCGGGGCAACCCGGGCGGCGGCGCGCACGGTCTCGGACATCGGCGTTCCCTCATCCCAGTGCCCGAATTTTATATTCGCGGGCTTGGCCCGGACTGTACCCGCGCTCCGACGGATCACAAGGGGCCGGTCGGGACCGGCCGGTGACGTTTGCACCGAGTCGTTTTCCGCCCGGGGTATCGCCGCGCGCCGCCGCATCCTAGGCTCGCCGCGGCCCTGCGAAGCGCGGGCCCGGCGGCCTCGAAGAAGGGCACGGTCCGGTGAGGAACGCACGCTCGGCCGCGGCCGGGGTTCGCCCCGGACCGCGGCCCCGGAGCCTCGGGAAGCGGCCCGCTCCGCGGCCGGCACGGGCAGGGGAACCACAGGCATGACCCTGCGCTGGACGCGGCGGCCCGAGGGCTCGACCTGGGGGGATTTCGGCCCCGACGACGAGCTGGGACGCCTGAACCTGCTCACCCCCGAGAAGGTGCTGCAGGGGGTCGCCGAGGTGCGCGAAGGGCTGACCTTCTGTCTGAGCCTGCCGCTGGACCTGCCGGGCGGCAACGTCCTGAACCCGCGCCGTCACCCGCCGCAGATCACCCCGACGCGCCGCGCCAACGGCCGGCCGAACATGAACTTCCCGGTCTGCGAGGAGGTCGACGGCGCCACCGACGTGATCTGCGACGACCGCGCGCTGATCCACCTGCAATACTCGACGCAGTGGGACTCGCTCGCCCATGTCGGCTCGCTGTTCGACGCGGACGGGGCGGGCGCCGCGCCGACCTTCTACAACGGCTTCCGCGGCGGCCGCGACATCGTCGGGCCGAGCGCACCGGAGGCGGCGGATGAGCCGTCCCGGGCGAAGCGCCTCGGGATCGAGCGCCTCGCCGAGACCGGCATGCAGGGCCGCGCCGTGATGATCGACCTGCGCGCCCATCTCGGCGACGCCAGGACACGCGTCGGCTACGACGAGCTCGCCCGGATCCTGGAGGCCGACGGCGTCGTGGTGGAGCCGGGCGACATGGTCTGCCTGCACACGGGCTTCGCCGAGCGGCTGATCGCCATGGGCGGCGCGCCGGACCCGAAGCTCGTCCAAACCCTCTGCGCCGGCCTCGACGGGCGCGACCCGCGCCTCCTCGACTGGATCACCCGCACCGGGCTCTGCGCGCTGATCGCCGACAACTACGCGGTGGAGGCCTACCCGGCCGGCCCCGGCCCCGCCTGCTGCGCGACGCTGCCGCTCCACGAGCACTGCCTGTTCAAGCTCGGGGTCAATCTCGGCGAGCTGTGGCACCTGACGCCGCTGGCCGACTGGCTGCGGGCCCGCGGCCGCTACCGCTTCCTGCTCACCGCCCCGCCGCTGCGCCTGCCCGGCGCCGTCGGCTCGCCGACGACGCCGATCGCCACGGTGTGAGGATCGGAGCGGACCCGGGACGCGCTTCCGAGGTCGCCCGGATCAGCCGAGGGCGGCGGGTGCGGCGGCGCGCGGCGGGTCGCCGACCGGCTCCGCGGCCGGTTCCGCGACTCCCTGGGGCGGCCCGGGGCGGAGGACTGCGCGCTCGCGGAAATGCGGGATGGCCGCCTCGAACACGGCCTCGGCGGCCGCCCGGTCGCCGGCCGCCACGGCGTCGCGCAGCCGCGCCACCCAGGCGTCGAGCCGGTCCCGGTCGGCGAAGACCGGCCGCGCCGCCATCACCCCGTCGATGCCCGGCAGGGCGATCCGGGGCTCCTCGCGGGCGAACAGGATCTCGTTGAGCCGCTCGCCGGGCCGGGCGCCGGTATAGGCGATCTCGATCTCGGTGCCGGGCTCGAAGCCCGCCAGCCGGATCATCCGCTCGGCGAGGTCGGCGATCCGCACCGGCTGCCCCATCTTGAGCACGTAGACCGCGGCGCGCTCCGCGCCCGCCCGGGCCTCGCCGTCGGCGTGGGAGGCGGCCGTCAGCACGAGGTCGCAGGCCTCGCGCACGGTCATGAAGTAGCGGACCATGTCCGGGTGGGTGACGGTGACCGGGCCGCCCCGGGCGATCTGCGCCTTGAACACCGGCACGACCGAGCCCACGGAGCCCAGCACGTTGCCGAAGCGCACGGCGATCAGCCGGGTCGGGTGGTCCGGCCGCGCCGACTGCGCGGCGTCGAGGGCCTGGGCGACCATCTCGGCGAAGCGCTTGGTGACGCCGAGCTGCGAGACCGGCTCGATCGCCTTGTCGGTGGAGATCATCACGAGCGCCCGCGCGCCCGCCGCCACCGCCGCCTCGGCGACGTTGATCGAGCCGAACACGTTGGTCTTGATGCCCTCCTGCCAGTCCCGCTCCAGGTAGGGCACCTGCTTCAGCGCGGCGGCGTGGAGCACGTAGTCGGGCCGGAACGCCGCGATCACCGCGTGGGTCCGCTCACGATCGCGGATATCGGCCAGCACCCCCGTCACGGCGGTCTCGGCGGCCAGGATCGCGGGGTGGCTGAGGATGCCGTGGAGCGCCGGCTCGGAGGATTCGAGCACCAGCACGGCGGCGGCCCCGAAGGCCACGGCCCGCAGGCAGATCTCCGAGCCGATCGACCCGCCGCCGCCGGTCACCACGACCCGGCGGCCGGCGAGGAACGCCTCCAGGCGCGGCCGGTCGATGGCGACGGTCGGCCGCAGCAGCAGGTCCTCGATCTCCAGCGGCGCCAGTTCCGGACCCTGCACGCCCTCGCCGAGGCCGACGACCCGGGCGAGGGGCAGGCCGAGGCGCCGGGCGCGGGCGATCAGGTCGTCCGGCGCCGCCTCCGGCACGAGGGCGCTCGGGGCGGCCACGAGCCGCCGCACCGGCTCGCCGCGGGCGGCGAGGTCGGCGACAACGCGCTCGAGATCCGGGAAGCCGCCGAGCACCGGCACGCCGCGCATGAACTGCCCGCGCTCGTCCGCCCGGGGCGACAGGATGCCCCGCGGCGCGAGCTTGCGCACCGAGCCCGCCTCGATCGCCCGGATCAGCACGTCCATGTCGGCGCCGCGCCCGAGGAGCAGGGTCGGGACGGTGGCGGCCCGCGCGCTCGACTGCCGGGAGCGGGTGTCCTTGAGGTAGCGGAACGCCAGGCGCGTGCCGCCCAGGAAGAAGATCTGCAGCACCCAGTAGAGCAGGATCGCGATCTTGCCGAAGAAGTAGAAGCCGTAGAGGTCGGACGAGACCAGCACCCAGTCGATCACCAGGAGCGCCAGGGCCAGGACGCTGGCCGCCCGGACGATGCCGGCGAGGTCCTGCAACGAGGCGAAGCGCCACTTGGTCCGGTAGAGCCGGAAGCGGCCGTAGACGAGGCCGGCGAGGACGAGGAACGGCGGCAGCAGCAGGGGCAGGGCGTGCAGACGCTCGGCCAGCATGCCGCCCTGGAAGCGGAACAGGAAGGTGAGCACCACGGCGGCAGCGGTCGCCGCGAGGTCGTGGGTCACCATCACCGCGGTCTTGTAGAGGCGCTGCTGCATCGGGAGCCGGATGGGATGCCGGGGGTATCCGCCGCGGCACCGGCCCTGTCAACGCGGCCCGCCCAGGGCCGGAGCCGGGGCCGGAGGCGGCGCCGGCCTCACCCCAGCGCCCGGGCCGCCGCACCGGCCGCGTCGTCCACCCGGTCGATGTCGGGGGCGTCGATGTGCCGGTAGCGGGCCTGGATCAGCCCGAAGGCCCCGAAGGCGGCGTGGCCGGCCGCCACGAGCCCGAGGAGGATCCAGCCGTAGGGTTGTGCGCGCAGCAGCGCGAAGGCCTCGGCCAGACCCTTGGCATCCGAGGAGCGCTGGTGCCACGCGGCGGCCACGAGGAACCCGCCGATGATCAGGAAGGCGAGGCCCCGCGCCGCGTAGCCGAAGCGGCCGATCGGGCCGGCCCAGCGGTCCCGGGCCCGGGCGTCGAGGGCGAGCCGGTCGGTGACGTCCCCGCGCCACGCCTTGCCGAGGAAGCCGAACCCGCCGCCGACGACCGCGAGGCCGACGAGGGCCACGAGCCAGCGGCCGAAGGGCTTGCTCAGGAGCCACGCAGTCCCGTCATGCACGCCGTCGCCGCCGCTCATGCCCAGGCCGAGGCTGAGCGAGGCCGCGCTGGCGGCGAGACCGAGGTAGAGCCCGGCGCTGATCAGGTGGGCACCGCGCACCGCGAGGCCCTTGGCGGAGGTGCCCCGCCGGTCGGCATCGGTGATGCCCTCGACGAGGCGCCAGAGGGCGAAGCCGGCGAGGCCGAGGGCGATCAGGCCGACGACGGCCGCGCCGAACGGCCCGGCCATGACGGCGCGGAGCGCGTCCTTGCTGTCGCCGGCCCGGCCGCCATGCCCCAGGGCCGCCAGCAGGGCCAGGGCGCCGACCACGATGTAGACCACGCCGCGGGCGCCGTAGCCGAAGCGGGCGATGCGCTCGATCGCGTTGCGGCCGCCGGGAAGGGTCCTCATCGGCGGGACCCGGCTTCGGGGAATCGGGTGTCGGGCACGGGCGGCATCCTGTGGAGCGGGAGCGTTCAACGCCCGGCGGCGCGCACCCGATCCGTTGCCGGCACAACCTCCGTGGCCGCCCTACATGGGCGTCCGGTCGGCGCGGCCGGTGAGCGCCACGTAGAAGCCGAGCCCGTCCTGGGCCGGCAGGGTCTGCAGGCGCTCGATCAGGCCGCGGCGCTTCGCGTCGAGGAGCAGGCGCCCGGCCGGCTGGAACAGGGTCTCGCCGCCGCCCTCCGGGGGCGGATCGAGCCGGATCGCCACGGTCTTGCCCTTGGCGAAGCGGCTGCGCTCCAGCATGTCCTTGAGCGAGGCCTCGGCGGTCGCCCGGTTGGTGCCGCGCAGGTCGAGCACCGACTCGGCGTCGGTCACGCCGAGGGAGCCGCGCAGCTTGGCCGCGTAGAAATCTTCGAAATGGGGCAAGTCGGTGCCTTGATGCTTCGCCGTTCGATCAGGTGGGGTGCGGCCGCTCAGAAGGCGAGACCGCGGTAGAGGTCGCGCACCGGCACGGCGCCGTCGAGCTCCGGCAGCGACACGGTACCGTCGAGCCCGAGGGCCGCGACGCTCCAGTCGTCGCCCGCGCGCCGCCAGACCTCGACCCGCGCCTCGTCGGAATAGACGATCAGCAGGACCGCGAGGCTCGGCACGGTCCGGTAGAAGTCGATCTTCCGGCCGCGGTCGAGACTCATCGTCGAGGGCGAGAGCACCTCGGCGACGAGGAGCGGGTCGGCGGCGTAGCCCTCCGGCAGCGGCGGCCCGCACCGCACCACCACGTCGGGGATCGGGGCGAAATCGTCCATCGCGGCGCTGAGGATCGCCAGACCCGGCATGGCGCGGCAGCCTCGCGGCTCCGCCAGGGCGTCGAGGCGTCCCGCCAGGTTCATGACGATTCGCTGATGCCGCTCCCGCGGCGGCGCCATGAGCGCGGGCTCGCCGTCGAGCAGCTCCCAGCGCTCGTGCGCGGGCCGACCCTCCACCCAGAGCCTGAACTCGGACACATCCATCCGCGCGTCGCGCTTCGCGGCCAGAGCCATCGCCGATCCCCACCTCGGCCGGATCGTAGCACCGGGCCGGCCGCCCGCAACAGGTCCGGCCCGGAAGGCCATCCCCGCGCGGGCGTCACGGCCGATGCCAGGCCGGCCTCCCTCGGGGACTCGGAGGCCGGCACAGGGCGACCGGCACAGGGCGACCGGCGCAGCGACGGACTCAGTCGGCGCCGGGTCCGGCCGCCGCGACGGTGGCGCCGGCCTCCAGGAAGCGCTGCGGATCCACCGGCTCGCCGTCGATGCGGGTCTCGTAGTGGAGATGCGCCCCGGTGGAGCGCCCCGTCGAGCCGACGGCGCCGACCGCGTCGCCCGCGGCCACGCGCTGCCCGGGGCGGACCGCGATGCGGGCGAGGTGGCCGAACCGCGTGGTGACGCCGTGGCCGTGGTCGATCTCGACCATGTTGCCGTAGCCGCCCGCGGCCTCGGCGGCGATCACCCGGCCCGGCGCGGTGGCGCGGGCGGGCTCGCCGTACTCCGCCTTCAGGTCCAGCCCGGTATGGAGGGCGAGGCCGCGGGTGAAGGGGTCGAGGCGCGTGCCGAACGGGCTCGACACGGTCGCGCCTCCCCGGATCGGGCGGGCCAGGGGCAGGGTGGCGGCGAGCCGGCGCAGGCGCTCGCCGTCGTCGAGCGCGCGCCGGGCCAGGGCGAGGCCCTCCGCGAAGCCGGTTCCGTCCAGGGCGCGGCCGTCGAGGGGCACGAACGGTCCGCCCAGCCCGGCGGCCGGCGCGGCCGCGCCGGTGCGGTCGGGATCGAGGCGGTCGGGGTCGAGACCGGTGCGGCCGATCAGCCCGCGCAGCCGCCGCACCGCGTCCCCGGCCCGGGCGGCCAGCCCGGCGAGGCGCTCGCCCTGGGCCGCCTGCAGGCCGTCGAGCCGGGCCTCCAGCCGGATCAGGCCGGTCTCGGCCTCGCGCGCGCCGCGGCGGGGCAGGGGATCGCGGGCGGAGCGCGGCGCCGGAGCCGCACCCTCAGTCGGACGCAGGAAGAGATCGTCGTAGCTCCCACCGGGCGCAGCGCCGGGCCGCCCGGGCAGGGCGCCGGTCGTGGACGGCTCGGGCAGGGCCTGCCGCTCCAGGTCGGCGAGGGCGGCCGTGCGCCGCTCCAGCTCGGCCTGGCGCTCCAGGGCGGCCGCGACCCGGTCGGCCAGCCCCGCCTCGCTCCCCGCCCGGTCGCTCCGGTCGCGGTCGAGGCGGTCCTGGAGCTCGCCGATGCGCGCCTCGTAGGCGTCGCGCAGGGCGGCCTGCCGGGCCACGAACCCGGCGAGCACGTCGTCGTGGAACACGATCAGGCAAGAGGCCCCGAGCGCCCAGGCCACCGCCAGGGCGAGGCCGGCGGCGAGCCAGGGGGCTGGCCGGTGCGGCCTGAGACGCGCGGGGAACTTCGGAAGCTGCATCGGGACGGCACCGGAGGAGCCGCCATTCAGGCCTCAGTAGGGTTAAGGATCCGTCGCGCGCCGGGCGTCAGGGGGACGTCAAGGAGACGTCAAGGGGACGTCAGGGCAGGGCGCGCGCGGCCGCCAGGACGGCCTCGGCGTGGCCGGGCACCTTCACCTTCGGCCAGATCCTGGCGACGCGCCCCTCCCGGTTGACCAGGACGGTGGTGCGCTCCACGCCCATGTACTTGCGCCCGTACATGCTCTTCTCGACCCAGACGCCGTAGGCCTCGAGCACGGTCTTGTCCTCGTCGGTGGCGAGCGGGAAGGTCAGCCCGTACTTGCTGCAGAACTTGTCGTGGCTCTTCACCGGGTCCGGCGACAGGCCGACGACCTTGGCGTCCGCTTCCGCGAAGGCCGGCAGCAGGCCGTTGAAGTCCTGCGCCTCCAGCGTGCATCCGCTCGTGTCGTCCTTCGGGTAGAAGTAGAGCACGACTTTGTGACCGCGGAGCGCGGACAGTCCGACACGCCCTCCGCCCGAGGCGGGAAGGTCGAAATCGGGGGCGGGATCCCCCTCTGACAGCGGCATCGTGCCTTCCTTTCGGCCGATTGATGATGTGCAACCGATCTCGTGCGCGGGCTCGAGCGATGGCACCGCGCACGTCCGAGCCAAGCCCGGAGTCGCGGCCGCTGTAAAGCGCGGGCGCGCTTCGATCCACCGGCCGCGGAGCCCGAGGGCGCCGCGCGCAGAGACCCCGGAACAAAGGTCCCGATGGCGGACGAGACAACGCCGGCATGCAGGCCTCGGGGGAAGGCGCGACGCGTCGGCGGCGTCTGCCTCGTGAGCGCCCTCGCGCTGGTGCTGCTCGTCGGCGCCGGTGTCGGCCTCGTGGCCCTGCGACTGTCGAACGGGCCGCTCCAGATCGACGGCCTGTCGCGCCGCGTCGCCGCCGCCGTGGCCGAGCGGATCGGGCCCGGCTGGAGCATCGGGCTGCGCGGCAGCAGCCTCGAGCTCGACCGCGAGAACGCGCTCAGCCTGCGCTTCTCCGGCCTCGACATCCGCAACCCGCAGGGCGACCTCGTGGTGCGCGCCCCCCTGGCGCTAGTCAGCCTCGACCCCTGGGGGCTCCTGCGGCTCAACCTGCAGCCGCGCTCGATCGAGTTCCGCGAGACGCAGACCACCGCGCTGCTGCACCGGGACGGCTCGATCGCCTTCGCGGCCTCGGAGGCCAACCACCCGGTCGACGTCGCGCCGCACACGCCGCCGAGCGTGGACGGGGTGCGCGGCACCGTCTCGCCGCTCTCGGCCGCGATCGCGTCGATCTTCGGGGTCGTCCTCGATCCGGGCGGCGTGGTCGGCGCCCTCGACCGCGCGCGCGTCACCGACGCGCGGCTGCGGCTGATCGACGAGGACGGCCGCGAGCGCGCGGTCTTCGCGCGGGTCAACGGCCTGTTCGGGCGCGACCCGGTCAACGGCACCCGGAACTTCGAATTGCGGCTCGACGGGCCGCACGGCGAGTGGCGCTTCGGCGGCACGCTGCGCGACGGCGCGGACGGGCAGGAGCGCTCGGGCGTCATCACCCTCGACGACCTGCCGGTCACGGATCTCCTGCTGCTCTCGGGCCAGTCCGGCCTGCCGCTGACCACGGACCTGAAGGTCTCGGCCCGCGCCGACGTGAGCCTGACGGCCGGCCGCATCCGGACCATGAACGCCAAGCTCCACACCGGCGACGGCACGTTCCTGATCGAGGAGAAGGACTTCAACCCGGTCACGGTCGAGAGCCTCGACGCCTCCCTGGACTGGGACGAGGCCAACCGCGTGATGTCGCTGACCGGCCTGGACTATCGCGGGGCCGGCAACGCCGTGCACCTCGCGGGGACGTGGACGGGCAGCCCCGCGGGGGCGAGCACGACCTGGACCGCGACGCTGGCGAGCCGCGACGCCACCTTACGCGGGGCGACCCCGCAGGACGTGCCGGTGAAGATCGACGCCCTGGACGCGCAGCTCTCCGGCCGCGACGGCGGGATCTCCATCGACGCGCTGACCCTGTCGGGGCCCGGCGTGAAAGGCGCCATCACCGGGACGATCGGCACGAGCGCCGACGACGGCGGCCTGACCCTGCACCTCGCCGGCCACGACGGCGAGGTCCGTACCGGGCTGCGGCTCTGGCCGGAGCACATCGCGCCGCCGGCCCGCACCTACCTGGTGGACCAGCTCCGGCGCGGCCGGGTCGATTCCGTCGACATCAAGGTGAAGATGTCCGGGGCGGTCCTGGCGGCCGCCACCCGGGGCGACCCCGCCCCGGACGACGCGGTCCACATCGACTTCCACGTCTCGGACGCGGCCATCGACGTCACCGCCGATTCCCCGCCGGTGACCAAGGGCAACGTCGTCGGCGTGATCACCGGGCGCTCGACCACGGTGCGCAACGTGACCGCCGAGGTCCACGGGCCGGACGGGCGCGGGCTCGCCATCTCGGACGGCAGCTTCGTCATCCCGCAGATCACCCCGGACCGGGTCGTGGCCCAGATCGGGATGCGGCTCTCCGGCGGCGCCGACGGCATGGCCTCCGTGCTCCAGGCCAAGCTGTTCAAGAGCGTGATGAGCGTCGACCTCGACCCCGCCACGATCAAGGGCAGCGCCGACCTGCGCGTCGACTTCCCCCTCGACCTCAAGCACATCCCCGACCTGCCGGACCTGCCGGTGACGCTGACCGGCTCGCTGGCCGACCTCTCGGTCGACAAGGTGATGGGCCGGGACCGGCTCGAGTCGGGCCGGTTCAACCTCGTCTACGACCGGGGCGCCTTCACGCTGAAGGGCGACGGCCGGGTCGCGGGCGCGCCCATGTCGGTCGACCTGCGCCAGCCGAAGGTCGGGCAGCCCGGCGAGGCGGTGGTCAACGTGTCCCTCGACGAGGCGGTCCGCGGACGCAAGGGCCTGCCGACCGCACCGCAGCTCACCGGCACCATCCCGGTCCGCGCGGTGGTGCAGATCGGCCGGCCGGGATCCGGCAAGCCGCCGATCCGGGTCGAGGCGGATCTGGCGAAGGCCGGGATCGACGGGCTGATCCCGGGGCTGACCAAGCCCCCGGGCAAGCCGGGACGGCTCACCTTCACCCTGGTCGACAGCGGCCAGACCTTCGACCTGCGCGACTTCGCCCTCGACGCGGCCCCGGCGAGCGCCCGCGGCACCGTCTCGATCACCCAGGAGGGCGGCCTGGAGCGGGCGGACCTGAGCAGCGTCAAGCTCTCCCCCGGCGACGACCTGCGCGTGAGCCTCGACCGGACCGGCGGCGGCTACAAGGTCGTGGTCCGGGGCGCGGTGGCCGACGCCCGGCCGTTCCTGAAATCCCTGGGCGCCCCCGATCCCAAGGTCGGCCGTGAGGCGCGGGACGCGAATCCCAAGGATATCGACGCCGACATCCAGGTGCCCATCGTCACCGGCTTCAACGAGGAGGCGCTGACCGGCGCCAACCTGAAGCTCTCCCTACACGGGAAGACCCTGCGGGCCGCCAACATCACCGGGCGCTTCCGCGCGGCGCCCTTCGCCGCCACGGTCACCCGCGGCGAGCGCGGCGTGCCGACCCTGTCGGTGGAATCGGCCGATGCCGGCGCGACGCTGCGGTTCGTCGACGTGTACCGGCGGATGTATGGCGGCCGGCTCACGGCCGGGATCGGCCTCAACGACGGCCCGCAATCCGGCGTCGTGCAGATCCGCGACTTCATCCTGCGCAACGAGCCCGCGCTGTCGAGCATCATGGCGCAGGGCCCGGAGCCGTCCGAGGCGGAGACGGCCCGCGGCCGCCGGGTCGCCCCGGGCCGGGGCGCGGGCGACGTCACCTTCGACCGCATGCGCGCCAACTTCGTGCGCACCGGCACCCGCGTCGACTTCACCGACGCGGCGATCTCGAACGCCGCCATGGGCTTCACCCTGTCGGGCTGGCTCGATACCGGCCGCGAGCGCACCGACATGACCGGCACCTTCGTGCCGCTCTACGGCCTGAACAACGTGGCCTCGCAGCTGCCGCTGCTCGGGCCGCTGCTCGGCGGCGGCCACAACGAGGGCCTGTTCGCGGTCAATTTCCGCGTCTCCGGCAAGCTCGCCTCGCCGGACGTGAGCGTGAACCCGCTCTCGGCGATCGCCCCGGGCTTCCTGCGCAAGCTGTTCAGCGCCGGCGGCGGCCCCTTCGCGGACGGGATGCCGGGCGTCCCGCAGCAATAGGGCGGGCAGCCCGGAAGAGCCGCCCGCCCCTGTCTCACGCGCGGATGAAATCCGCGATCACGGCCGGAGCCGCGGTGTCGAAGCCGACCACGTCGAGCATGCCGGGATCCTCCGGGTCGGCGATGCTGAAGCCGTTGGAGACCAGCCCCACGACCACCAGCTTCGCCGAGATCCCGGTCTTCTCCCGGTACGCCCGCAGCGCCTGGACCGGGTGGACCGGCCCCGCCCAGGTCTCCGAGTCCGTGTAGACCACGAACGCGTCGGCCTTGACGCCCCGCTCCAGCGCCCAGCGCATCGGCAGGGAGCAGTCGGTGGCGCCGAACGGCAGGTCGGCGGTCGCCCGCACCGCCTGATCGAGCCGCGTCGACGGCCCGATCGGCAGCGGCGTCAGCGCGGCCCCCTGGCTCCAGACCCGGCCGGCCTCGGCGGTGAAGCCCAGCACCTGCCAGTGCTCCTCGGTCGCCGCGGTGACGAGCGCCATCGCGGCGGCCGCCTCCCGGGCCGTGAGCGTCGAGCCCGCGACCGTGCTGGCGCCCATCGAGCCCGAGACGTCGAGCGCGAGCACGAGGCGCCGGCCCGTGGGCTCGACCGCGCCGAACGCCGTGTAGAACGCGGCGTTCAGCGCCTCGACGATCGCCGCCACCGGCTCCCAGGAGAGCTTGCCCCGCTGACCGTGCCCGGAGGCGTAGGTCTTGAGGGCCAGCAGCAGCGCCATCGGGTGCAGGCGCGCCCGGAGGATCCGCTCCCGGTCCGACAGGACCGCCCGGACGTGCTCGGTGCCCTCCGAGAAGGGCGCCAGCACCCCCGCGGCCGTCAGGCGGCCGAGCTGGCGCACGAGGGCGCCGACCGGCATCCGCTCGATCAGGGCCTCGTTCACCGCGCGGCTGCCCATCAGCCCGGTCGGCAGCGCCTCCCACGGCAGGCCGTGCGAGCGCACCAGGGCGGCGGCCACCGCCCCGTCGAGGCCCTCCGCCTGCACCCGCGCGAAGGCATGGACGAGCCCGGGGGCGGCCTCGGTCACGGTGCCGCGGCAGATCCAGTCGAACAGCGCCTTCCGGGCGGGCTCCTCCGTCTCCGGATGGGCCAGCCGCAGGAGGTCGCGGTGCGACCAGCCCTGGCGGGTCCGGTACTTCACCGCCTGGAAGGCCAGGGCCTCCACGGGCTTGGCGCAGTACCAGTCACCGACCGCCCGGCGCAGGCCCCGGCCCCAGCCGCGCATCGCCTCGACGGAGGCGGCGAACTGGAACAGGTGCGTGCCGGTGCGGCAGACCCGAGGCAGGGCCGCGAGCGCCGCGCGCCGGGTCGCGAGGTCCGCCGACGCGGTGGCCAGCGCCAGGGCGAAGATCGCCGGATCCGGCTTCGGAGCCCGGCCGCCCTCGCTCACCGCCACGATGGCGGCGACCGCGCGGACGCCGTCCTGCGCGATGCACCGCTGCACCGCCGCCGCGTTCTCGGCGGTCAGGGCGCGCGGGCTCGCGTAGTACGAGCCGCCCTCGGAGCCGAGCACCAGGAAGCGGTCGAGCCGCGCCCAGTCGCCGACCGCGAAGGCGTGGCCTCCGGCGGCGTTCGGCACCGTGCCGGGGATCGGCTCCGTCTGCGGGGTGGCGCGGAGCCGGAACATCTGTGCGAGCTTCGTCATGGCGGGCTCCTCTCGGTCTCTCCTCTCTCCATCGCGGCCGATCGCCGGCCGGTGGCGCGTCCCGGCGCGCGCGGTCGGGCGGGGACGCGGCCGCAGCGCGTCGTCCACCGCCGCTCGCGCGCGGCCGGTATCTCGTGTAGTCGGTGGCGGGGTTCCGTCCGGCCGGGCGCGGGCGTGGCGGCGACGAGGGGCTTATCCGATGCTCTGCTTGAGCTACGGGCCTGACGACCCGGCGGGACTCGCACCCGCACCCCTCGGATCCCGATAACCTTCGTCTTCCGGCCCGCGTCCGGGCGATGCGGGCGTGGGGTGAGGAACGGTGTCCGGGCGCTCTATCCGGGCTGAGCTACGGGCCTCGCGGCCCGGCGGGATTCGAACCCGCGACCTCCCTTCGGTGAAGATAACCGTTCCTCTCCGGCCCGCATCGTCGGCCGGGATCCGCGCACGGTCGGCGCCCCGGTTGTCTCGCGGGGCCCTGCGGTCGTGGTGTCGGGGACGGGCATGAGCTCCGGCGACCTCGCGGCCCCCGACGGGGATCGAACCCGCAACCTCCGCGGGACAAGCCCGCGGCGCTCTACCGATGATAACCGTCCCCTGCCGGCCCGCAGGGTCCTCGAGACGCGCTCAGCCTCTCGGGCCGAGAGCCCCGCGATACGACCGTAACGGTCGCATCAGCCCGGGACGGGCGAACGCCGCGACGTCGATGCCGTCGTGCTGTTTCATACCATGCTCCGTCCGAACGGGGCTTCGGGTGACGCGGGCGTGTCGATGAGGCTCGGGGAGATCCGTGACAGGGATAACCGAGCGTCTCCGGCCCGCGCCGGTGAACTGCGATCGGCTGCCAGCGGCGACCGTTGCGAAGGGAACCGGACTCGTCCGCCGCGGCGCGCGGGCCGCGGATACGAGGAGCGTGCGGTCACTTCAGATCACCGGCCCGGCAGGCCGATGGCGCGGTGGATACGGTCGCGCTCGGCCTGCGTCAACCGGAAACTTGAAAATTCTTTCAGTTCGGGCGATCTCCGGCCCATGATCACTGCCGCCCAGATCCGCGCCGGCCGCGGACTTCTCAAGTGGACGCAAGGGGTTCTCGCGAGCCGCGCCGCGGTCTCCGTCGTCACCCTGAACATGATCGAGAGCGAGCAGGTCCAGCCCCGCAGCCGGACCCTCGCGGCGATCCGCACGGTCCTCGAAGGGGCGGGCATCCGCTTCGTCGGCGACGCGCAGGAGGGCTACGGGGCGATCCTGCGCCCCGCCCCCGCGACCGGGTCCGGGGACGCACCGGCACAGAAAAGCCCGGCGCGGACGACCGCACCGGGCTGAAGCCGAACCGGCCTGCGCGGGTGCGCTATTTCTCGACGAAGGCCTTCTCGATGACGTAGTGGGCGGCCTCGCCGTGGTTGCCCTCCTCGTAGCCGCGCGAGGACAGGAGCTCGCGGGTGTCGCGGATCATGTCGGGGCTGCCGCAGAGCATGAAGCGGTCGTTCTCGATCGCCATCGGCGGCAGGCCGATATCCTCGAACAGCTTGCCCGAGACCATCAGGTCGGTGATCCGGCCGCGGTTGCGGAACGGCTCGCGGGTCACGGTCGGGTAGTAGACCAGCTGGTTCGAGATCATCTCGCCCAGGAACTCGTGGCGCGGCAGCGTCTCGGTGATGGTCTCGCCGTAGGCGAGTTCCTGCACCTGCCGGCAGCCGTGGACCAGCACGACCTTCTCGAACCGGTCGTAGGCCTCGGGATCCTTGATGATCGACAGGAACGGCGCCAGCCCGGTGCCGGTGCCCAGCAGGTACAGGTTGCGGCCCGGCAGCAGGTTGTCGAGCACCAGCGTGCCGGTGGGCTTCTTGCCGACGATGATCGGGTCGCCGACCTTCAGGTGCTGCAGCTTCGAGGTCAGCGGGCCGTCCTGGACCTTGATCGAGAAGAACTCCAGCTCCTCCTCGTAGTTGGCCGAGACCACCGAGTAGGCGCGCAGGAGCGGCCGGCCCTCGACCTCCAGGCCGATCATGGTGAACTCGCCGTTGCGGAACCGGAACGCCGGATCCCGCGTCGTGCGGAACGAGAACAGGTTGTCGGTCCAGTGGTGGACCGACAGAACGCGCTCCTCGTAGAACTTGCTCATCGACGGATCAGTCCTCGAATCCTCTGACGCTCGGCACACGGCCCCGACGATTCGGGGCCCGTGGTGCGGGGGATCCCCGCCGCCCCGCTCGGGCGGGGGTGGATCCTCGGCAGGGAACCCGCCCGGATCCGGTTGCAAACACACGCGCGCCGCTTCTTTCGCAGTTGCAGCACGTCCGTCAAGGCGTGCCGGGATCACACTGGCGAAAGAAGTGAACGGCCTGGAATCGTTCGAAGATTTAGCGTCTTCGCGGACGCTCCGCAGCGCCGTTCCGGACATGGGAGGGTTGCCGCAGAGCCGGCCCCGCGCCGCCCTCAGACGAGGGCGGCGGGCCGGAGCGGCGCGAGCCCGGCCTCGATCTCGGCCCGGCGCGGCTCCAGGAACGGCGGCAGGGCCAGGCGCTCGCCCAGGGTCTCCAGGGGCTCGTCCGCGGTGAAACCCGGCCCGTCGGTGGCGATCTCGAACAGGATGCCGTTGGGCTCGCGGAAATAGAGGCTGCGGAAGTAGTAGCGGTCCACCGGCCCGCTGCTCGGCACCCGCGCCGCCCGGAGCCTGTCGGCCCAGGCCTCGTAATCCCCGTCCGGGATGCGGAAGGCGACGTGGTGGACCGCGCCCGCGCCCTGGCGGGCCGGCGCGGACCGGTCGGCCAGGAGCTGGAGCTCGGCGGCCGGGCCGCCGGGTCCCATCGCGTAGACCTCCACCGGGCCGTCGCCCGTCTCGAAGGCGCGGTCCCGGCGCAGGCCGAGCACCTCGGTCAGCACGGCGGCGGTGCGGGCCGGGTCCGGCACCGACAGCCGGATCGGGCCGAGGCCGCGGATCTGGTAGGCGGCCGGCACGGGCGAGCCGTCCCAGGGATGCTCCGGCCCGGTCCCGCCATCGTCCACCAGGGCGAGGCGCTGGCCCTCCGGATCCTCGAAATCGAGGGTGAGGCGCCCGTCGCGCGCGGCGGGCTCGGCCTCGACGATCCCGGCCTCGCGCAGGCGCGCGTGCCACCACGCGACCGCGCCCTCGCCCGGGACGCGCAGGTGCGTGCGGGTGATGCTGCCGGAGCCCCGCCGCTCCCGGGGCGCCGGCCAGTCGAAGAAGGTGATGTCGGTGCCGGGGCTCGCCAGCCCGTCGGCGTAGAACAGGTGGTAGGCCGAGACGTCGTCCTGGTTCACCGTCTTCTTCACGAGCCGCAGGCCGAGCGTGCCCGTGTAGAAGGCGACGTTCTCCGCCGCGCGGGCGGTCACCGCGGTGAGATGGTGGATGCCGGTGAGCTGCATGTCGGTCCTGGGGTTCGCCGCGTCGCGCCTCAGGTGGGGAGCGGCGGCGGCTTCGCGAGCGGCCCGCGGATCGGGCGGCCGGCACCCGTTCCTCCGGGGCCGCGCCCCGGACCGGCGGCGCGGCCGCTACGCGGCGATCGGTACCCGGGCGCGGCGGATTTCGCCGAACCGCGGTCCCGAGACCCGCTTCTCAGAGCCCCACGGGCCGGCCGGCGGCGACCACCAGCATCTTGCCGTCCGCGAAGGTACGGGCGGCGGCCCGGCGGATATCCGCCTGGGTGACGGCCGAGACCATGGCGTTGCGGCGGGCGATGTAGTCCATGCCCAGCTCCTCGAAGGCGATCTGCACCAGCTGGTGGGCGATCTTGGTCGAGGTGTCGAAGCCGAGCGCGTAGGAGCCGGTCAGGTAATCCTTGGCCTTCTGGAGCTCGTCGTCGTCCGGGCCGTCCGTGATCAGCCGGCCGATCTCGTCGCCGATCACCGACAGGGCCTCGCCGACGCGCTCGTTCTTGGTGGCGGTGTAACCCCAGGTCATCGCGGCCGAGCGGTGGCTGACGAGCGAGGTCCCGACCGAGTAGGCGAGGCCGCGCTTCTCGCGCACCTCCTGGAACAGGCGGGACGTGAAGGCGCCGCCGCCGAGGATGTGGTTCAGCACGTAGGCCGGGATGAAGTCCGGGTCGCGCCACGGCACGCCGGCCATGCCGAACCGGATCACCGACTGGGGCACGTCGAGGTCGACGACGACGCGCTTGCCGAGATCGTGCACCTCGGTGCGCGGCACCGCCTTCAGCGCCCCGGCCTCCGGCAGGGCTCCGAAGGCGCGGTTCAGGCCCTCGGCGAGCTGCTCGGCGCCGATGGCGCCGACCGCCGCCACCTTCACCCGGCCGCGGCCGATGATGCGGGCGTGCATTGCCAGCAGGTCGTCCCGGGTGATCGCCGTCACGCTCTCCACGGTGCCGGAGGACGGGCGGGCATAGGGATGGCCGGCGAACGCCTCCTTGAAGAAGCGGCGGGAGGCCAGCACGCCCGGATCGTTCTGCTGGTAGCGCAGGCCGGCGATGATCTGGGCGCGGACGCGCTCGATCGCGTCGGGGTCGAGGCGGGGCTTGGCCAGCGCCAGGGCGAGGAGCGCGATGCCCTCGTCGGCGTGCTTGACCAGCATCTTCAGCGAGCCGCCGACCGCGTCGGCCCCCGCGTGGAACGACAGCTCGATTGCCCGGGCGGCGAGCCGCTCCTGGAACAGGTCGGAGGTCAGATCGCCGGCGCCCTCGTCGAGGAGCCGCGCCAGCATCTGCGCGCAGCCGGCCTTGCCGGCCGGGTCCTGGGCGGCGCCGCCCTCGAAGGTGAAGGCCAGGGCGATCATCGGCACCACCGGCGACTCGACGTGCCACGCCTCGATGCCGGCGGCGGTCGTCACCGGCAGCGCCGTGGTGGGCGAGCTGACGGTTTGGGCGGTGGTCTCGACCAGAGTCTCGGCCAAGCTCATGGGAACCTCGTGTCTCTATCTCGGGCGACAGCGGAGCGGGCCAGGGCTCCCGTTCGGCAGAGCGCCCCGCCCAGACCCGTCACGGGCCCGGCGGGACGCACCCGGGGTTACTCGGCGGCCATCGCGACCGGGGCGTCGGGATCCTGCGCCTTGGTCAGGTAACCGGTGACCGAGCGGGCCGGCGTCAGCCAGCGCTCGGCGGCGCCCTTGAGACGCGCCTGCGTCACCTCCTCGATGTCGGTCGGCCAGCGGCGGACCTCCTCGATGGTCTCGCCGATCGCCAGCGCCGAGCCGTAGATGCGGGCGAGCGACGACTGGCTGTCGGAGGAGTAGACGGTCTCGGCCACGAGGCGGGTCTTGGCGCGCTCGATCGCCTCGGCGTCCAGGGCCTCCGCGGGGGCGCGGCGCAGCACCCTGTCGACGGCCTCCTCCAGCTTCTCCAGGGGCACGCCCTCGGCGGGCACCGCGTAGACGGAGAAGCGGGTGTCGTCGATCGCCGAGCCCATGTACCAGGCGCCGGCATTCACCGCGAGGCCGGTCTCCATGACCAGCTTGCGGTAGAGGTACGAGGTCGAGCCGCCGCCCAGCACCTCAGCCAGCAGCTCGAGGTCGTGGCAGCCGCCGTCCCGGGCGGTGATGCAGGAGGGGGTCAGGTAGAGGCGCTGCAGGGTCGGCTGCTCGACCTTCGGGTCGGCGACGGCGACGCGGCGCAGGGCCTTCGGCTCCGGCTCCCGCGCCCGCAGGCGCTCGGGCCGGGCGCCCTGGGGCGTCACGCGGCCGTAGGTGGTCTCGGCGAGGCGCCGGACCTCGTCGGGCGTGACGTCGCCGGCCACCACCAGGATGGCGTTCTCGGGGGTGTAGAAGCGCTTGTAGTAGGCCAGCGCGTGCTCGCGGTTCAGGCCCTCGATCTCGTGCATCCAGCCGATGATCGGGATGCCGTAGGGATGGTGCACGAACAGGCCGGCCGCCATCGCCTCGGAGAGCTGGGCGGAGGGGTCGGTCTCGACCCGCATGCGCCGCTCCTCCAGCACGACGTCGCGCTCGGGGGCGACGACGGCGTCGTCGAGGACGAGGCCGCTCATGCGGTCCGCCTCGAATTCCATCATGGTGCCGAGGTGATCCCGGGCGACCCGCTGGAAGTAGGCGGTGTAGTCGTAGCTGGTGAAGGCGTTCTCCTGGCCGCCCAGGCCCGACACCGCCTTGGAGAAGGCCCCGACCGGGTGCTTCTCGGTGCCCTTGAACATCAGGTGCTCGAGGAAGTGGGCGATGCCCGACTGGCCGAGCGGATCATCGGCCGAACCGTTGCGGTACCAGATCATGTGGGTGGCGACGGGGGCCCGGTGGTCGGGGACGACCACCACGTCGAGGCCGTTGTCGAGGGTGAAGGCCGTCACTTCCGGTCCGCCCGCCTCGGAACGCCCGAACGGCGCGGCCTCGCCCCGGCCGGCGCTGCCGCCGTAGGGCGAGCCCGGACGCAGCGGGAAGAGGGTGGGCGTCGCCTTCCTGAACAGGTGCATTCCGCTTTCCTTCTGCCGGCCCCGGATCGAAGCGTCCCGCGTCGGGATGCGCGCGCGGATCGGGGCCGTCCTGGTCACCGGGGCGCAAGAACCGCACCGGGACGATCATCTCATGTTGCCACGCCGTGTCGCCGTTGCAACGGCGACACGGCGCCCCCGTCACTGCTGCGCGCGCTGACGGAGATACGCGCGGGGATCCGACTCCTCGCGCTCGCGGCTGGCGTTGTTGATCGGGTCGCTCGACGGCGGCCGGGCCAGCTGCTTGGGCGACTGCCGGTACCCGGTCGGCGGGTCCGTGAGCGTGTCGCGGCTCGGCTCGATGTCGGAGGGCTCGGCGTTGGCGCTCTTGCCCTTGAGCAGCTCGAAGGGGCTGAGCAGGCTGTCGTCGCGGTTGTTGTCGCCGGGCTTGCGCTCGGCGGTGGTCGTCAGGCCCGCGCCGGCACGGCGGCCGCCGCGCATCTCCTCCACGGAGAGCGTCGCGTTGTTGTCGTCGTAGCGGCCCTGGGCCTGGGAGCCCTTGGGATTGCGCCGCTCCACGGCGGCGCGCTCGCGCTCCACGATCTCGGGATCCTTCGGCCAGGCGGTGCTGGTGGAGCGCGCCCGCGGCTGCGGCAGGGCCTTGCCGTCGATCTTGGGCGGCATCACCAGCGGCGGCCGCTCGTGATAGTCGATCGGATCCTGGCGCTTCTCCAGGAGGCCGATGCCCGACAGGGCGTCGCGCATGAACTCGCCGCGCTCCTGCGCGTGCGCGGCACCGACGACGCAGAGCGGAGCCAGGGCCACCGCGGCGGAGAGGAGGGGACGAAGCCTGCGATGCCCGGTCATGCTGCCTCACGGGTTCCGGACGGAGCGTCCGGCTCTGGGAAGGCCGCGGCGCGGCCCGATCCGACAGGTCCCGGCCTGAGACCGGTTTCCGGCGATCGTATGGCGCCTTGACTGCGTCGCGCCAGGAGGGGGACGCGGGAGGACCTGTGTGTTGCAGGGATCACAGGCGCGGCGCCGGGTCGCCCTGCGGCGGGGACGCCCGGCCCCTGCGGCCGTCCGGGGACAGGCTGTCGAGGATCAGGCCGATCACGCCGGCCACGATCGCCGCGTCGGCGACGTTGAACACGTACCAGGACCAGCCGCCGGCATGCAGGTGGACGAAGTCGAAGACGGCGCCGTAGGCAGCCCGGTCGATGGCGTTGCCGAGCGCCCCCCCGACGATCAGCCCGAGGGCGATCCCGAGGAGCCGCGACATGGCCCGGCGCATCCAGATCCCGAGGCCGAGGGCGGCGGCCAGCGACAGGGCCACGAGTAGCCAGCGGCCGATCCCGCCCTCCTGCTGGAACAGCCCGTAGGAGACGCCCCTGTTCCAGACCACGACGAAGTCGGCGAAGGGCGCCAGCCGCCAGGGCTGCGTCAGCACGAGGTCGGTGCCGAAATAGAGGCCGAGCTTGCTGGCCTGATCGAGGACCAGGGTGAGGACGAGGGCCAGGAGGCCGGCGCGGAAGGGCGTCACGGGCGGCGCACTCGGCCCGGGCCGGCGCCCCCTGCTCCCCGCGGGCGGGGAGAGGGAGTGGCGCCGCCGACGACGCGGAACGCCCTCACGCCGCGCTCGCCTCCGGATGCGCCGCGTCCCACTCGCGCAGGGCCTGGGCGTCGCGGGGCGTCACGTCCGGGTAGTCCGGGTCGCTGCCCACCTCCGGGCTGACCCGCCAGGAGCGGGCGCACTTGCGGCCCTCGGCCGGGCTCGGCACCACCGCCACGCCGCGCACCTCGTCGAGGCGGAAAGCCTCGGCCGGGCCCTCGCCCGCCACCACGGCGATGTCCGAGGTGATGCAGGTATCGGCGAAGTCGCAGCCCTCGAGCGCCGCGAGAAGCTCCGGATCCGCCACGTAGACCGTCGGCGCCGCCTCCAGGCTCGCGCCGATGCGCTTGGCCGCGCGCTCGATCTCCAGGGCGCCGGTAACCACCCGCCGCACCCGCCGGATTTTTTGCCAGCGCTCCGCGAGGGGGGCGTCGAGCCAGTCAGCCGGGGTCTCCGGCAGGGTCTGGAGATGCACCGAGCCGTCCTCGGACGGGTAGCGGTCGAGCCACGCCTCCTCGGCGGTGAAGGCGAGCACCGGGGCGAGCCAGATCGTCACCCGGCGGAAGGCCTCGTCGATCACCTGCAGCGCCGCCCGCCGGCGGACCGAGGACACGGGATCGCAGTACAGGGCGTCCTTGCGCACGTCGAAGTAGAAGGACGACAGGTCGCCGGTCATGAAGCCGTTGAGCAGCGCCACCACCCGCTTGGTGTCGAACGCCGCGTAGGCCTCGCGGATCTCGCCGTCGAGCTCGGCGAGCCGGTGCAGGATCAGCCGCTCCAGCTCCGGCATCTCCTTGTACGCCACGTCGTCGCCCGGGACCCGGTGCGCGAGGGAGCCCAGCATCCAGCGCAAGCTGTTGCGCAGCTTCCGGTAAGTTTCGGCAAACGTCTTGATGATCTCCGGGCCGATGCGCAGGTCGTCGGTGTAGTCGGAGGCGGCGACCCAGAGGCGCAGGATGTCGGCGCCCGAATCCTTGATGACGCTCTGCGGCGCGACGACGTTGCCCTTCGACTTCGACATCTTCAGGCCCTTGCCGTCGAGCACGAAGCCGTGGGTCAGGACGATGTCGTAGGGCGCCCGGCCGCGGGTGCCGGCGGATTCGAGCAGCGAGGACTGGAACCAGCCGCGGTGCTGGTCGGAGCCCTCCAGGTACATGACCCGGTCCTGGCCGCCGTCGCGGACGCGCTTCACCCCAGAAAGCCCCGGGAAGGCCTCCGGATCGTCCAGCACGAAGGCGTGGGTCGAGCCGGAATCGAACCAGACGTCGAGGACGTCGGTGACCTTCTCGTAGGCGGCCGGGTCGTGGTCGGGCGCCAGGAAGCGCTGCGCGGCGTCGTCCCGGAACCACGCGTCGGCGCCCTCGGCCGCGAAGGCGTCGCGGATGCGGGCGTTGACGGCGTCGTCCTTCAGGATCTCGGCGGTGTCGCGGTGGACGAAGACGGTGATCGGCACGCCCCAGGCGCGCTGGCGCGAGACCACCCAGTCCGGCCGGTTGGCGACCATGCCGGTGATGCGGTTCTTTCCTTGCGTCGGCACCCACTGGGTGTCGTCGATACCCTGGAGCGCCACCTCGCGCAGCGTCCGGTTGCCCAGCGAATCCACCGGCCGGTCCATGGCGATGAACCATTGCGGCGTGTTGCGGAAGATCACCGGCTTCTTGGACCGCCAGGAATGCGGGTACTGGTGGCGCAGCACCCCGCGGGCGATCAGCGCCCCGGCCTCCGTCAGCGCGGCGATGACCGCCTTGTTGGCGTCGCCCTTCTCGCCCTTGGCGGTGAGCACGCGGGTGCCGGTGAAGCCCGGGGCGGCCTCTGTCAGCACGCTGTCGGCGTCGACCGTGTAGGGGATGGTCGCGTCGATGCCGCGCTCGCGCAGCAGCCGGCCGCTCGCCATCCAGAGCTCGAAATCCTCGCGGCCGTGGCTCGGCGCCGTGTGGACGAAGCCCGTGCCGGACTCGTCGGTGACGTGGTCGCCGTCGAGCATCGGCACGGCGAAGCCGTAGCCGAGCTTGGCCAGCGGGTGGTCCAGGGTCAGGCCGGCGAGCGTCGACGGGCTCACGTCGGCGACGCGCGCGAACGCCTCGACCCGGGCGGCCTTGAACACCGTGGCGGCGAGGCTGTCGGCGAGCAGGTAGGTCTGGCCGGGCACCGCCCAGTTGTCGGCCGGCGCCTCCGTCACCCGGTACAGGCCGTAGGCAATTTTTTTGGAGAACGCGACGGCGCGGTTGCCCGGGATCGTCCACGGAGTGGTCGTCCAGATCACCACCCGCGCCTGCGCGAGATCGCCCTCGGCGCCGGACCGGATCGGAAACGCGCAAAAAATCGTGTCGCTGACGTGCTCCTCGTACTCGACCTCGGCTTCAGCGAGCGCGGTCTTCTCGACCACCGACCACATCACCGGCTTGGAGCCGCGATAGAGCTGGCCGCTCATCGAGAACTTCATCAGCTCGTCGGCGATCACGGCCTCGGCGGGGAACGCCATGGTGGCGTAGGGATGGTCCCAGTCGCCGGTGACGCCGAGCCGCTTGAACTCCTCGCGCTGCACGTCGAGCCACTGGGCCGCGAAGGTCCGGCATTCCTGCCGGAACTCGATCACCGGCACGTCGTCCTTGTTGCGGCCCTTGGCGCGGTACTGCTCCTCGATCTTCCACTCGATCGGCAGGCCGTGGCAGTCCCAGCCCGGGACGTAGTTGGCGTCGAAGCCGAGCGCGGTCTGCGAGCGGACCACCACGTCCTTGAGGATCTTGTTGAGCGCCGTGCCGATGTGGATGTTGCCGTTGGCGTAGGGCGGGCCGTCGTGGAGCACGAATTTCGGCCGGCCCTGGCCGCGGGCGCGCAGCTTGCCGTAGAGGTCCATCCGCTTCCAGCGCTCGATGAAGAGCGGCTCGCGCACCGGCAGGCCGGCGCGCATCGGGAACTCGGTCTGCGGCAGGAACAGGGTCTTGGAATAGTCGCGGGCGGGCGCGGTCTCGGGGGCGGTCATCGGATCTCGCATCGGCGGTCGGGCCGGCAGCGTCGGGCCGGCGGAATCGGGTCGGGCGGCAGGAGGATCCCGGACCTCCGCGCGGCCGCGCTGGAGCGGGCCCTCAGGCGGAGGCCGGGCCGGTAATTCGGATCGGGCGGCCGGGGCCGCGCAGGGCGCGCGAAGCGTGCATGACGGGTTCTCTACCAGCCGCCCCGGCCGGAGGCCAGCGGCAGCGCGGATCACGCGCCCGTGACCGCGGATGGGACCAATCGGCGTCTGAACCGTTGACCGACACACCCTCCGCCCGCCGCGGCGGCGCGGAGCCGATTCGGACAGACATCCGGGAGTAGCCCCATGAAGAAGCTTCTGATCGCGACCCTCGCCCTCGCGCCGCTGGCCTACGCGGGCGCCGCGGAGGCCCAGGGCACGGCGCGCGGCGCCCAGCGCGGCGTCGAGGACGGCACGGCCGCGGCCGGCCCCGTGGGCGGGGTCGTCGGCGGCGCGGTCGGCGCGGCGACCGGCACCGTCGGCGGCGTGCTCGGCACCGATCCGGACCCGGCCCGCCGGGCGCGCGAGAACCGCCGCGAGGAGCGGATGGAGCGCCAGGAGCGTCGCTGAGCGCGCCTCGGCCGCTGACAGGGTCCCGTAACAGGGTCCGGCCGGTCGCCTCAGGCGGCCGGCCGCGCCTCCCGGCGGATCGTCTCCTGCGCCAGGAGGTACAGGCCGGAGCCCACGACGATCATGGCGCCCGCCACGGTCCAGCGGCTCGGGACGTCGCCGAACAGCAGGAAGCCGAGCGTCACCGACCACAGCAGCTGCGTGTAGATGAACGGCGCCAGCACGTTGGCCGGGGCCCGGGCATGGGCCATCACCAGCAGCCAGTGGCCCAGCGTCCCGAACAGCGCGACCCCGAACAGCAGCGCCCAGTGGGTCAGGCTCGCCGGGCTCGTCCAGATCCACGGCAGGAGCGGGGCCATCAGCGCGAGTCCCGCGAGGCCGGTGTAGAACATGGTCGTGGCGGTCGAGTCGTAGGCCGCGAGCTTGCGCGTGATGATCGCGTAGAAGGCGTAGACCACGACGTTGGCGACGCAGAGCAGCGCGGCCGGATGCATCCCGCCGACACCGGGCCGCACGATCACCAGCACGCCCAGGAAGCCGACGCCGATCGCCGCCAGCCGCGCCCGCGACGACCACTCGCCGAGCAGCGGCCCGGCGAGCAGCGCCACGGTGAGCGGCGCGGCGAACTGGATCGAGATCGTCTCGGCGAGCTGCAGGTAGCGCAGGGCCAGGAAGTTGAGCGCCGTGGAGGCGAAGAGCAGCAGGGAGCGCGCGATCTGCAGCGGCAGGCGCCGGCTCTTCACGACGCCCGGCGTGCGCACCGGGTTGATGAACAGCGAGATCATGGCGACGCTCGCCGCGTAGCGCATGAAGGTGGTGACCAGGGGATCGACGCCGGCCCGGGCCAGGGTCTTGCCGCAGGCGTCGAGGCTCGCGAAGAAGGCGACGGCCCCGCACATCAGGGCGATGCCGACGATCCGCCGGCGGCCGGCGAGGTCGGCCTCCGGAGCGGCGCGCGGCGCGGCGCTGTCGTCGGGGACGGAGGTCGCGACCTGCGTGCTCATGCCTGACCAATCTCGGTAGAGGCTGAAACCCCTGCCACGCCCGGCGCCGCGCGGGTATCGGCCGGCGCGCAGGGGAACCATGCAGCCGGCACGGTCGCCCGCGCCGGCGGCGGCTCAGCGCTTCGCCGCGACCTTCTCGGCGGCGGGGGCCTTCTCGGCGGAGGCCGTCTTGGTCGCGGCCTTGGCGAGCTTCGGCTTGGGCGGCGTCGCGCCGGCGATCAGGGCGGCGAGGTGCGACTGGTCGAGCCCCGCGGCGGCGCGCGCGGGCGCAGCGGGAACAGGCGCCGCCGCGGCGACCGGCGCGGGCGCCAGCGCGGCGGCCCGTTCGACCCGGCGCGGCTCGATGGAGCCGGTCGCGGCGGGCTCGGCGAGGCTCGCCGTCGCGACCGCGGGGGCGGCGGACTCGCGCTGCACCCGCAGGGTCCAGTGCGCGGCGGTGGAGAGCGCGGCGATGCCGAGGATCGCCTTGATGCCGCTGGTGAGCAGGGCTCGCATGGTCGTCAGGCCCGAGAGAACGCAGTTACGCGGAACCGGATCCCCGGCCCGGACGCATCATCGCGCGGGAGCGTGAACGAAGCCGCAACGGCCCCGTGCGCCCCTGTCCCGGAACGGGTCAGGAGCCCGCGCCCGCGACCCGTCTCACGGGCGGAATCGGGTGGGAAATCATGTGGGCCATGCGCCGGACCCGCGGTTCCTGTTCCCCGCGCTCCCGACACTCCTGCAGCGACTCGGCCCACTGAGCCTCACAGGAACGGCCCAGAGAACTGGTCCGGACCGTCCCGTCACTGCCGACCCCGCCGCCATGCAGGCCCGAGCGGGCTCGCGAAACCTTCAGGCGCATCGGCCGCTGGGGACAGCCCGTGTAGAGGGTGACAGCCGAGCCGGCAACAGAGGCGGGACCGTTTCCGGGACCCCGCGGCGATCAGTGCTCCGCCGCGGCCGCGGCGAAGCGCATCAGCGCGGCGATCTCGTCCGCGCCGTTCTCCGCGGCGAGGCGCCGGTAGAGCGCGGCGTAGCCGGAGAAGACCTGCCGCCCGGCCGCGTCGGGCCCGAGGAACCCGGCGATCTCCTCCATCTCGGGCGCCCAGCGATAGGCCTTCGGCGCCATGTCGGGCAGCCCCCTGGCGAACCGGGCCAGCAGCGCCGGCTCGTTCTCGGCGAGTTCGGCCAGCAGCGCTTCCCCGGCGCCGGCGCGCTCGGCGGCGCCGATCACGAGCGCGGCGAGCGCCGTCAGGCCCTTGTTGAGGCCGGCATAGCTCATCTTCAGGCTGGAGGCGGCGCCGACGTCGCCGGGGCAGACGCGCAGGTCGAGGCCGAGGTCGCGCAGGACCAGGGCCGGGGCCGTCTCGGGACCCGAGACGTAGACGCGCGGCCCCTTGGCGCCGGGCTTCGGCGGCAGGCCCAGGATCGCCCCGTCGAGGAACGGCGCGCCGGTGGCCGCGACGATCCCGGCGACGCGCCCGACCGTCTCCGGGCTGACGGCGTTGGCGTCGATGTAGACCGGCTTGCGCGGGGCCGCCGCCAGGGCGGGCGCGAGCCGGCGGGCCAGCGCCTCCGCGTCGGCGGGCGGCACGATGGAGAGCAGGAGATCGGCGGCGGCGAGGTCGCCGTCCCCGGCATGCGCCATGCCGGCGGCCGCGGCCCGGGCGCGGCTCGCCGCCCCGCGCCCGTTCAGGGAGGTCAGCACCCGGGCGCCGTGCCCGGCGAGCCGGGCGCCGACGGCGCTGCCCATGGCGCCCGGGGCGATCACCGCGATCGTGGGCACGGGACGCCTCCGGGACTCTGGGGACCGCTACCGCAGCGAGCCGCAGAAGCGCTGGATGCGCCGGCAGGCCTCCTCCAGCACCGCGTTCGACGTCGCGTAGGAGATGCGCAGGTTCGGGCCGAGGCCGAAGGCCGAGCCGTGGACCGCCGCCACGCCCTCGGCCTGGAGCAGCTCCATGACGAAGTCCTCGTCGGTCTCGATGGTCTTGCCGGCCTCGGTCCGCTTGCCGATCAGCGCCGCGCAGGACGGGTAGACGTAGAACGCGCCCTCCGGCGTCGGGCAGGTCAGCCCGTTGGTCTGGTTGAGCATCGATACGACGAGGTCGCGCCGGCCCTGGAAGGCGGCCCGGAACGTGGCGAGGTGGTCCTGCGGCCCGTCGAGGGCGGCCACCGCCGCCCACTGCGCGATCGTGCTGGCGCCGGAGGTCTGCTGGCCCTGGACAAAGTCCATCGCCTTGATGAGCGCCTCCGGCCCGGCCGCGTAGCCGATGCGCCAGCCGGTCATGGCGTAGCCCTTCGAGACGCCGTTCATCGTCAGCGTCCGCTCGATCAGCTGCGGCTCGACCTGGGCCGGCGTGACGAACGCGAAGTCGCCGTAGGTGAGGTGCTCGTAGATGTCGTCGGTGAGGATGTGCACGTCCGGGTAGCGGAGCAGCACGTCGGTGAGCGCCTTCATCTCGGCGCGGGAATAGGCGGCGCCCGACGGGTTCGACGGCGAGTTGAGGACGATCCACTTGGTCTTCGGGGTCAGCACCCGGTCGAGCTCCTCGGCCTGGAGCTTGAAGCCGTTGGCCATGTCGGTGTCGGCGAAGACCGGCGTGCCGCCGCACAGCCCGACCATCTCCGGGTAGGACACCCAGTAGGGGCGGGGGATCACCACCTCGTCGCCGGGGTTCAGCGTGGCGAGGAACGCGTTGTACAGCACCTGCTTGCCGCCGGTGCCCACGATGGTCTGCGAGACCTTGTAGTCGAGCCCGTTCTCGCGCTTGAACTTGCGCACGATCGCCTCGCGCAGGGGCACGATGCCGGAGACCGGCGGGTAGCGGGTCTCGTTCCGGTGGATCGCCGCGATGGCGGCCTGCTTGATGTGCTCGGGCGTGTCGAAGTCGGGCTCACCCACCGACAGGCTGATGACGTCGACGCCGGAGGCCTTCAGGTCCCGGGCCTTCTGGGTCATCACGATGGTCGCGGACGGCTTCACCCGCGAGAGGACGTCGGCGAGGAGAGCCATGGCGTGCGATGCTCCGGATTTTTGCGGTCAGGCGCCGCTTCCCCGCGGCGCGGCGGACCCTAGGCCCGGGACGCTGAGCCGGCAAGCGTGAGACGCCGCGGCGGCGCGCGGGAGCGACGTTTCTGCTATGATCCTCGGAATCGGGACGGAACGAGAGGCCCTGCCGATGGGCGAGACGATCAGCATCACCCTGGCACCGGACACGCTCCGCGCCGTGCGAGAGAGCGTCGAGGCCGGTGAGTACGCTTCGGTGGACGCGCTGCTCGACGAGGCCGTGCACGCCCTGCAGCGCCAGCGACGCGAGGATGCCGAGCGTCTCGATGACATCCGCGCCCGCATCCGGCGTTCCCTGGACGATCCGCGGCCGGATCTGAGCATCGAAGAGGTTCAAGAGGATCTCGACAGGATGTTCGCTGAAGCGCGGCACGACACCCGCCGTGCGTAGACTGCCTGTCGCGTTTCGCCCTCAAGCGCAGGCCGATCTGGCCGGCATCTTCCGAACGGTCTTGCAGCGGAGTCAGAACGTCGCGACGGCGCAGCGCTTCACGCAGCGGATCAAGGATCGGTGCGACCGAATCGGCCACGCACCGCATGCGGGCCGACCCCGTGACGATCTCTTGGAAGGCTTGCGAACGGTGGCGTTCGAGAGATCGGCTGTGATCGCCTATCGCGTGGAACGTGGATCCGTGAGGATCCTCAATATCTTCTATGGCGGCCGCGATTTCGAGGCGGTCTATCCAGGCGATACCACGGAAGAAGCTCAGGAGCCCCCGTCCTGACGAACTGCCCTCGCACCGGCCGGCCCAGACCCCCATCTCACCCGGCATGACCCCGCTCTCCGTCCTCGACCTCTCCTTCGTCAGTGCCGACTCGACCCCGGCGCGGGCGCTGCACGACACGCTGGCCCTCGCCCGCCACGTCGATAACCTCGGCTACCGGCGCTACTGGCTCGCCGAGCACCACGCGCTCCCCAACGTGGCGAGCCCGGCGCCCGAGATCATGATCGGCCAGATCGCCGCCGCGACCCGCAACATCCGGGTCGGCTCGGGCGGCATCATGCTGCCGAACCACGCGCCGCTGATGGTGGCCGAGCGCTTCCGGGTGCTGGAGGCCCTGTTTCCGGGCCGGATCGACCTCGGTCTGGGGCGCGCACCCGGCACCGACGGCCTCACCGCGCGGGCGATGCGCCGCCGGGAAGCGCCGGGGGAGGGCGGGGACGACTTCCTCGACCGCCTCCAGGAGCTGCTGTTCTGGGACGGCGGCTTCCCGGAGGGGCACCCGTTCGCGCGGATCGAGGCGAGCCCCGCGGGGGTGCCGCTGCCGCCGATCTTCCTGCTCGGGTCCTCCGACTACAGCGCCCGCCTCGCCGGCGAGATCGGCTGCGGTTTCGGCTTCGCGCAGCACTTCTCCGGGATGCCCGCGGAGCCGCCGATGCTGGATTACCGGAACCGGTTCCGGCCGACGCGGCTCGGCGCGAAGCCCCACGCGATCCTGGCGGTGGCGGCGATCTGCGCCGCCACGGACGCGGAGGCCGAGCGCCTCGCCTCCAGCGCGCGGCTCGCGACGCTGCGTCGGGAGCGCGGCGAGTACCGGCCTCTGCCGAGCCTCGCCGAGGCGCTGGACTACCCGTATTCCGACGGCGAGCGGGTGCAGATCGAGCGCGGCCGCGACCGCCTGCACGTGGGCGGCCCCGAGACCCTGCGGGCCCGGCTCGCCGAGATGGTCGCGCGCACGCAGGCCGACGAGCTGATGATCGTCTCGGCGATCCCCGACCAGGCGGCGCGCCACGACTCCTACGCGCTGCTGGCGCGGGCCTGGGGGCTCGGCGCCGCCTCACAGGCGGCCTGAGCCGTCACCCGCCCCCGCCGCGGGCGCTGGCGGCGGCGCCGCCGGCCGTGCAGGCTCCCACGGTTCACGCCCGCGACCAGACGGGCCGACCGGAGGAGAGGCAGCATGGGCAACCGACGCGAATTCCTGACCGCCACGGCCGCCGGCCTCGCCGCCGCCGCGGCGCCGGCCCGGGCCGCCGAGGAGCGCACGGCGGCTCCGAAATCCACGCCGACGGGGGCGCCGCCCTTCGGCATGCCCCGCGACATGGTCCTCCTCAACATGCGCCGCGGCGACGGCTACGCCCTGGGCGTGAAGACGAAGGACGGCGTTCTCGACGTCGAGGCCGCCGGCCGGGCGCTCGGGATGCCGGTCCCCGCCGACATGGACGACCTCCTCCAGAACGGGCGCGGCCCGGCGCTGCGGGCGCTGATCGACGCGGTCGAGGCCGCCCCCGACGGGCGCTTCGTGCTGGCGGAATCCGACGTCGCCTACGCGCCGGTGGTCACGCGGCCCGAGAAGATCATCATGATGGGCTTCAACTACCGCCACCACGCGGAGGAGACCGGCACGCCGATCCCCAAGGACCCGCCGCTGTTCAACAAGTACAACAACGCCCTGAACCACCACGGCGGCACGATCGCGCTGCCGACCCAGGCGGCGCGGGAATTCGACTACGAGACCGAGCTGGTGATGGTGTTCGGCCGCGAGTGCCGGAACGTGTCCGAGGCGGACGCCCTCGATTATCTCGCCGGCTACTGCACGGGCAACGATTTCAGCGCCCGGGACCTCCAGACGCTGACCTCGCAGTTCATGATCGGCAAGACCTCGGACGGGTTCGCGCCGCTCGGCCCCTACCTGGTGACCGCCGACCGGGTGAAGGACCCGAACAACCTCAAGCTCAAGACGCTGGTCAACGGCCGGGTGCGCCAGGACTGGAGCACCGACGACATGATCTTCAACTGCCGCCAGCTGATCAGCTTCGCGTCGAAGGTGATGACCCTGAAGCCGGGGGACATCTTCTACACCGGGACCCCGCAGGGGGTGATCTTCGGCGAGAAGATCCCGCGCAAGGACCGCGCGTGGCTGAAACCCGGCGACGAGGTCGTATCCGAGCTGGAAGGGCTCGGTGAGCTGCGCTTCAGGCTGGTCTGATCCGTCGTCCGAGCGGCGCGACCCGCACCGTCATCACGAGCGCAGCGACGTGACCCAGGGTAGCGCGACGGCGGGAGTCGTCGCGCCGGCTGGATCGCTTCGCTCCGCTCGCAAGGACGGCCCTGTCGCAGCCATCACCTGAGACGGCCAGGGTGCGCGGGTCGTCCTCAGCGCCCGAGCAGGCGCCCGAGACGGGCCAGGAACCCCGATCCTTCAGCAGGCTTCGCACCGGGCGTCGCCGCCTGCGCGGCTCCCGCCTTCGGCGCCAGGATGAGCCCGAGGGCTGCCGTATCGGTGGTCTCGCGGTCGATCAGGATCAGGCTGCCGGTCTCGCGGTTCTCCGCGTACGGGTCCACCGCCACCGGCCGGTCGAAGCGCAGGCTCACGTCGGCGATGTCGTTCGCCGACAGGCGCTCGGCCGGGCCGGGCTGGCCGGTCTCCGGATCGATCCGCGAGGCGATCCGCTCCACGGTCGCGGTGACCGTGGCGGTGCCGATCTTGGCGAGCAGGCTCGCCCCCGGGCTCAGATCGGTCTCGGAGGCCCAGAACAGGCGCGCGTCGAGGGTCTCGGTGACCCGCATCGGCGCGTCGGTGGCCACGATCACCTGCCCGCGGGAGGCGTCGATCTGGTCGGCCAGCACCAGGGTCACCGACTCGTCCTCGCCGGCCTCGGGCAGGTCGCCGTCGGCGGTGTAGATCCGCGCCACCGTGGAGGTCCGGCCGGAGGGCTGCACCGTCACCGAATCGCCCGGCCGCACCCGGCCGCTGGCGATCCGGCCGCTGTAGCCGCGGAACTCGGAATTGGGCCGGTTGACCCACTGCACCGCCATCCGGAACGGCGCGTTCAGCGCCTCCGCGCGGACCGGCACGGTCTCGAGGTAGTGGAGCAGGGTGCCGCCCGTGTACCAGGGCGCCGCGACGCCCGCGTCCACGACGTTGTCGCCGTTCTTGGCCGAGAGCGGGATCGCCTTGACCTCGGAGAAATTCAGCCCGCGGGCGAAGTCCGAGAACCCCGACACGATGCCGTCGAAGGTGCCCTGCGCCCAGCCGGCGAGGTCCATCTTGTTCACCGCCAGCACGACGCGGCGGATCCCGAGATTCGACACGAGCAGCGCGTGGCGCCGCGTCTGCCGGGTCAGGCCCTGGCGGGCGTCGACCAGGATCACCGCCACGTCGGCCGTCGAGGCGCCGGTGGCCATGTTGCGGGTGTACTGCTCGTGGCCGGGGGTGTCGGCCACGATGAAGGAGCGCTTGTCGGTGGAGAAGAACCGGTAGGCGACGTCGATGGTGATGCCCTGCTCGCGCTCGGCCTGGAGGCCGTCGACGAGCAGCGCGAGGTCCATCTCCTGCCCCTGCGTCCCGTGCTTGCGGGAATCCCGCTGGAGCGCCGAGATCTGGTCGTCGAAGATCTGCTTGGTGTCGTGCAGGAGCCGCCCGATCAGGGTCGACTTGCCGTCATCCACCGAGCCGCAGGCGATGAAGCGCAGCACCGCCTTGTTGCGGTGGGCGGTGAGGAACGCCGCGTAGCCGGAGGCCCGGTCGGTGAAGGCCGTGGGAGCCTGGTGGAGCGTCATCAGAAATAGCCCTCCTGCTTCTTGCGCTCCATGGCGCCGGCCCCGTCCTTGTCGATCACCCGGCCCTGGCGCTCCGAGGTGCGCGCCGCCAGCGTCTCGCCGATGATCTCGGGGAGCGAGGCCGCGTCGCTCTCCACCGCGCCGGTGAGCGGGTAGCAGCCGAGGGTGCGGAAGCGGACGAGGCGCTGCTGCGGGGTCTCGCCCGGCGCGAGCGGCAGGCGCTCGTCGTCGACCATGATGAGCTGGCCCTCGCGCTCGACCACCGGCCGCTCCTTGGCGAAGTAGAGCGGCACGATCGGAATGTTTTCCTGCTCGATGTAGAGCCAGATGTCGAGCTCGGTCCAGTTCGACAGCGGGAAGACCCGCAGGGACTCGCCGCGCTTCTTCTTGAGATTGTAGAGGTGCCAGGGCTCGGCGCGCTGGCGCTTCGGGTCCCAGCGGTGCTGCGCGGTGCGCAGGGAGATGATCCGCTCCTTGGCGCGGCTCGCCTCCTCGTCGCGGCGGGCGCCGCCGAAGGCCGCGTCGAACTTGTGCTTGTCGAGCGCCTGCCGCAGGGCCTGCGTCTTCATCACGTCGGTGTGGACCTCGGAGCCGTGGCTCACCGGGCCGACGCCGCGGGCGAGCCCGTCCGGGTTGGTGTGGACCAGGAGGTCGAGGCCGAGCTCTTTGGCGCGGGCGTCGCGGAAGGCGATCATCTCGCGGAACTTCCACGTCGTGTCGACGTGGAGCAGCGGGAACGGCAGCCGCCCGGGCGCGAAGGCCTTGAGGGCGAGGTGCAGCAGCACCGAGGAATCCTTGCCGATCGAGTAGAGCATCACCGGGTTCTCGGTCTCGGCGACCGTCTCCCGGAAGATGTGGATGCTCTCGGCCTCCAGCCTCTTGAGATGGCTGAGGCGGTCGGCGGCGGTCGGTGCGGGCGTGGGGGCGCTCGGCTGCACGGCGGCGGCGAGGGCGGCGCTCATCGGGCGAACTCCGGCTGGCGGGCTGTCTGATTCGGGGTGGTCTCGAAGGCGGCGGGCTCGAGGATCGCGGGCTCTTGGCCCGGCTGCACGGCCGCACCGGGGCGTCCGACGTGCAGGCCGCACTCCTTCTTGTCTTCCTGCTCCCACCACCAGCGGCCGGCCCGCTCGGGCTCGCCGAGCTTCACGGCGCGGGTGCAGGGGGCGCAGCCGATCGACGGGAAGCCGCGATCGTGCAGGACGTTGTAGGGCACGAAATTGTCGCGCACGAAGCGGTCGACCTGCTCCCGCGACCAGTCGGCCAGCGGGTTCAGCTTGATCAGGCCGCGCTCCGCGTCGAAGGCGGCGAGCGGCGTCTCGGCGCGGTTGGCCGACTGGCCGGCCCGCAGCCCGGTGAGCCAGCCGCTCGCGCCGGCGAGCGCGCGGCCGAGCGGCTCGACCTTGCGGAAGCCGCAGCAGGCCTGACGGGCCGCCACCGAGCGCCGGAAGCCGTTGATGCCCTCGCTCCGCACGAAGTCCTCGGCGGCCGCGCGTTCGGGGGCGTAGGCGGTGATTCGGATGCCGTAGGCCGACTCGGTCTCGGTCCACGTGTCGTAGGTCTCGGCGAAGAGGCGGCCGGTATCGAGGGTGACGATCTCGACGCGACCCTTCGCGAGGCCCGCCATGGCCAGCGCGTGGGTGAGCGCCTGGTCCTCGACGCCGAGGCTCGTCGTGAAGACGAGGCGGCCGGGGATCTCGGCGGCGATCAGGTGGAGGCGGCCTGGAAGGTCGAGCCCGGACAGCCGCTCCGCGAGGGAGTCGGCCGCCTGTCGGTCCGGACGGGTCATCGCGCCATGTCCCGGGGTTCGCGTGGTGGAAAGGCCACGGCCAGCGCCGTGCCTGTTGTCGAGCGGTCGAAATGTTCGCTATACCGAACGAAGTCAAGGCGCCCCGGCGCGCTTGGCGGGGTCGGACCGGCGGTTCGGCGTGCGGTTGCGCACAGCTTCCGGCGCGGGCAGCATGGGCCCGAGGTAAAAGATTCTTCTCACCGGTCCCGGTAGACACGTATATGCGCTCGCGCCCCGCGCGCGGCGGAAGCCCACGGAGACAGCTTTGGACGCGATCGATCTGAAGATTCTCGCCCTGCTGCAGACGGACGCCACGCTCTCCATCGCGGCGATCGGCGAGCGCGTGGGCCTGTCGCAGACCCCGTGCTGGAAGCGCATCCAGAAGTTGGAGGCCGACGGGGTCATCGACCGGCGCGTGGCGGTGCTCGATCCGGTGAAGCTGGGCCTCGGGCTGACCGTGTTCGTCTCCATCGAGACCGCGGACCATTCCCAGGAGTGGCTGCAGCGCTTCGCCGCAACCGTCTCGGCCATGCCGGAGGTGCTGGAGTTCTACCGGATGGCCGGCGACGTGGACTACATGCTGCGGGTCGTCGTCGCCGACATGCAGGCCTATGACAGCTTCTACAAGCACCTCATCGCGGTGCTGCCGCTCAAGAACGTCACCTCCCGCTTCGCGATGGAGAAGGTGAAATCCACCACGGCCCTGCCGCTGCCGGCGCCCCCGAAGAACGGGCGGCACCTGCCGGGGACGGCCCCCGTCCTCGCCGTGGTTGGAGAATGATATTCTCTTTTTTCGCAGTGCAGCGAACGTGATGTCCTATACGCCGCCCGTTCTGCAAAACGAACGTTTCTCGATTGACACCGGCCGCGCCGGCCCCGACATGGTCCCGTGATGTCCCGCCAGAATCTCCTCCCGCGCACCGCCCCGTTCGGGGACGGCGAGCGCGCCAGCCTCGACGCGGTGCTCGGCACCGCGAGCCCCACGCAGCGCGCCTGGCTCGCCGGCTTCCTGGCGGGCCTCGACGCCGCGGGCGGCCAGCCGGCCGCGGTGCCGGCCGCCCCGCCCAAGGCCGCCGCGCCGCTGACGGTGATCTACGCCAGCGAATCGGGGAACTCCGAGGCGCTCGCCGGCAACGTCGCCAAGCTCGCGCGCAAGCAGGGCTTCAAGCCGAAGGTGGTGGACTTCGCCGACCTCGACGTCGCGACCCTGCCCAAGGCCGGCAAGCTGATCGCCATCGCGGCCACCTGGGGCGAGGGCGAGCCCCCGGCCCGGGCCGTGCGGGCCTACGGCGAGCTGATGGGGGAGGGCGCCCCGCGCCTCGACGGCGTCGAGTTCGCGGTCCTGTCGCTCGGCGACACGTCCTACGCGGAGTTCTGCGCCATCGGGAAGGCGCTCGACGCGCGCTTCGAGGCGCTCGGCGCCAAGCGCGCCGCCGAGCGGGCCGACCTCGACCTCGACTTCGAGAAGCCGGCCGCCGACTGGATCAAGGGCGCGCTGAAGGCGCTCGCCCCGGCCGAGCAGCCCGACAACGTCGTGGCGGTGGACTTCGCCCGCGCCGGCGCCGGCGAGGACGACGACGCCGAGCCGAGCCGCGAGCCCGTCGTGGTCGAGGTCGTCGAGCACGTGAACCTCAACTCCTCGCGCTCCGACAAGGAGACGATCCACCTCGCGCTCGCCTTCGAGGACGGCGCGCCGGCCTACGAGCCCGGCGATTCGCTGGAGATCTATCCCGAGAACGACCCGCAGCTCGTGGACGAGATCCTGAACGCCGCCGGGCTCTCCGGCGACGAGGCCCTGCGCCGGGCGCTGCTCGCCGAGCGGGACATCACCACGCTGTCGGCCGCCACGATCGAGCGCTTCGTGAAGGCGACCGGCCACGCGGAGGCGCAGACGCTCATCGACAGCGGCGAGGCCAAGGCCTGGATCGAGGGCCGCCACCTGATCGACCTGCTGGAGACCTACCCGGCGAAGCTCACCGCCGAGCACGTGAATACGATCACCCGGCCGCTGCCGCCGCGGGCCTACTCGATCGCCTCCTCCCGCAAGGAGGTCGGCGACGAGGTCCACCTCGCGATCGCGGCGGTGCGCTACGAGACCCACGGCCGCGCCCGCGCGGGCGTCGCCTCGGTCCACGTCGCCGACCGGATCCGCGACGGCGCCAAGCTGCGGGTGCGGCTGAAGCCGAACCGCCACTTCCGCCTGCCGCAGGATCCGGCCACCGACATCATCATGGTCGGGCCGGGCACCGGCGTCGCGCCGTTCCGCGCCTTCGTGCAGGAGCGCCGGGCCGTGGAGGCCCCGGGGCGGTCGTGGCTGTTCTTCGGCGACCGGCACTTCACCCACGACTTCCTGTACCAGCTCGAGTGGCAGGACGCCCTGGAGGACGGGTCGCTCACGAAGATCGACGTGGCCTTCTCGCGGGACCAGCCGGAGAAGGTCTACGTTCAGGACCGGATCACCCAGCACGCGCAGGAGTTGGTCTCCTGGCTGGACGGGGGCGCGCATCTCTACGTCTGCGGCGATGCCAAGGCCATGGCCAAGGACGTGCGCGCCGCCGTGGTGGGCGCGTACCAGAGCGCGAAGGGCCTCAGCGCCGCCGACGCCGAGGCGCAGGTCGCGGCGCTGGAGCGCAGCCACCGCTACCAGCAGGACGTTTACTGACGGATCGGCCTTCCGAGGCCGCAGGATCGAGATTGCAGCGGAGCAGGACGGGGCGCGGGTCCCCTCTCCCGGGCGGGAGAGGGACAGGGTGAGGGATCCAGGTCTTTCCGGAGAGGGCGCGTCCCTCACCCCAACCCTCTCCCGCCGGGGAGAGGGGGACCGTCGCGGATCCCGCCCCTTCCGTGAACCGGCGCGCGCTCCGCTCGACACCCACCCCTGACGCGGGGGCTGGGAGACGCGTTCAGACAGACGGATTCACCCCATGGACGACCACAGCCCCCGCGACGCCGAGACCCCGGCCCCCGGCCCGACCACCGCCCCGGCCAAGCGCGTCTACGAGACCCCGCCGACAACGCGCCCGATCACGGACGCCGAGGCCGCGCGCGCGGAGAAGCTCGCGGCGAACGAGCACATCAAGATCGCCAGCGGCTACCTCCGCGGCACCCTGGCGGACGGCCTCCTCAAGCACGCCACCGGGGCGATCTCGGAGGATGACGGGCAGCTCGTGAAGTTCCACGGGATGTACCTGCAGGACGACCGCGACCTGCGCCCCGAGCGGACCAAGAAGAAGCTCGACAAGGCCTACAGCTTCATGATCCGCCTACGCATCGCCGGCGGCGTCATCACCCCGAAGCAGTGGCTGATCCTCGACGACATCGCCCGGACCTACGCGGGCGGGGCGCTGCGCGCGACCACGCGCCAGACCTTCCAGTACCACGGCGTGATCAAGTCGAACCTGAAGCGCACGATGGCGGCCATCGACGGCGCGCTGCTCGACACGATCGCGGCCTGCGGCGACGTCAACCGCAACGTCATGGCGGCGACGAACCCCGCTCAGACCGGCGCCCACAAGGCCGCCTACCAGCTCGCCAAGGACATCTCCGACTCGCTGCTGCCCAAGACCAGCGCGTGGCGGGAGATCTGGCTCGACGGCGAGCGCGTGGTCGGCGGCGAGGAGGAGGCCGAGGTCGAGCCGGTCTACGGCCGGACCTACCTGCCGCGGAAGTTCAAGACCGTCGTGGCGGTGCCGCCCTCCAACGAGGTCGACATCTTCGCCCACGACCTCGGCTTCATCGCGATCCTCGACAAGAAGAACCAGGTCACCGGCTGGAACGTCACGGTGGGCGGCGGCATGGGCATGACCCACGGCGAGCCCGACACCTTCCCGCGCACCGCCGACGTGATGGGCTTCGTGAAGCCCGAGGACGCCCTGAAGGTCGCCGAGGCGGTGATGACCGTCCAGCGCGACTGGGGCAACCGCAAGAACCGCAAGAACGCCCGGCTCAAGTACACGATCGAGCGCTACGGCCTCGACGCCTTCCGGGCCGAGGTCGAGAAGCGCGCCGGCAAGAAGCTCGGCGCGCCCAAGCCCTTCACCTTCACGGGCAACGGCGACCGCTACGGCTGGGTCGAGGGCGACGACGGCCGCCACCACCTGACCCTCTACGTGCCCTCGGGCCGGATCAAGGACATCGCGGGCGGCGCGCAGTTCCTCTCGGGCCTGCGCCGCATCGCCGAGGTGCATCAGGGTGATTTCCGCCTCACCGGCAACCAGAACGTCATCATCGCCAATGTCCCGGCCGAGAAGCGCGCCGAGATCGACGCGCTGGTCGACGAGTACGGCCTGACCCGGGGCGCGAGCGCGCTGCGGCGCAGCTCGATCGCCTGCGTGGCCCTGCCGACCTGCGGCCTCGCGCTCGCCGAGAGCGAGCGCTACCTGCCGGACCTGATGACCGAGCTGGAGGAGAGCCTCGCGTCCCACGGGCTCGCCGAGGAGGAGATCACGATCCGCTCCACCGGCTGCCCGAACGGCTGCGCCCGGCCGTTCATCTCGGAGATCGGCCTCGTCGGCCGCGGCCCCGAGCGCTACCACCTCTACCTGGGCGCCGCCCACGACGGCTCGCGGCTCAGCAAGCTCTACCGGGAGGACGTGGCGGCCTCCGAGATCCGCGACACCCTCGACCCGCTCTTCGCCGACTACGCGAAGGGCCGGCAGCCGGGCGAGCATTTCGGCGACTACCTGATCCGCGCCGGCCACGTGGCGCGGACCACCAACGGCCCGGACTTCCACGAGCGGACCGGCGCCCTCAAGCCGGCCACGCTCGGCTGACGAAAGGCCGCGCGCGTCCGGGACGGCGCTTCCGGACGCGCCGGGACCGCGAGGCCGCGGCGGCAGGGTCGCGGGCAGGGTTGCGGAATGCGGGTCGCGGCCCGGCCCCGCCCTGACCGGAGCCGCGCGCCGATCCCGGGCGGCCGGGCCGCGGCGCGAGGGATCCGAGCCCCGGAGGAGCTCCCCGCCCATGCGTGGATCCGGACGGCCGTTCCGAGAAAACCGGAACCGCCGCCGGAGACCCGGCCGCGCTCGCGCCGGCACGCCCGGTAGATCCCCGCCCTCGCATATCCCCGCCCCAGCGATGCGCTGCCGTCGCAACCCATCGCCCGCGACGAGAATGAACGTTCATTGACATGAGAATGAACGTTCATTATAAGGGTGAGGCAAACAGGAGCGCGCGATGGCTCTCACCCTCGAAGGCCGCTGGTCCGATCTCGATGCCGAGCGTTTCGGCGCCCGCGGCCCGGGCGCCCTCGCCCTCGTCCGCGCCGTCTGCACCCCCGCCAACCTGACCTTCGGCGCCGTCCTGGCCCTCGCCTGGCTGGCCCTGATTAACTGGACGGGCGCCGGCCCGGACGGCTGGCAGGCCCGGATCTGCGCGGACCTGCATCAGGGACCGCAATCCTGCGCGGTCGCCAGCCTGGGCAAGGACCAGAGCCGCGTCGCCCCGGTCGCCGTCACGGCGCAGCCGGGATCGTGACCGTCGCGGCGGACAGGAGGGCGGAGGCCCGCGGCGACCCGTCCGCCCGGCGCGCGCACATCCTCGACGCCGCCGAGGCCTGTTTCGCGCGCAACGGCTTCCATCGCACCACCATGCAGGACCTCGCCCGCGAGGCCGCGATGAGTCCGGGCAACTTCTACCGCTACTTCGAATCCAAGGAGGCCCTGGTCCTCGGGCTGGTGGAGCGCGAGCGCGAGCGCGGCACGCTCCTGGTCGCCGAGATGGAGGGCAGCGGCGACCCGCGCGGGACGTTGCTGGGCATCATCGCCCGCTACTTCGCGTCGATCACCCGCGAGGCCGCGACCCTGCGGGTGGAGATCTGGTCGGAATCGACCCGCAACCCGGACATCGCCGCCATGACGGCGCGGACCGAGGCGGAGAGCCGCGACTGGTTCGTGGCGACCCTGGCGGCGCTCGCCACCGCGCCGGGATGCGATCCGGCCGGGCTCTACGCCCTGCTCGCGCCGCTGATGAAGGGGATCGTCGTCGGCCGGGCCGCGCTGCCCGACTACGACGTCGCCGCGGCGATCGCCCAGCTCCACGCGCTCCTCGACGCCGGGCTCGACGGTCGCCTGCCGGCCCCCGCGCTCGCGGGCCGACACGCCGGCCGCTGATCCCGGCACCGCTGCCGCCGCGCCCCCGGGACGCACCGGCGGCGCGCCGGTCGAACCGCCATCGACGATCGCGCGTCGGACACGGCGCGCGGTACGCCGGCCGGTCCGCGTTTCCCCCCTCGCGCGGGCCGGCCGGCCGTTCTCCCGGGCGATCCCGCGCGGTCACCTGACAGACGCGACGGCGTGAGTCGGCCCGCGGCTTGGGATTCAGCCGGTTGCGAAGGCCACGCATTACACACTCTGTAGTTGGCATCTTTGAATGATTTCAAAGCATTGCCCCTCAAAGCGTGCCTTCCGCGCCACATCCGGGCAGAGGATGCGCGCGTCACCCGCGGCTTTCGGGATCGGCGTTGAGAAAGGACGGCGTTTGCACTCTAGAAACACCGCACCGCGTCGATACGCCGCTCTTGAGAACGATTTTAAATCATGCACGCCGCCCGGATCGACGCCGTCGATCGCATCAAATACTGCCGGTCGCGCCTGAATATCTGCAGCACCGGACTCGCGACGTCGCTCCTCCTGCTCGCGCCGACGGAGATCCGCGCGCAATCCGACCCGGCCGCCGACGAGGTCGTGCTCTCCGAACTCAGCGTTGCGGGCACGGGCCCGGTCAGCGAGCGGGCCGACGGTCCCGTCACCGGCTATCGGGCGACGCGCTCGGCGACCGCCACGCGCACCGACACGCCGGTGCGCGACTCGCCGCAATCGATCAACGTCGTGTCCCGCTCGGTGATCACCGATCAGCAGGACCTGCGGCTGACCGATGCCGTGACCAACGTCAGCAACGTGGTTCTCGGCAGCACCATCCAGGGACGATCGCAGAACTACCTGATCCGCGGCTTCTCCACGCAGGTCTTCGCCGTCGACGGCGTGCTGGTCGATCCGGCCATCAATTTCTACCCGGTCACACGGGACCTCGTGGACGCCGAGCGCGTCGAGGTGATCAAGGGGCCGGCCTCCGTGCTGTTCGGCCGGGGCGACCCCGGCGGCGTCATCAACATCGTGACCCGCCGGCCCACCTTCGAGCCCACGGCCGACGCGAGCGTGCAGGGCGGCAGCTTCGGCTTCCGGCGGTTCCAGGGCTCCGTGTCGAGCGCGCTGCCCGCCGTCGAGGGCCTCGCCGCGCGTCTCAGCTTCGCCGCCCAGGAGGATCCGACCTTCCGCAATTACGGCGGCGACACGAACCGGCGCGTCTTCGTGGCGCCGGCCTTCAGCTGGACGCCGAGCGCCGACACCCGGGTCTACGTGAACTCGGAATTCACCAACCAGCACACCCAGTACGACGAGGGGCTGGTGGCCTTCCGCGGCCGCGTCCCGCTCGACAACATCGGCCGGTTCTACGGTGAGCCGTCCTCGCGCTACTTCGGCGCGTTCAACACGATCACCATGCGGGCCGAGCACGACGTCAACGAGAACCTGACGCTCCGGCAGGTCATCGCCGGGCAATGGGGCACGTTCGACGTGTTCGCCGCCCGTGCCCTGGACGTCAACGACGCCGGCACGCTGCTGACCCGGCGGGAAACCGCGGTCAACTCACGCTTCGCCGCGGTCGACAGCCAGACCGAGGCCGTGATGAAGTTCGACACCTTCGGCTTCGCCCATACGGCGCTCCTCGGGTTCGAGTACTCGAACGGCTTCCGGCACGCCTTCCTCCAGCAGGGCAACCTCGCCCCGGTCAGCTTCCTCAACCCGATGTTCGGCGCGGCCTTCCAGCCGCTCCGGTTCCAGGCCGACCTGAAGCAGAAGCTGGAGGTGTTCGGGCTCTACGTCCAGGACCAGATCGTGCTGGCGCCGGGCCTGCAGCTCGTCGTCGGGGCCCGGTTCGATCTCGGCAGCCAGTACTATTTCAACCGCCAGCCGGCCTCGCGGACCCAGCCGCCCGAGCAGACCCTGTTCGGCGCCTCGCCGCGGGTCGGGCTGATCTACCGGCCGTTCGAGCCGCTGACCTTCTACGCGAGCTACGCCACGTCGTTCCTGCCGCAGACCGCCAGCGTGCTGAACGTGGCGAGCCCCCCGCCCAGCACGGGCGAGCAGGTCGAGGCCGGCACCCGGGTCGATCTCACGCCCGGCCTGACCCTGAGCGCGGCCGCCTTCCAGATCGTCCGGGACAACGTCGCGGCCACCGACCCGCGCAATCCCACCTTCTCGGTCATCACCGGCCAGCAGCGGTCGCGGGGTGTCGAGGCCGATCTGGCCGGCGAGATCCTGCCCGGCTGGAGCATCATCGGCAGTGTCGGCCTGATCGACGCGCGGATCACCAAGGACACGACCTTCGCGGTCGGCAACCGGCTCACCGGCGTGCCGGTGTTCAGCGGCAGCCTGTGGACGACCTACGCGTTCCAGGACGGCCCGCTGCGCGGGCTCGGGCTCGGCTTCGGCGTCACCCATGTCGGCCGACGCTACGGCGACCTCGACAACAGCTTCACCGTGGGCGCCTACAACCGGCTCGACGCGCTCGTGTACTACGATTTCGACGCCCACTGGCGCCTGTCGGTGAACATGCGCAACCTGACGAACGCGCGCTACATCGAGGCGCCGACCAACGCGACCAACAACACCCCCGGGGCGCCGTTCACGGTGCTGGCGACGATCACCGCCCGGCTCTGACGGGCGGGCCGTATCGCCCGAGCGGCCGGGCCGTCGCCCCGCCGGAGGCCGCCGTCAGGGGCTCGCCGTGCGGACGGCGCCCGCCGGCGCCCCGGCCGCGACGGTCCTGCGCCGGGCGCCGGCGCGGCGGCGCAGGACGTAGAGCGTCAGGCCGGTCGCCGCGAAGCCCGGCATGGCCAGCGCCGCGAGGCAGAACAGCAGCGCGACGAGGTCGCCGAAGAAGCGGCCGCGATGCACCTCCAGGACGTTGTCCAGGAGGCGCCGGCCCAGCGGCGCGTCGGCGGCCCGCTCGGAGGCCAGCAGCGCGCCCGTGGCGGGATCGTAGCGGATCTCGTTGCGGGCGCTCGGCGCGTCGACGCCCTTCGGCAGCCAGCGGATGCGGATCGCCTTCGTGTCGGCGCCCGGCAGGGTCAGGACCGCCGTCCCGGCCTCCGCGCCGGTCCGCGCCCGGAAATCCGCCCAGGCGCGGTCGACGGCCGCGCCGTCGGCGGCGGGATCGGCCGGTTTTCCGGCGGCCCTGCGGCCGACCGGCTTCGCGGCGTCGGGGGCGCCCGCGAGCAGCCGCGTCGCGCCGTCCTTGAACCACGGGTAGGACCACGTCAGGCCGCTCAGCGCGATGACCAGGTAGACCGGCAGGAGCCAGGTCCCGACCACGGCGTGCAGCGACCACCAGCGCGGCCGGCCGGGCCGCGACAGGGCCGGCTTCAGCCAGATCCGCCAGCGGTGGATCCGGGGCCAGCGCAGGTAGAGGCCGGTCGCCAGGAAGGCCAGCAGCGCCAGGGTGCAGGCGCCCGTGACCGTGCGGCCCCAGCCCTTGGACCCGCCGGGCAGCAGCAGCCAGCGGTGCAGGTCCCGCACCGTCGTGAAGGCGCCCTCCAGCCGCACCGGGCCGAGCAGAGCGCCGTCGTAGGGATCGGCGTAGGCGGCGGGCGGCCGCGCGCGGGTCTCGGGATCGCGGGCGAAGCGGACGTGGACGCTCGCGCGCGGGTCGTCCGACAGGGTCAGCACGTTGGCGACGCGGCCGCCCGCCTGCGCGTCGATCCGCGCCGCCAGCACCGCGGGGGGCAGCGCCGTCCGCCCGCCGGGCGCGACCTCGAGCCGGTCGCGGTTGGCGAAGGCGGTGACCGCCTCCTCGTAGCTCATCAGCGCCCCGGTCAGGCCCATCAGGGCGAGGACGAGGCCGGCGGTGAGGCCGAGCGCCCAGTGCAGGCGGAAGAGCAGGGTCCGGAGGGAGGGAATCGGCAGCGTCATGGCGGTGCCCGCTGCCTAGCAGAGTCCGGCCACGCTGACGACGCGGCGGGACGCAACGCCGTCCCGCCGGTGAGTCTCAGGTGATCGGCGCGGGGTTGAACAGGGTCAGGTCGTTGAACAGCCCCCACCGGTCCGACCAGGGGCGCTTGCGCCCGCTCGCGACGTCGAGGATCAGGTGGAACAGCTCCCAGCCGACCTCCTCGATCGTCGCCGCGCCTGTGGCGATGCGGCCGGCATCGAGGTCGATCAGGTCGGACCAGCGCTCGGCCAGCTCCGTGCGGGTGGCGACCTTGATCACCGGCGCCTGACTGAGGCCGTAGGGCGTGCCGCGGCCGGTGGAGAACACCTGCAGGGTGATGCCCGAGGCGAGCTGCAGCGTGCCGCAGACGAAGTCGCTCGCCGGCGTCGCGGCGAAGATCAGGCCCCTCTCGCGGACGCGCTCGCCCGGCGCCAGGACCCCGGAGATCGCGCTCGTGCCGGACTTGGCGACCGAGCCCAGCGCCTTCTCGACGATGTTGTTGAGCCCGCCCTTCTTGTTGCCCGGCGACGGGTTGGCCCGGCGGTCGGCCTCGCCCTTGGCGAGGTAGGCGTCGTACCACGCCATCTCGCGGACCAGCGCCGCGGCGACCTCCGGGCTCTTCGCCCGCGGGGTGAGGAGGTGGATCGCGTCGCGCACCTCGGTCACCTCGGAGAACATCACGGTGGCGCCGCAGCGGACCAGTAGGTCGGCCGCGAAGCCGAGCGCCGGGTTGGCGGTGACGCCCGAGAACGCGTCGCTGCCGCCGCATTGCAGGCCGACGACCAGCTCGGAGGCCGGGCAGGTCTCGCGGGTCCGGCGGTTCAGCACCTCCAGGCGGGCCTCCGCCATGGTCAGGATGCTGTCGATCATGGCCGAGAAGCCGCGGTGGCGCTCGTCCTGCAGCCGCACCACCCCGTCGCCGGCCGCTCCGCTGTCGGGCAGGAGCCGCTCCGAGACGAGCTTCTCGCAGCCGAGGCCGACGACCATGACCTCGCCGCCGAAATTCGGGTTCTGCGCGAGGCTCTGGAGCGTCCGGATCGGCACCACCGCCTCGGGAGCGTTGATGGCGACGCCGCAGCCGTAGGCGTGGGTCAGGCCGACCACGTCGTCGACGTTGGGGAAGCGCGGCAGCAGCTCCTGCTTGATCCGCCGGATCGCCACGTCGAGGGTGCCGGCGACGCACTGCACGCTGATCGAGATCGCCAGGATGTTCTTGGTGCCCACCGACCCGTCCGGGTTGCGGTAGCCCTCGAAGGTGTAGCCCTCGAGCGGGGGCAGGGGGGCCGGCACGCGGGTGGCCATCTCCAGGGCGTCGAGGGCGGGGGCGACCGGCGTCGCGACGCGGGATTCCTCCACCCAGGCGCCCCGCGGGATCGGTTGCGTGGCGATGCCCACCACCTCGCCGTAGCGGCGGACCTCGCCGCCCTCCGGGATGTCGGTGAGCGCCACCTTGTGGCCCTGCGGCACGAACTCGACGAGTTCCAGCCCGTCCGGGAAGACCGTGCCGGCCGGCAGCCCGAAGGCGTTGACCACGATCGCGACGTTGTCGCTGTCGCTCAGGCGGATCGTGCGCGGCACGTCGCCGGCGGCCCCTGCGGCCCCCGCGCCGGCCGGGTGCGGGCGGGTCGGGGCTTCGATCTCGGCCTGCATCGGATGCTCCTTCCGTCTCGCGCCCGTCCGGGCTCCTGTCGGGATCAGGCGGCGTCGCCGACCGCGTGGTTCGCCAGGGCCTCCAGGGCCTTCACCATGGCCGAGTGGTCCCAGGCCGCGCCGCCCTGGGCCACGCAGGCCGAGAACAGCTGCTGCGCCAGCGCCGTGGCGGGCAGGCTGAGGCCGAGCGTCCGGGCGTTGTCCAGGGCGAGGTTCAGGTCCTTCTGGTGCAGGCCGATGCGGAAGCCGGGATCGAAGGTCCGCTCGATCATCCGCGCGCCGTGCAGCTCCAGGATCCGCGAGGTGGCCAGCCCGCCGGTGATCGCCTGCCGCACCTTGGCGGGATCGGCGCCGGCCTTCGAGGCGAAGAGCAGCCCCTCGGCCACCGCCTCGATGGTCAGGGCGACGATGATCTGGTTGGCGACCTTGGCCACCTGTCCGGACCCGACCGGGCCGACATGCGTGACCGTCTTGCCCATCGCGGCGAACAGGGGCTCGGCGTGCGCGAAGGTCTCGGCCTCGCCGCCGACCATGATCGAGAGCGCGGCGTTCTTGGCCCCGACCTCGCCGCCCGAGACCGGCGCGTCGAGATAGGCGCCGCCCCGCTCGGCGATCCGGGCGGCGAAATTCTTTGTGGCCAGCGGCGCGATCGAGCTCATGTCGATCACGGTCTTGCCCGAGCTGAGCCCCTCGGCGACCCCATCCGCCCCGAACAGGACCTGCTCCACGTCCGGGGTGTCGGGCAGCATCAGGATGATCGTGTCTGCGCGCTCGGCGACCTCGGCGGCGGTGGCGCAGGCGGTGCCGCCCGCCGCGAGCAGGGCCTCGGGCACGCTGCGCCGGGACTTGAGGAACAGGCTGTGGCCCGCCGCGATCAGGTGTCCGGCCATGGGCGTGCCCATGATGCCGAGGCCGATGAATCCGATGTTCATGGGTACGATCCCGTTGCGGAACTCAGGCGCGGAAGCGGGCGGCGAGCGCCTCGGAGCTGCGGGCGAGCAGCCCCATGTCGGAGCCCACCGCGGTGAAGCGGGTGCCGGCCGCGATGTAGCGGCGGGCCAGCTCCTCGCTCGGCGTGAGGATGCCGGCCTGCTTGCTGGCCCGGACGATCCGGGCGACCGCCGCCTCGATGGTGGCGACCACCTCCGGGTGGCCCTGCTGGCCGACATAGCCGAGGCTGGTGGAGAGGTCGCCGGGCCCGATGAACACGCCGTCCACGCCCTCCACGGCGGCGATCGCGTCCAGATTGTCGAGGGCGCGGCGGGACTCGACCTGCACCGCCACGAAGATCTCGGCCTCGCAGCGGGTGTGGTAGTCCTTGATCCGGCCGAACCGAGCGGCGCGGGGCGCCTGCGAGAAGCCGCGGATGCCGCGGGGCGCGTAGCGCGTCGCCGCGACCACCCGGGCGGCCTGCGCGGCGTCGTCGATGTTGGGGATCATCAGCGACTGCGCGCCGGCGTCGAGGACGCGCTTGATGGTGATCGGGTCGTCGCTCGGCACCCGCACCATCGGGTGCGTGTCGCCCTCCATCATCGCCTGGAGCTGGGCGTAGATGTCCCGGAGGTCGTTGGCCGAGTGCTCCATGTCGAGGAGCAGCCAGTCGAACCCGGCCCCGGCGACCACCTCGGTGGAGATGGGACTGGCGAGGCTGCACCACAGGCCGATCTGCTGGCGCCCCTCGGAGAGCGCCGCCTTGAAGCGGTTGGTGAGGCTGTCCATCACGATCCTCCCTGGGGGCGTCGCGGCGTCTGCGCGCCGTCCGCCCCATCACGCGCAGCCTTCCGCCGCGAGGTCAAAGCCAAACACTGGATCGATCGATGCGGATCGCGCATCGATCGACCGTGCGGGCTCACGCGGGCGGCATCTCCGCCACGATCGAGACCAGCTGGGCGATGAGCGGGTCGTCCGCGTCGCGCCGCCACGCGAGGAGGAGCTCCACGGGGCGCGGCGCCGGCAGGGCGAGGGGGCGGAACACCACGCCCTCGAAGCGCAGGCGCTCGGCGGCGGCCGGCACCAGGGCGATGCCGAGCGCCGCCCGGACGAGGGCCAGGATCGAGTGGATCTGCGTGAGCTGCTGGACTATCGGCGGCCGGATCTCGGCCTCCGCGACGAGGCCGAGGACGAGATCGTGGAAGTAGCGCGCCTCGTTGGGCGCGTAGCCGATGAGCGGCTCGCGCCCGAGATCGGCGGGGGTGAGCCCGTCGCGCAGGGCCAGGGGGTTCCCGGCCGGCAGGGCCACCACCAGGGGCTCGGCCAGCGCCCGGACGGCGATCAGGTCCGGGTGCGTCACGGGCGGGCGCACCAGCGCGGCGTCGATCCGGCCGGCGAGCAGCTCCTCGATCTGGTCCTTGCTGACCATCTCGCGCAGCGCGAGCGTCACGTCCGGCAGCGCCCGCCGGAACGCGGTGACGAGGCGGGGCAGGAAGTCGTAGGCCGAGGCCGCCGTGAAGCCGAACTTGAGGACGCCCGCGCGCCCCGCCGCGACCTGCCGGGTGACGTGGGTCGCGGTCTCGGCGAGCCGCAGGATGCGCTGCGCCTCGGGCAGGAAGCTGCGACCGGCGGCGGTCAGCCGGACCGTGCGGCTGGTGCGCTCCAGGAGCTGCACGTCGAGGACGCGCTCCAGGACCTGGATCTGCCGCGACAGCGGCGGCTGCGTCATGTTCAGCCGGGCGGCCGCACGCCCGAAATGCAGCTCCTCCGCCACGGCGGCGAAGCACCGGAGCTGGCTGAAGTCGAACATGAAGGCTCCCTCTCCCGGACCGCGGCGCAGTCGGGCGGGAGCATAAGGCCTTCGCGGCGGCCACGTTGAGATCGCCGCCCTCATCCAATTAGGTAAGGCGGCGGCCTCCGGGCCCGACCGGCCTACGGGGTCACCTCGTGCCCGGCATAGTCGATCCGGCCGTCCGGCCCCTTGGTCCACTCGTAGATGACGTAGTCGGGGCGGGTGAGATCGCCCTTCCCGTCGTAGGCGATCGGCCCGACCACCGTGTCCACCGGCTGGCCCCGGTGCAGCCAGTCGGCGAGCGCCTTGCCGTCGCTGGAGCCGGTCTCGGCCATCGCCTTGGCCAGGACCTGCACGGCCGCGTAGGCGTAGAGCGTGTAGGCCTCGGGATCGATGCCCCGGGCGTTGAACGCCGCCACCACGCCCCTGGCGTTCGGGTTCTTGCGGGCGTCCGGCGCGAAGGTCATCAGGGTCCCGGCCGCGCCCGGGCCGGCGATCTGGACGAATTCCTTGTCGGGGATGGCGTCGCCGCTCATCATGCGGGCGGCGAGGCCCTGATCGCGCATCTGCCGGATGATCAGCCCGGCCTCGGTGTGCACGCCGCCGAAATAGACGACGTCGACGTTGGCGGACTTCATCTTGGAGACGAGCGCCGCGTAATCCTTCTCGCCCGGGTTGATGCCCTCGAACAGCACCTCCTTGCCGCCCTTGGCCTTGAAGGCCTTCAGCGTCTCGTCGGCCAGCCCCTTGCCGTAGGGCGTCTTGTCGTGGACGAAGGCGATCTTCCTGCCCGGGAAGTGCGCGGCCAGGTAGCTGCCCGCCACCGCGCCCTGCTGGTCGTCGCGGCTGCAGGTGCGGAACGTGTTCCACATGCCGCGCTCGGTGAACTTCACGCTCGTGGAGGCCGGCGTGACCTGGATGATGCCGGCGTCGAGGTAGACGTCGGAGGCCGGGATCGTGACGCCGGAATTGTAGTCGCCGACGACCATCTTCACGCCGTCGCTGGCGAACTTGTTGGCCACCGAGACGCCCTGCTTCGGGTCGGAGGCGTCGTCGCCGACCGTGACGGCCAGCGTCGTGCCCTTCAGCGTGCCGGCCCTGTTGATGTCCTCCACCGCCTGGCTCACGCCGTTCCGGATCTGGGCGCCGAAAGCCGCGTTCGGCCCGGTCATGGGCGCGGCGACGCCGATCTTCACCGGCGTGCCGCCCTCCTGACCTTGCGCCGCGGTCATGAACAGCAGCCCGGCCAGGCCGGCCATCAGTAGTCGCGTCATCTTTCCCCCAAGATGTGGCCGGACAGATCGCCGACGAACGCTGAATTCGGATAGATCAACGCGGATCCCCGCGCGTCGAGTCGCAGATCACCCGGCGCGATCCTGTCGCTCACCTTCACTGGGGTCAAGGTTTGGGGGCGGGCCGAGACGGTCACCGGCGCGGGCGCGCGATCGGCCGGCGGGCGCTCACGGAGCCGTGCGGCGGCCCGAAGGCCCGACGGGTCGGGATGGCGCCGATGATGCATCGGGCCGGCGCATCCGCAGCAACCCGCCGTGACCGATGACCGCCTTCCGTCCCCGCCGCCCCCCCAGCCCCGGCCGACCGGGCCCGCGTCCGGGACGCGGCTGATGGGGCCGCGCGCGGACGAGGATCGGGACGGGGATCGGGGCGAGGGTCGAGACGCGTCGGTGGACTGGGCCGAGCGCCGCCGGATCGCCGAGCAGGGCCGGGGCGACCGGGCGTGGTCGCTCTGGGGCCCCTATCTCAGCGAGCGGCAATGGGGGACCGTGCGGGAGGATTACAGCCCCTGCGGCAACGCCTGGGCCGCCCTGACGCACGAGGACGCCCGCTCGCGCGCCTATCGCTGGGGCGAGGACGGGCTGGCCGGCATCTGCGACGAGCGCGGCAACCTGTGCCTGGCCCTCGCACTCTGGAACGGGCGCGACCGCATCCTCAAGGAGCGGCTGTTCGGCCTGACCAACCAGGAGGGCAACCACGGCGAGGACGTGAAGGAGGTCTACCACTACCTCGACGCGGTCCCGAGCCACGCCTACCTGAAGATGCTGTACCGCTACCCGCAGGCGGCCTTCCCCTACGCGGACCTCGTCGACGAGAACGGGCGGCGCGGGCGGGAGCAGCCCGAGTACGAGATCGAGGAGACGGGCGTCTTCGACGGGGACCGGTTCTTCGACGTCACCGTGGAGTACGCCAAGGCCGACGCCGACGACGTCCACGCGGTGATCACCGCGCTGAACCGGGGGCCCGAGCCCGCCGACCTCCACCTCGTCCCGCAGCTCTGGTTCCGCAACACGTGGTCGTGGGAGGCCGGGCAGGCGCGCCCGCGGATCGCCCGCGCGCCCGACGGGGGCGCCGTCTGCACCCACGAGCGGCTCGGGCCGTACCGGCTCGCCTTCGACGGGGCGCCGGACCTGCTGTTCTGCGAGAACGACACCAACCTGCGGCGGCACGGCGGGCAGCCGGACGCCGCGGGGCCGTTCAAGGACGGTCTCCACGCGGCGATCGTCGACGGCGATCCCGCTTCGGTGCGCCGGGACGCGGGCACCAAGCTCGGCCTGCACTACGCGCTGCGGCTGGCGCCCGGGGCGACCGCCCGGATCCGCCTGCGGCTGTCGGCGGGCCTGCGCGCCCGGGCCGTCGACGACGGGTCCCTGGTCCGCCGCCGGGTGGCCGAGGCGGACGCGTTCTACGAGGAATTGCAGGACGGCATCGCGAGCGCGGAGTCCCGCGCGATCTTCCGCCAGGCCGCCGCCGGCCTGATCTGGTCGAAGCAGCTCTACAGCTACGACGTGCGGCGCTGGCTGGAGGGCGACCCGCTCCAGCTGCCGCCGCCCCGGGGGCGCGCGGGCGGCCGCAACGGCCAGTGGCGCCACTTCGCGGCGGCCGACGTGCTGTCGATGCCCGACACCTGGGAATATCCCTGGTTCGCCGCCTGGGACCTCGCCTTCCACTGCCTGCCGCTCGCCCTGCTGGACCCGGACTTCGCCAAGAAGCAGCTCCTGCTGCTCACCCGCGAATGGTACATGCACCCGAACGGCCAGCTCCCGGCCTACGAGTGGGAGTTCGGCGACGCCAACCCGCCGGTCCACGCCTGGGCCACCTACCGGGTGTTCGAGATCGACCGGGACCGGCGGGGCGGGCGCGGCGACCTCGCCTTCCTGGAAGGCGTGTTCCACAAGCTCCTGATCAACTTCTCCTGGTGGGTGAACCGCAAGGATGCGCAGGGCCGCAACGTGTTCCAGGGGGGCTTCCTGGGGCTCGACAATGTCGGCGTGTTCGACCGCTCGCGCCCGCCCCCGGGCTTCGGGGTGGTGCACCAAGCCGACGGCACCGCCTGGATGGCGATGTACGCGCTCACCATGATGCGCATCGCCCTGGAGCTCGCCCTCCACAACGACGTCTACGAGAGCACCGCCTCCAAGTTCTTCGAGCACTTCCTGCTGATCGCCGAGGCCATGACCGACATGGGCGGGTCGGGCGGGGACGGGCAGGGCTACGGCCTGTGGGACGAGATAGACGAATTCTACTACGACGAGGTCGACATCCCCGGCGGCGGGATGCTCCCCTTGCGGGTCCGCTCCATGGTCGGGCTGGTCCCGCTCTTCGCCGTCGAGGTGATCGAGCCCTCCGTGCTCCACCGGCTGCCGGACTTCGCCCGGCGCCTGAACTGGGTGCTGGAGAACCGGCCCCACCTCGCCCGCTTGGTCTCCCGCTGGACCGAGGGGGGCGTGAAGGACCGCAAGCTGCTGTCGCTGCTGCGCGGCCACCGGATGAAGGCGCTGCTGCGCCGCATGCTCGACGAGGCCGAGTTCCTCTCGCCCTACGGCGTGCGCTCCCTGTCGAAGGTGCACCGCTACGCGCCCTACGTGCTCAACGAGCTCGGCGCCTCCTTCACGGTCCGGTACGACCCGGCCGATTCCACCTCGAACATGTTCGGCGGCAACTCGAACTGGCGCGGCCCGGTCTGGATGCCGATGAACTTCCTCATCGTCGAGGCTCTGCGGCGCTTCCACACCTATTACGGCGACGACTTCCTAGTGGAGTACCCGACGGGCTCGGGCGCGATGCTGACGCTCAGCGCCATCGCGGACGCCCTCGAGGACCGCCTGATCGCGCTGTTCGCCAAGGACGGGACCGGGCGCCGGCCGGCCTTCGGGACCCGGCCGCCGATCGCCCCGGCGCCGGGTGCCGAGGAGGCGCTGCTGTTCCACGAGTTCTTCGACGGGGATACGGGGCGGGGCCTCGGCGCCGCGCACCAGACCGGCTGGACGGCCCTGATCATCAACCTGCTGCGCGACCGGGCACGCCCGCGATAGGCGCGCCCGGCCGGGAGCCGGCCGATCCGGTCAGCAGCTCAGCCGCCGGCCCTCGCGACGCCCGAACACTTTGTAGTGGGCGGCGCCCGATTCCATCTGGCCGTTGGCCACGGCGCGGCGGACATCCGGGTTGCAGCGCAGGTACTCGCGCTCGTCGAACCCGTAATTGGCGCGGCCGCGGTAATCGTCCCGGTCGCGGTAGCCGCGGTCCCGGTACTCGTAATCGCCGCGGTCGCGGTAGCCCCGGCCGCCGTAATCGTCGTAGTCGGGGCGCGGCTGCGCGGAGACCGGGCCGACCACGCCCAGAATGCCGAGGCTCACCGCGGCCGCTGCCAGAATCGCCTTCATCGTACCAATCCTCCCTTGTCGGTGGCCAGAAACGCGTCGGGGCGCGGATGGTTCGATCGCCTCGGACGTGGCACCCCCGGCCAGCTCGAGCCCAGCACGGGCTCAGCCCCCGCGATGCGGGAAGCCCGCCTCGCGGCTCTGCCCCGGCCCGCGCCGGGGCGGGCACCGCCCCGGCGCGGACGCGCGTCACATGCGGCGCATCATCTCGCGACGCATCTCGCGGTGGCGCATCTCGCGGCGCATCTCCCGATGCATCATGTGGCGCTCCATCCGGTGGCGCATCATCCGGCGCTCCATGCGACGGCGCATCATGTGGCGCTCGACGGGATCCATCTGGACCGTCGAGACCATGCCGGCGGGCGCCGACACGCCCGTGCCGGGGCCGATCGGCGCGGCGGAGGCCGGGCTCGCGACGGCGGAACCGAGGGCCGCCAGCAGGGCGGCGGCAATGATCGTTGAACGCACGTGAGGTTTCCTCTCTCGCCGCCCGGGAAGACGGGCGGGCGTATCCAGGGGACTCGCGGCCGGATCCGCCCGCAATCCCGCCCAGGAAGGCTCGGGCCGCCCGGATGGTTCCCCGGACCGGGCCGCCCCGCCAGGAACGCGCCGGAGCGGTATCGCGACGGGCATCGCGTCGGGCCGGCGGCCCGGCCCCGTGGCCGCCCTGGGTTGGACCGGGCAGGGCGCAGGTGATGCACGAACGCATCACCCGGCCGCAAAAGCGAACGGAACCAAGCCGCGGCACGACCGAAGATCAGAGCAACATCTCCGCTGACAATGACTCGAATAGGCCATCAAGATAATAAGTCTGCAAAATCCGCGTATTTGGTAAAATACACTTCTCGCATCAACAATTGTATATCTAGTCAAATTTGATGAGATAGGTCGAAAATTTACGCTTCAGAATCGAGACATCACGACCTAATCATAAGAGCGCATCATGCGAACCGCGCGAGATCAGCAGAAGCTCCACTTCGGCATCCGAATCCTTACCGACGAAGAGACCTTGACGCTCATGCCTTCGACGACGCGCGGCGGGGGACACTACATGTACCGCATCTCGAGTTCTGGACTTCTCCTGTGCCTGCTGTCGCAGACCGCGATGGCGGCGGACCTCCCGCGGCGGGCCCTTCCGCCGGCGGCGACGGCCGTGCCGATCTTCTCCTGGACCGGAGCGCATGCCGGCCTGTTCGCCGGTTACGGGACCCTCGATCGGGCCACGCAGTTCGTCTGCACAGGTCCGGACGGGCAGCCCGGAGCCCGGAACTGCCCGGTCATTCCATCGAAGCGGGCCTCGGACGGGAGCTTCGTCGGCGGCGCCGAGGTCGGCTACGATTGGCAGGTGAATTCCGGCTTCGTCGCCGGCGCCGCCGCGGATTACCAATTCACCCGGCTGTGGGGCTACGATCGCCGCGAGGGCGCTTTTCCGGCCGCGGGCGGCGGCTTCTATCGCCGCAGCGTCGCCCATTCCGGCCAGAGGCTGGACGAACTCGCCACCCTGCGCGGCAGGATCGGCTTCGCCGTCGATCGCACCCTCGTCTACGCCACGGGCGGCCTCGCCGCGGGCACGGTCCGGACCGACAACAACCTGTCGTTGGCCGGTTTCCCGCTGTTCGACGGGCGCCAGGGCGCGGTGCGCCTGGGCTACGTGGCCGGCGCCGGCATCGAGCACGCCTTCAGCGAGCACCTCTCCGCCAAGGTCGAGGGTCTCTACTACGATCTCGGCTCCCGGGCGGTCCTCCCGGCTCCGTCGTACCCCGTGCTGACCGGCTACCACGCCGGCACGCGGGTCGCGACGGACGGCTTCCTGGCCCGCGTCGGCCTCAACTACCGGTTCGGAGCCGGGCTTCCCACCCTGGCCCCGATCGCGTCGGCAGGCCCGGCCACCTGGGATTTCGAGGGCGGCCTGCGCTACTTCTTCAGCTCCGGGACACCGCGCGAGAAGCTCGGCGACCCCGACGCGCCCGGCCAGCTCAATTCGCGCCTGACCTACAACAACACCCAGGCGCATGCCGGCGAGAGCTTCGCACGGCTCGAGCACAACCCCACCGGCCTGTTCGCCAAGGGCTTCCTCGGCTCGGGCGGCGTCACCGGCGGCCGCCTCGCCGACGAGGACTTCCCGCCCGCCCTGCGCCGCTATTCGAAGACGCTGTCGCCGATCAAGGACGGCGACATCGGCTACGGCGTGATCGATCTCGGCTACGACGTGCTGCGCCGGGACGGGTACAAGCTCGGCGGCTTCCTCGGCTACCAGTTCGCGTCCGAACTGTACAACGGCTACGGCTGCCGTCAGGTGGCGGGCGGGACTCCCTGCGCCAGACCCTACCCGACCAGCATGAAGACGCTGGGCGAGAGCATGCAGTGGAACGCGCTGCGCGTCGGCGTGATCGGCGAAGCGCGGTTCGACCGGGTCCGGCTGAGCCTGGAAGGCGCCTACCTGCCGGTCGTGAGCCTGAGCGGCGTCGACCGGCACTGGCTGCGGCCCGATATCAATCCGGGGCCGGAAGGCGGCCGCGGCGACGGCTACTTCCTGGAGGGGATCATCTCGTACGACCTGACGCCGTCCGTCAGCGTCGGCGTCGGCGGCCGCTACTGGCAGCTCCAGGCCGACAAGGCGCACACGACGGCCTTCCCGTTCTCGCCGCCCAGCCCGATGAAGTTCGAGACCGGTCGCTACGGCGGCTTCGCGCAGCTCTCCTACCGGCTGGCCGATTTCGGCTTCGGCGAGACAGGCGCTCCGGCGGCCCCGATCCGCAAGGACTGATCCAGCCGCCACGCCGCGCCCGAACGCGGGCGCGGCAGGCCAGGGGACGGGCCGCGCCGGCCGTTCGATTCCGGTGCCTCGATATCCCGGTGCCTCGATCCCGGCATCGCCCCCCCGGCCCGCGGCAGCGACGCCGCGGGGCCGCTCAGCTTGGCCGCGCGGCCGCGTGAACCGGCCGCGACCGGTCGTCGGCGTCCCCGGCAGGTCCGGCCCGGACAAGAGTTCCGGCCCGGACAAGAGTTCCGGCCCGGACAGGAGTTCCGGCCCGGACGGGAGTTCCGGCCCGGACGGGAGCGCTGGCACGCTCGACGGAGGGCCGACGCGGCCGGACCGCTCCCCCACGCAGCACGCGCCCCGCGCGCCCTCACCTCCTCACGGCCGCGGCCGGGCCGGGTTCCCCACCACGGTGGCGCCGGCCGGGACGTCGCGCGTCACCACGCTGCCCGCCCCGACGATCGCGTCGTCGCCGATCGTGACCCCGGGGAGGATGATCGCGCCGCTGCCGATCCAGACATTGGCGCCGATCACCACCGGGCGGGCGAATTCCAGCATCTGCCGGCGCTGGGCCGGCTCGCGCGGATGATCGGGGGTCAGGATCTGCACGGCCGTGCCGATCTGCGTCAGGTCGCCGATCGTGACCGACATCACGTCGAGGATGCTGCACCCGAAGTTCAGGAACACGCCGCGGCCCAGGCTGATGTTGTAGCCGTAGTCGCAGTGGAACGGCGGCCGGATGTTGCAGCCCGGGCCGACCCGCGCGAAGGCCTCCTCCAGGAGCGCCTGCCGCTCGGGCTGGCTCCGCGTCTGCGCGGCGTTATACCGGTCCATCCATTCCGAGATGCGCCGGTTGTCGGCGGCCAGTTCCGGGTCGTCGGCGCAGTACAGCTCGCCCGCCAGCATCCTCTGCTTCTGGGTCTTCACGATCTCTGTGTTCATGGTGGGGACCTCCCTCCGGCCGCGTCGGACCCTAGCTATGCGTACAGATGTACATATCAAGGCCGCGCGCGTCACGGCCCGGCTGCCCTGAACCGGATCCGAGGAGGTCCCCTTGCCCGCCGCCCAGCGCCGTTTCGACCCGGATCGCCGGGCGCGCATCATCCGGGCGACCCTCGACGTCGTCGCCGAGCACGGCGTCGCCGGCACGACCCACCGCCGGGTCGCGGCGGCGGCCGACGTGCCGCTGGGCTCCATGACCTACCATTTCGACAGCCTCGACGCGCTTCTGACCGAGGCGTTCACCGGGCTCGCCGACACGGTCTCGGCGCGGTTCGCCGACCGGCTCGCCGCGGCCGCGACCGTCGACGAGGCCTGCGAGGCCGTGGTCGACCTGATCGTGAGCGACCTCTGGGCGAGCCCGCGCACGATGCTGCTGAGCTACGAACTCTACGCCTTCGCGGCCCGGAACCCGCCGCTGCGCCGGGTCATGCAGGACTGGATGGCCAAGAGCCGGGCCGCCCTGGAACGGCACTTCGCGCCGGAGACCGCCAAGGCCCTCGACGCCATGATCGAGGGCCTGACGATCCACCGCTCGGTCGACCCGCAGCCGGCGGATCGGGCGCAGGTGCGGGCGATCGTGGAGCGGCTGGTGCGGTAGGGCCGCACCCGTCCCCGCACCCGCCCCCCACCGGGCCGGGGACGCCGCGTGCCGGCCCCTCAAGCGATCGTGATCGCCGGCCGGACAGGTGCCGAATGCCGCACGGTGCCGGCAAGGAATCAGCAACCGTCGCGCGAGCAGGTTCGCCCCGATGCGTGCCGAGGGCGCGCCCGGGCGCGGTCCGCGCCGGTGGTGGGGAACCCTGGGGCCGATGCAGATTGACGCGACCCGCCCGGCCGCGCCGCCGGATCCCGCTCCGCGCCGGGCCGCGGGCGAGCCTGCACCCTGGGACGGGGGCCCCGGCTTCGGGCAGTGGCGTCTCGATCCGCGGACCCGCCGGGTGACCCGATCGGCGAGTCTCGCGCGGCTGCTCGGGACGCCCGGCGCGTGCGACCTGCCGCTCGCCGAGCACGTCGCGTGCTATCATCCGGACGACCGCGCCGCCCTGGTCGCGCGGCTCGAGGGGATTCTGGAAGGAAGCCGGCCGGCAATCCCCTACCAGGCGCGGGCCCGCATCGTCCGCCCGGACGGGACCGTGCTGGACGCGATCATCCAGGGGCTGCCCGAGTTCGGGCCCGAGGGCGCGCTCGTCGCCCTGCACGGCCTCATTCTCGACGTGACCGACCTCGTCCGGTCGGAGCGGCGGGCGCGCGAGACCGACATGATCCTGCGCGGCACGCTGGACAGCTTGGACCAGGGACTCGTCGTCCTCGACGCCGACCAGCGGGTGCGCGCGTTCAACCGAAGCGCCGCGGACCTGCTCGACCTGCCGGACGACGTCCTGCGGGCGGGCGTCGCCCTCCCGGACATCCGCGCCTACCAGCGGGCCCGCGGCGACTGCGCGGCGGCCGGGTCCGATCCGGGCCTCGGAACGGGCGCGCGCGCCGGGCTGCCGCCGCTGTTCGACTGGCGCCTGCCCGGCGGCCCGATCCTGGAGGTCCGGTGCGCGGCCCTGCCGGACGGCGGCACGGTCCTGACCTTCGGCGACGTGACCCAGAACCGGATCGCCGAGCGGGACCTGGAGGAGAGCGAGCGCCGCTACCGGCTGCTGGCCGAGAACGCCACCGACATCATCATCTGGTCCGACCTGACCGCCCGCCGCCGCTACGTCTCGCCGGCGGTGCGCGCCGTCCTGGGCTACGATCCGCAGGAGCTGATCGGCACCCATCCCCTCGACTTCGTCCATCCCGACGAGGTCGGCGCGTACCGCCGCGTCCTCGACGACCTCACCGGCGGCCGCGCGTCCCGCGCCCTGACCTCCCAGCGCTACCGGCACCGGGACGGGCACTGGGTCTGGGTGGAGATCTCGTTCAGCCTGACCCACGATCGGGCGACCGGCGCCCCGGACGGCTACGTGGCGACCCTGCGCGACGTGAGCGCCCGCAAGGCCGCGGAGGACGCCCTGCGGTTGAGCGAGGCCCGCTACCGCGCCCTGGCCGACGCGCTGCCGCAGCTCGTCTGGATCGCCAGCACGGAGACCGGCGACGCCTCCTACGTCAACCGGCGCTTCGAGGATTACTACGGCCCGATCGGCCCGACGCGCGCCGCCCGGATCGCCCGGACGCATCCCGACGACACGGAGCGGATGGAGCGGCTGTGGTCGGAGGCGCCCGCCCGCCGCGCGCCCTACGAGGTCGAGGGCCGCCTGCAGCGGCACGACGGCGCCTACCGCTGGCACAAGATCGTGCTCCTGCCGATCTGGCAGGGCGAGAGCATGGTGGGCATGCTCGGCACCGCCCTCGACATCGACGAGATCGTCACCGCCCGGCGCGCCGTGGAGGATGCCAGCAGCCTGCTGCACCTCGCCCAGCAGGCCGCCCATGCCGGGACGTGGCACCTCGACCTCGACAGCGGCCGGATCGAGTGGTCCCCCGAGAGCGCGCGGCTCCACGGCATCGAGACCGACCGGAACCACGCCCTCGACACCCGGGACTGGCTCGCCCTGATCGACCGCGCCGACGGCGAGCGGGCGCTGCGGATCGCGGCCGCGGCCGCGGCCGCCGGGCAGACCTTCTCGATCGAGTTCCGGGTCCCCACCGCGGACGGCGGGGTGCGCTGGATCAACGGCGTCGGGCGCGGCGCGCCCGGGCAGGCGCGGCGGATGATCGGCCTCAACATCGACGTCACCGCCCGCAAGGCCGCCGAGGCGGCGCTCCTCGCCGCCAAGGCGGCGGCCGACGCCGCGCGCCTGGAGGCGGAGCGGGCGAGCGCGGCCAAGAGCGAGTTCCTCGCCGCCATGAGCCACGAGATCCGCACGCCGCTCAACGGGGTGATCGGCTACGCCGACCTGCTCCTCGACGGGACGGATCTCGGACCGTCGGCGCGCCGGAACGCCGACCGCATCCGCACCGCCGGGGCCGCGCTCCTGACCGTGGTCAACGACGTCCTCGACTTCTCGAAGGTCGAGGCCGGGCAGATCGAGATCGTGCCCCGGCCCTTCGCCCTGGAGGCGCTGATCGACAACGCGGTGTCGATCGTGCGCCCCTCCGCGGAGCGCAAGGGGCTCGCCCTCACGCTCGCCCAAGGCCCGGGCCTGCCCGACTGGGTCGAGGGCGACGAGGACCGCCTCCGGCAGATCCTGCTCAACCTGCTCAACAACGCCGTGAAGTTCACCGCGTCGGGCGGCATCGACCTGTCGGTCCGGGTCAGCCCGGACGCGATCGGCGGGACGCGGCTGCGCTTCGCGGTCCGCGACACCGGCATCGGGATCCCGACCGACAAGTGCGACCGCCTGTTCCGGCGCTTCTCGCAGGTCGACGGCTCGATCAGCCGCGAGTACGGCGGCACCGGGCTGGGGCTCGCCATCTCGAAATCCCTCGTCACGCTGATGGGCGGGACGATCGGCGTCGCGAGCACGGTCGGGCACGGCTCGACCTTCTGGTTCGAGGCCGACCTGCCCGCGGCGGTCCCGCCGGCCCGCGCGACCGCGCCGGCCTCGGCGATCGCCCGCGCGACCGGCCGCCGCCTGCTCCTGGCCGAGGACGTGCCGCTCAACCAGGACCTCGCCCGGATGATCCTGGAGCGCGCCGGGCACGCGGTGGACGTGGTGGCCGACGGGGTCGCCGCGGTGGCGGCCGTCCAGGCGCGATCCTACGACCTCGTCCTGATGGACGTGCAGATGCCCGTGATGGACGGCATCGCGGCGACCCGGCGGATCCGCGCCCTGGGCGGCGCCGCCGGCCGCCTGCCGATCCTCGCGATGACGGCGAACGTCCTGCCGCAGCAGGTGGCCGAGCTGCGCGCCGCCGGGCTCGACGACCATATCGGCAAGCCGTTCCGCGCGGACGCGCTGCTCGCCGCGATCGACCGGTGGGCGGCCCCTCGCGCCGAGCCGCCGCGCCGCGCGGGGACGATCGACCGGGCCACCCTGGACGAGATGACTGCGATGGTCGGCCAGGCGCGCATGGGCGACCTCCTGGCGATGCTGGCGAAGGAGCTCGCCGAGCGGTTCGGGCCGGCGGCGACCGACGGCGACCGGACGCGGCTGATGGGGGACGCGCACGCCATGGTGTCGGCGGCCAGCATGATCGGCTTCCTGGATCTGGCCGCGACCTGCCGGGCCTTCGAGACGGCCTGCCGCGCGGGCGAGGACGTCACCGCGCTGCTGGCCGCGCTCCGGGCCCAGGCGGCCGCCACGATCGACGAGATCGCCGCGCTGCGCGCGGCCTGAGCGGGGGCGCCGGAGCCAGCCCGCGGGTTTTGCACGCCCAAATTCTCGTCTCCCAGCCACGCGGCGGCGAGGAACGATCTTCCCAGCCGGCGGTCCCGCGCCGGCTGCGCGCCCGCCGGGCCGCGACTCCGGGACGACGATGGCGGGCGCCTCCGGCGAGGGCGGTTCGGAGAACGGCACCGGCTATCGCGCGCGTCCGGGGAGATGGATATTCCGGCGCGCGCGGTCCGCGCACCGCCGCGGGCGGCTGCCCGCGACCCGCGCACCGCCGCGGGGGCCGCGGCGCGAGGCGGATCCCGGGCGCGACCGGGGCAGGGCACGGGCCCTTGCCTTCGTGGCCGAGCTCGGCCGACCCTGCGCCCGGCCGCCCGAGTCGCCTCCGCGCCGGGCCGGCCGGAATGGGGGACATCTCATGACATCTGCCGGTCCGCACCGCCGCGCCGTCGCGCTGGCCGCCCTGGCCGCCCTGGTTCTCGGCGCGCCGTTCACCGGCACCGCCCGCGCGGCCGACCGGGAGGTCACCTTCGCCCACCAGGACATGGTGGTGCCGTTCCGCGCCCTGATGGCCTCCGGGGCGATCGAGAAGGCGACCGGCTACACGATCCACTGGCGCAAGTTCGGCGGCGGCGGCGACGTGATCCGCGCCATGGCCTCGGGCAGCGTCCAGATCGGCGAGGCGGGGTCGAGCCCGATCGCGGCGGCCGCCTCGCAGGGGCTCGACATCCAGCTGTTCTGGATCCTCGACGAGATCGCCGACGCCGAGCAGCTCGTGGCCCGCGCCGGCAGCGGCGTGACGGGTGTGGCCGACCTGCGCGGCAAGACGATCGCGGTGCCGTTCGTGTCGACCGCGCATTACCAGCTGATCGCCGCCCTGGCGGAGGCCGGGCTGACGCAGGCCGACGTCCGGATCCTCAACATGCGGCCGCCCGAGATCGCCGCCGCCTGGGAGCGGGGCGACATCGACGCGACCTTCATCTGGGACCCGGTGCTCGCCCGGGTGAAGAAGTCCGGCACCGTGGTGGTCTCGGCCGGCGACCTCGCCCGCCGGGGCAAGGCGACCTTCGACGGCCTCGTGGTCGACCGGGCCTGGGCGGCGCGGAACCGGGACTTCCTGGTGACGCTCGTCCGGCTGATCGCCGCCCAGGACGCGGCCTACGCCGCCAGGCCCTGGGGCGCCGACGCGCCGGAGGTGGCGGCGGTGGCCCGGATCAGCGGCTCGGCGCCCGCCGAGGTGCCCGCGAGCCTCGCGGCCTACCGGCTCCCGACCCTGGAGGCGCAGGCCTCCCCGGCCTGGCTCGGCGGCGCCGCCGCCAAGGCCCTGACCGAGACCGCCGCCTTCCTGAAGGCGCAGGGGCGCGTGCAGGCGCTGGCGCCCGACTACGCCCGGTTCGTCACGACGCAGGTCGTGGACGCGGCCCGGAAATAGCCTGTCCCCGGACCGGAGGGCCCATGATCGAGATCCGCAACCTGAGCGTCCGCTACGGGCAGGGCGCCGACGCGGTCGCCGCGCTGTCGGGGATCGACCTGACCATCGGTCCCGGAGAGTTCGTGGTGGCGCTCGGCGCCTCGGGCTGCGGCAAGACCACCCTGCTCTCGGCGATCGCGGGATTCCTGGCGCCCACCGAGGGCCGCATCCTCCTCGACGGCGCGCCGGTCCGGGGTCCGGGAGCCGAGCGGGGCGTGGTGTTCCAGCGCCACGCCCTGATGCCCTGGCTGGACGTCGCCGAGAACGTGGCCTTCGGACCGAAGATGCGGGGCGTGCCCCGGGCGGAGCGGCGGCGGATCGCCCTGGCGACGCTCGACCTCGTCGGCCTGCCCGACTGCGCCGACCGGAAGGTCTACGCGCTCTCGGGCGGGATGCAGCAGCGGGTCGGCCTCGCCCGGGCGCTCGCCGGAGACCCGCGCGCCCTGCTGATGGACGAGCCGCTCGGCGCGCTGGACGCCTTCACCCGCGAGCAGATCCAGGAGCTGATCCTCCGGATCTGGCACCGGACCGGCAAGATGGCCTTCTTCATCACCCACGACGTCGAGGAGGCGGTGTTCCTCGCCACCCGGCTGGTGATCATGAGCCCGCGGCCCGGCCGCATCGTCGAGACGCTGGACCTGCCCTTCTCCCGGGCGTTCGTCGAGGGCCGCGACGCCCGGGCCGTGAAGTCGGACCCCGCCTTCATCGCCGTGCGCGAGCGCGTGCTCGCGCGCATCCGCGGCGGCGCCGGCGCGGCACCGGAGGCCGTCCGATGAGCGGTCTGCCCCGCGCCGCGCCGGACGCGGTCCCGGACGTGATCCCGGACGTGATCCCGGACGTGATCCCGGACGTGATCCCGGACACGGTCCCGGCCCCGGCTCCGGCGGCGGCCCCGCTGGCGCGCACCGGAATCCGCCGCCGCCGCGGGATCCTGGTGCCGACGGTCAGCGCCGCCACGGTGCTGGCAGCCCTCGGCCTCTGGCTGGTCGCCACCCGTGCCGGCTGGGTGAAGCCGCTGTTCCTGCCGCCGCCGGAGGCGGTCCTGGCGGCCTTCGGTCAGGCCTGGCGCGGGGAGATCGACGGAGCCCCGCTCGGGCTCCACATCGGCGACAGCCTCCTGCGCGTCCTCGGCGCCTTCGCGCTCGCCGCCCTGGTGGGCATCCCGGCCGGGCTCGCCATGGGCACGAGCCGGATCGCCCGGGGCATCCTCGACCCGCCGATCGAGTTCTACCGGCCGCTGCCGCCGCTCGCCTACCTGCCCCTGATGATCATCTGGTTCGGGATCGGCGAGCTGTCGAAGGTGCTGCTGATCTTCCTCGCCTGCCTCGCCCCGGTGGCGCTCGCCGCGCGGGCGGGGGTGCGCTCCGCCTCGGTCGACCAGATCAACGCCGCGCGCGCCCTCGGGGCGAGCCGCTGGCAGGTCCTGCGCCACGTGGTCTTCCCGGCGGCGCTGCCGGAGATCCTGATCGGCCTGCGGATCGGCATGGGCGTGGGCTGGACCACCCTGGTGGCCGCCGAGATGGTGGCGGCCCAGGCCGGGCTCGGCCAGCTCGTCCTCAACGCCTCCAATTTCCTGCGCACCGACGTGGTGGTGATGGGCATCCTGCTGATCGGCCTGTTCGCGGGCCTGTTCGAGCTCGGGATGCGGGGCCTGGAGCGCGTGCTGGTGCCCTGGAAGGGCCGACACTAGCGCCGCCGCAGCACCCGCTTGAGCCGGCTGCCCGCGTGCGGATCGACGTAGTGCAGCAGGGCCGTGGCCCGGATCGCGTCGGACGCGCAGGGCTCGTTCGTGTGCAGCGAGCGGTAGCCCCAGAAGAAGTACAGGCTTCCCGGCTTCAGCGACAGGCGGATCACGCGGTCGCTGCCGCGGTCGTAGGCGCGGGTCAGGAGCTTCTGCGCGAGCGGATTGTCGACCAGCGCCTTGTCGACAAGGTTGCGGAGGTAGCTTCGACGCAGTGCGCGGGTGTTCGGGTGGATGATCAGGCGCCCCGGAGAACCGTGGTCCGGCATCGTGACCGGGACGAGGGCCGTGAGCACGTACGAGTCGAAGTGGAAGCGCATCGAGTGCGTCCTGGCGCCATGTCCCGCCAGACAGCGCAGGATCTGGTAGTAGCCGACATCCGGCGCGGGCCGTCCCACGGCGCTCTCGTAGATGCCGCGGCACAGGGCGTTGAAGGTCGGGTCGTCCGGCAGGGCGGCCAGGAACGTGCCGCCGAGATCCTTCGTCCCGGTGAAACCCGCGTACTCACCGCCCTTCGCGGCGACCGCCCGCGCGACGAAAGCCTGCGCGACGCGCAGGTCCTCCGGGCTCACGTAGTCCTCGAGAACCGCGTAGCCCTGTGACGTGATCTGCTGCGCGATCGCCCCCGCCACGGCGCCGGAGGGGACCTTGAACATGTAGCTCATGGGACCGAACCTTGCCGACCCGAGCCAGACGACACCTGAGAGCCGGTCCGAACGCCATCAGGCGCATTATCTGAGCCGATAGAGCCGGATTCGTCAATCATTCATCTGGATAAATAGCTGCACAAGATGGCGCAAGTTGCGCCATTACTGCACAGGCCGCCGGGACGAAGGGGGCCATGGGTTCACGGCGCGGCGGATGGGTCCGCGCGGAGACCCTGCGGATCGGAGGAACGGGCCGGCCCGCGCGCGGCTCTGCATCCACGTCCGCGTCCCGACAAGATGTGGGGCCCACCAGGCAGCGGACGTGGAGGTCGGCAGAACCAACCCGTCCTTGATCGCGTCGGCCCGCTCGCCGGTCGCCCTCATTTGATGCGCTCGCTGCGCTGACGAACCGCGTCCAGCGCCCGCGCGGACGCGCAGGGCGCGCAAGCTCCGGCCCGGACCGGGACGTCCCGGGCCCCTCGGCCAGGACGCTGGGCCTGGACGCTGGGCCTCGCCCCGTCCCTGCCGGCGGAGTCAGGTGTCGGCCAGTGGAGGGACGGCACGTCGCGGCGGCCAGCAGAAAAAAATTCCCTTCGAGTCCGCCGCTCAACTCTGACGGAAGCCTAGGGCAGGCGAACCGGGCACGGCGAGACAACACATATATTTGAATACAAGATCTTTACGGGAATTTGTATTGGGCTATAATGGATTTTGCAGGATCACAATCGTCGCGCAGCGTCGCCTCTGGTTGCGGTGAGATCGGGGAGGTCTCGGATGGACCACGCGGACGACGTCGTATCCGAGGCGGCGCTCGTCGCGGCGCTCGAAGCCTCGGGCGGCGTCGGCTTCTGGATGTGGGACATCCTCCGGGACGAGGCGCGGGCCGATCCGGTGAGCGCCCTGCTGTTCAACATCAGCCCGGCCCGGTCGCGGGTCGGGGTCAGCCTCGCGGAGCTCCTGAAGGCCGTCCATCCGGACGATCAGCCCCACATCTCGCAGGTCATTCTGGACTGCGTCCGGACCGGCGGCTCCTACACGGCGGAGTACCGCGTCTGCTCGCCGGAGGGGCGGCTGCGGTGGCTGTTCACCCGCGGGCACTTCTACCTGGACCAGGACGGGCGGCCGACCACCGGACGGGGCGTGATCGTCGAGATCTCGGACAGCAAGGCGGCCGGCGCGGCTTTCGCGGAGCGCGACGGGGACACGATCGACGACGCCCTCAGCCGCACCGCCGACCTCTGCCTGTCGCTGCACAACACGGTCTCGGTGCTCGGCGACACCGCCCTCGTGGCGCTGACCGAGACGCTGCTCCTCGAGATCGGCAAGCGGCTCGCGGAGCGCCAGCGCGCCGAGCGCAGCGGCGGTCTGCACTGAGCGGGGCAGCTGCCGGAGGTCGCGGATCGTCCGCTCGATGCGCGCCGCCCCGGCTTCGTCGACCGGCACCGGCTGTCCGGTCTCGTGCGGCCCGTCCGGGACCGGCGCCCCCCGCGCCTGCGACCTTCCGACCGGAACTTGGCCGTGCGGCACCCGTGTTTGCCGGTTGAATGAGCCCCGCGCTCACAACTGCTGAGAGGTGAACGCCATGACCACGGACGCCCGCGAGATCTACGTCACGGCCCTGAAGAACACCCATGCTGTGGAGATGCAGGCGCTGCAGATCATGGAGCGGCAGGTCGAGCGCCTGGAGCGCTATCCCGAGATGGAGCAGGCCCTGCGCCGCCACATCGAGGAGACGCACGGGCAGCGCCACCGGCTGGAGGAGGCGCTCCAGAGCCTGGGCGACAGCCCCTCGACCCTCAAGGAGGGCTTCCTGGGCTTCGTCGGCAACATGATGGCGCTGGGTCACACGCCGGCCCAGGACGAGATCCTGAAGAACACCTACGCCAACCACGCCTTCGAGAATTTCGAGATCGCCGCCTACGAGTCGCTGCTCACCATCGGCGACGCCGCCGGCCAGCAGGGCCACCGGACGGCGTTCGAGCAGTCCCTCAAGGAGGAGCAGGCCATGGCGGAGGCGGTGCGCAAGCTGATCCGCCCGACCACCGAGCGCTACCTCTCCCTGACGGTATCCGGCGCCAAGGCCGACCGCTGAGGTCCCGCCGTCCCCGCCCCGAGACCGGGCGGGGACGGCCCTTCGTCCACCTTCGCCCCCGCCCGAGCCACGCTGACCCGGTCTGATCGCGCGCCCATGGACACCGGAAGCCGCCCCTCGACGGACAGCCCTCGGCCGGAGCCGGGATCCTCCGGCGGAGCCCTGGGGCCGGACTGCGTCCACCTCTGCGTGGACATGCAGCGCATGTTCGCCGAGCCCACCGACTGGCAGACCCCGTGGATGAACCGCGTCCTGCCCCATGTCTGCCGCCTCGCGGCGGCGCATCCGGAGCGGACCGTCTTCACCCGCTTCATCCCGGCCGCCCGGCCGGGCGAGGGCCGCGGGACCTGGGCGACCTACTCGCGGCGCTGGGCCGGCATGACCCGGGAGCGCCTCGACCCGGGCCTGATCGACCTCGTCCCGGACCTCGCCCGACTGGCTCCGCCCGCCGAGATCGTCGACAAGACCGTCTACTCGCCCTGGCTCGAGACGGGTCTCGACGCGCGCCTGCGCGCGCGGGGGGTCGACACGCTGATCGTCACAGGCGCCGAGACCGACGTCTGCGTGCTGGCCGCCGTGCTCGGCGGGGTCGATCTCGGCTACCGGATCGTGCTGGCCACCGACGGCCTGTGCAGTTCCTGCGACGAGGCGCACGACGCCCTCCTGCTGATGTACCGGATGCGCTACGGCCACCAGGTCGAGACGATGACGACCGCCGAGATCCTCGACCGCTGGCACTGAGCCGGCCGCGCGCCCTCCCGCCGGGCCCGAGCATCCGATCTGTAATGGACAAGCTCAAGGCGAGTTCTCGGCCCGGCTCCGCCGGCCACCCCGGCTCACGAACACTCGATCCGTGCGACCGCGCACGCGAAAAACAGTCGCGGCGCATGAACCGGTGGCCGGTGAGACCGTTATGTTCCTGAACAGGGTTCCGGAGGAAAGGTTATGGCCAAGCACGAGATCCTCGGCTACTTCGAGCACCGCCGCGACGGGGCCTGGGTCTGCGTCCGTCCCTTCACCCTGACCACGCGGGACGCGAGCGTCGACATCCGCCAGGGCATGCGCTTCGACTACGGCAAGCGCGTCGGGGGCGTCGATCTGGCCGAGTACCTCGAGCGCCTGGGTTCGCAGTTCGGCTCCTGAGGCGCGGCCACGCGCGAGCCGCAGATCGCAGACCCTTCGACGCGGCGCCGGGCGTGACCCCTGCGCCGCGCTTCGTCGTTCCGGGCGCCGCTCAGGCGCCGCCCCACTGCATCGTCAGGCCGCCATCGACCACCAGGGTGTGGCCGGTGACGTAGGCGGCGTCCTCCGAGGCGAGGTAGAGGATCGCCCGGGCGATCTCCTCGGGCTGGCCGGCCCGGTGCCACGGGATCCGCTCCAGGGACTCGTCGAGAACCTCCGGCTTCTCGAACCGGTCGGCGGTCATCGGCGTCTCGATCAGGCCCGGGGCGACGTTGTTGACGTTGATCCGGTCCTCCGCGAGTTCGCGCGACAGGGACCGGCAGAGGGAGCCGAGCCCGGCCTTCGACATGCCGTAGGGGGCGCTCTCCGGCGTGGGCAGGTGCTGGGCCACGGAGGAGACGAATACGATCTTCCCGTTGCCGCCCTGGGCCCGGCGCATCCGGATGAAGGGGCGGGCGCAGAACAGCGGCCCCATGAGGTTCACCCGCAGGATCCGCTCCAGCACCGCGTCGTCCATCTCGGCGACCGGCATCCCGCTCATGGCCTGCCCAGCATTGGCCACGAGGATGTCGAGGGTGCCGAACTCGCTGCCGATGCGGTCGAAGGCCGCCGTGACCGCCGCCGGGTCGCCGACGTCGAGCTGGAGCACCAGCGCCCGCCGGCCCGCGGCCTCGACCCGCGCGGCGGTCTCGCGGATGCCCTCCGCGTCGCTGTGATAGGTGATGGCCACGTCGGCGCCCGCGCGGGCGAGCAGTTCCGCGGTCGCCTGCCCGATGCCGGAATCGGCCCCGGTGACCAGGGCGCGGGTGTCGGTGAAGCGCATCGCGGATCTCTCGCTGACGCCGCCGTCGCGGCGGGGTGCCTGGGCAATGGGCGCCGGCCGGGCCGGTTCCGGGCGCGCGCAGCCGCCGCAGGGGAACCCGATCCGGGTTCGCGTCTTTGACGCCCCGCCGCCGCATGGCCTAGTGAGGTCGCATGTCCCTCGAAGATACGACCCGCTCGCTCGCGGAGGAGTGCGCGCCCGACACGCGGAGCCGCATCCTCGCGACGGCGGGCACGTATTTCCGCGAGATCGGCTACCAGAAGACGACCGTGGCCGACATCGCCCGGACGCTGAAGATGAGCCCGGCCAACGTCTACCGCTTCTTCGAGTCGAAGAAGGCGATCAACGAGGCGGTGCTGGAGCGGCTGATCGGCGAGAGCGAGGCGGTGATCCTCGGCATCGCCGACCGGCCGGGCCTCGACGCCACCGCGCGCCTCGCGGCGGCGATCGAGGCCCTGCATCGCGACTCCACCCGGCGCTGCGAGACGTTTCCCCGCCTGCACGAGATGATCGAGGCGGCGATGGCGGAGAGCTGGGACGTCTGCCGCCACCACGTCGCCCGGATCACCGCCGGGTTCGAGCGGATCATCCGCGACGGGGTGGCGCGGGGCGAGTTCGAGGCGGCCGATCCCGCCGAGGCGGCCGCCTGCGTCCACGTCGCCATCGCCCGCTACACCCACCCGCTGCTGGTGGGCTGCTCCACCCTCCAGCCGGTGCCGCCCATGGCGGCGATGACGGCGTTCCTGCTGCGGAGCCTCGCGCCGCGCGGGTCGCTCCCGTAGCGCGCCGCCTACTCGGAGGCCGGCCCCGCCTCCGGCGCCGGCTCGGAGGCGCTGGGCTGCGGCCCGTCATAGCCCTCGATCACCAGGATCTCGGCCTCGACGCCGCCGCGCTGCTTGGCCTTGGCGGCCTGGTAGAGGTCGGAGTTCCAGCAGGCGAGGGCGTCGGCGTAGCTCGGGAACTCGATCACCACGTTGCGGGACCGGGCCGGGCCCATCACCGCCTCGTGGGCGCCGCCGCGCACGAGGAACCGGCCGCCGAACTTGGCGAAGGCCGCGCCGTTGGCCGCCACGTAGTCCTTGTAGGCCTCCCCGTCGCGGACATCGACCCGCGCGATCCAGTAGCCCTTGGTCATGCTGCGTCTCCTGCCCTGCGGAGCGAAGTGGGACCGCTCCGCCCGAAGGCAATCCCGCTCGGATCAGGCGAGGTCCGCCACGATCGCCCGCGCCACCGCGCGGGGGTCGGCGGCGCCGGTGATCGGGCGGCCGACCACCACGTGGTCGATCCCGGCCCGGCGGGCGTCGCCCGGCGTCATGACCCGCTTCTGGTCGCCGGCCGCGGCGCCCGCCGGGCGGATGCCCGGGGTGACGATCAGCCGGTCCGGACCGACGACGCGCCGGACCGCGCCCGCCTCGGCGGCCGAGCAGACGAGGCCGTCGATGCCGATCTCGGCCGCCTGCGCGGCGCGCTTGGCGACGAGCTCCGCCACCGGCAGGCCGTAGCCGGCCTCCGCGGCGTCGGCGTCGTCGTAGGAGGTGAGCACCGTCACGGCGAGGATCCTGAGTCCCGCGCCCCGGCCGCGGACCGCCGCCCGCATGGTCTGCGGGTAGGCGTGGACGGTGAGGAAGGTGGCGCCGGAGCCCGAGGCCGAGCGCACGCCCTCCTCGACGGTGTTGCCGATGTCGTGGAGCTTCAGGTCGAGGAAGACCTTGAGCCCGCGGGCCGCCAGCCGCTCGGCCAGGGCGAGGCCGCCCGCGTAGCCGAGCTGGTAGCCGATCTTGTAGAAGGTCGCGGCGTCGCCGATCCGGTCGATCAGCGCCTCGGCGGCCTGCACGCTCGGCAGGTCGAGGGCCACGATCAGGCGGTCGCGGGGGTCGGCAATCTCGGTCATCGGCGCGTCCTTCGGGGGTCGCGGCACGGATCACGCGCCGGCGATGCCTGTCAATGCGGGCGGGTCCGGGCGACGCCGTCCCCGACCCGCCGTGCGCGCCCCGACCCGCGCCGTCCTTGCGAGCGCAGCGAAGCAATCCAGGGCGGCGCGCCGGTCTCGGATTTGATGTGTCGCTGGATTGCTTCGCTGCGCTCGCAAGGACGGGCGCGCCCCTTCAGTCCCGAGCGATTTGGCACGCGCATGTCGTCGCTGTCGGGACGAGGCCCCGATGGCCCCTCACCCCGCCATCACCCGCGCCACCTCGGCGCGCAGCACCGGCAGCAGCTCCGCCTCGAACCAGGGCTCGCGCTTCAGCCAGCCGTTGTTGCGCCAGGACGGGTGGGGCAGGGGCAGGACCCGGGGGCGGCGCGGCTCGGCCAGGATCTCCCGCCAGCGCCGCACCGTCCCGGTGAGGCCGCCCTCCATCCGCCCGAGGTGCCAGCCCTGCGCGTACTGGCCGATCACCAGGATCAGCTCCAGGTCCGGCAGGCCGGAGAAGAGTTCCGCCCGCCAGCGCTCGGCGCATTCCCGGCGGGGCGGCCGGTCGCCGCCCTTGGCGTCGAGGCCGGGGAAGCACGACCCCATCGGCACGATGGCCACCCGGGCGGGATCGTAGAACCGCGCCGCGTCGAGGCCGAGCCAGGCGCGCAGCCGCACGCCCGACGGGTCGGTGAAGGGCTGCCCGGTGCGGTGGGCGCGGGTGCCGGGGGCCTGGCTGGCGATGCAGAGGCGGGCCGTGGCCGAGCCCTGGACGATCGGCCGGGGCTCCTGGGGCAGGGGCGGCCCGTAGCGCGGCGTGTCGCGGCAGAGGCGGCAGGCGCGTAGGCGCGCGGCGGTGTCGTCGAAGGCGGGCATGGCCCGGAGATGGCGTCGCGGCGCGCGAAAAAGAAACGGCGCGGTGTCGCGCCGCGCCGTCGTCAGTCGGGTCTCTTGCCTTGGGGGGAAGGCCCACCCTTCCTACGCCGATCCGGGCCGGCGGAACGTGCGTTTCCTCACGCGCCCTTCACGCCGGAGAGGTCGAGCGGCAGCGAGCGCAGGCGCCGGCCGGTCGCGGCGAAGACCGCGTTGGCGATCGACGGCCCGAGCACGGGCACGCCCGGCTCACCGATCCCGGTGGGCGCCGCCTGGCTCGGCACGATGTGCACTTCCACCTTCGGCATCTCGCTCATCCGGGTCGGCTCGTAGGCGTCGAAATTGTGCTCCTGCACCTGCCCGTCCTTGAGGGTGATGCGGTTGCGCAGCACCGCCGACAGGGCGAAGCCCACCGCGCCCTCGACCTGCGCGCGGATCACGTCCGGGTTGACCGGAACGCCGACATCCACCGCCGCCACGATCCGGTTGACGCGGATCGCGGCGTCGTGCGCCGTGACGTCGGCCACCATGGCGACGTAGGAGCCGAAGGATTCGTGGACCGCCACCCCGAGGCCGCGGCCCTGGTCCTGCGGCTTGGCGCTCCAGCCAGCCTTCTCGGCGGCGAGCTTGAGCACGCCGGCCAGCCGCGGCGCCTGGGTCAGGAGGGAGAGCCGGTAGGCGACCGGATCGACGTTGGCGGCGTGGGCCAGCTCGTCGATCATCACCTCCATCACGTGGGCCGTGTGGGTGTGGCCGACCGAGCGCCACCACAGGACCGGCACGCCCTCGCGGCCGTTATGGACGCCGAACCGGTAGGCCGGCAGCGCGTAGGCGGTGTCGGAGGCGCCCTCCACGGTGGTGGCGTCGATGCCGTTCTTGACGATCATCGCCTCGAAGGGCGAGCCGATCATGATCGACTTGCCGACCATCACGTGGTCCCAGCCGACCACCGCGCCCTTGCCGTCGATGCCGGCCCGGACCCTGTGCAGCACGGTCGGGCGGTAATAGCCGCCGGCCATGTCGTCCTCGCGGGTCCAGACGAGGTGGAGGGGGGCCTTCTCGCCGGACGCCTTGAAGACGGTGGCGGCTTCCGCGAGGTAGTCGGCGGTGGGCGTCGCCCGGCGCCCGAACGAGCCGCCGGCCCAGTTGCTGTGCAGCCGGACCCGGTCGGCCGTCACGCCGAGGATCGCCGCCATGGTGGCCTGCTCGACGGTCTGGAACTGGAAGCCCGCGTAGACGTCGTAGCCGCCGTCGGCCCCCTTCTCGATCGTGGCGTTCAGGGGCTCCATCGCCGCGTGGGCGAGGTAGGGGAAGGTGAACTCGGCCTCGACGACCTTGGCGGCGCCCTTGAGCGCCGCCTCCGGGTCGCCGCGCTCGGAGGCCGTCAGGCCGGGACCCTTGGCGCGCTCGCGGTACTCGGCCAGGATCGCGTCGGACGAGCGGGTCTCGGCGGTGCTGTCGTCCCAGGCGACGGTCAGCGCCTCGCGGCCCTTCATGGCCGACCACGTGTCGCGGGCGATCACCGCCACGCCGGTCGGCACCTGCACCACGTCGAGGACGCCCGCGACCTTCCGGGCGGCCGCGGCGTCGAAGCTCTTCACGGTGGCGCCGAAGCGCGGGGCCCGGGCGACGAGGGCCGTGACCTGGTTCGGGCGGCGGATGTCGAGGGAGTAGACCGCCGTGCCGTTCGTCTTGGCGACGGAATCGAGGCGCGGCACCGTCTGGCCGATCAGCGTCCACTCGCTCGGGTCCTTGAGCCGCGGCTCGGACGGCACCGGCAGCGAGGCGGCCGAGGCCGCGAGCTCCCCGAACCGGGCCTGCCGGCCGGACGGGGCGTGGCGCACGAGACTGTCGGCGACCGTGATCTGGGAGACCGGCACCTTCCAGCGGAAGGCGGCCTCGGCCATCAGCATCTCGCGGGCGGCCGCGCCGGCCTTGCGCAGCTGGAACCAGGAATTGGCCACCGCGGTCGAGCCGCCGGTGCCCTGGATCGGGCCCATCAGGGTGTTGTTGTAGAGCGCCGCGTCGGCGGGCGCGAACTCGGTGCGGACGTGTCGCCAGTCGGCGCCGAGCTCGTCGGCCAGGATCGTGGCGAGCCCGGTCGTGTTCCCCTGGCCCATGTCGAGGTGCTTGATCACCACCGTGACGGTGTCGTCCGCGCCGATCCGCACGAAGGCGTTGGGCTGCGCCTTCACGTCGGCGAGGTTCGGGCCGGGCGCGGCGCGGGCGGGTTTCGGGTCGAGCCGGAACGCGACCACGAGGGCGCCGGCGCCCGCCAGCAGGCCGCGGCGGCTCGGACGGACGGGGAGGGGGTTCGGTCGACGGGCGTTCAGCATGGCGGCGAGGCTCCGGTCGGGACCGCGGGGGAGGGCGGGAAGGTGGGCGCCGGGACGGATCAGGCGAGGCTGCGCGCGGCCTCGTGAATCGCCGCGCGGATGCGCTGATAGGTGCCGCAGCGGCAGATGTTGCCGTCCATGGCACCGTCGATGTCGGCGTCGGTGGGCTTGGCGTTGCCCGAGAGCAGGCCGATCGCCGACATGATCTGGCCGGACTGGCAGTAGCCGCACTGGACCACGTCGAGCTTGCGCCAAGCCGCCTGGACGGCCTCGGCCACCCGGCCCGACACGCCCTCGATGGTCGTCACCTGCGCGGCGCCGACATCGCCCAGGCGCGTCTGGCAGGCCCGGACCGGCTGGCCGTCGAGGTGGACCGTGCAGGCGCCGCACTGCGCGATGCCGCAGCCGTACTTGGTGCCGGTGGCGTCGAGCCGGTCGCGCAGCACCCAGAGCAGGGGCATGTCGGGATCGGCGTCGATCGCGTGCGCGACGCCGTTGACGGTGAGATTCGGCATGGTCGGCGACCCTCTCTCGACGCGCGTGTCCGGGCGCCCCGGATCGCGGCGTGCGACCGCGCTCGGGCCGGCGGGCCTCCACCCGAGACTAGCGGGCGCGGACCCCGACACGATGTGCGGCACCGCACGTCGATCCGGCGGCACGACAGTCTCGATACAGCCCGCGATGCTTAAGATTGCAGGGATGTCGGCAGCCGCTTCTTAACATATCCGCCCCATCCTCACGGAGTGCTTCCCCGCCACCGCCGCCCGTCCGCGCATTCGAGCCGAGTTTGAAGACGCGCATGTCCGATCTCACCGTCGAGATGGTCCAGCGCGGTCGCGGCCCCTCGACGGAGGAGGCGGCGCGCCGCCGCGGGGTCGCCCGGGAAATCCGCTCGGCCCGGGAGAAGCTGACCTCGCGGACCGGCCTCGAACGGGCCTTCGACTACGAGCTGCTGCGCCACTACGCCCAGTACCGGGTCGGCGCGGGCATCCCGCTGGTGGGGTTCGCGGCGGTGCTGGCCACGGCGTCGACCTTCTGGATCGCGCCGCCGGTGGCGGCGATCTGGGCGCTCGGCGTGGTCCTGATGATCTCGCTCAACACGACGTTGAGCCGGCGCTTCCTCCGCGCCGACCCGGCGACGATCCCGCTCGCCCGCTGGCGCCGCCGCTTCCTGGTCGGCGAGGTGCTGCAGAGCCTGTCGTGGGCCGCGATGATCGGGCTCGGAACCACCGGCGGCTGGACCTTCGCGCTGTTCGGCCTCGTCATCGCCTCCGCGGTCACCACCATGCTGGCCGCGACGGTGCCGCTCGCCGCCGTCGCCGCCCTGGTGCCGCTGGCCCTCGCCACCGCCTCGCTCGCGGCCTTCTCCCGCGGGATGGACCTGCTGATGCTGGTGGTCATGGCCGGCGGGGCGCAGGTCTTCTTCCTCGGCCTGTCCCGCCGCCTCTACACCTCGACGGTGGGCGCCCTGCGCTCCCGCGCCGAGAAGGACGCGGTGTTCGGCGAGCTGGAGCAGGCCAAGGCCAATTCGGACGAGGCCCGCCGCCGGGCCGAGGAGGCCAACCTCGCCAAGTCGCGCTTCCTCGCCACGATGAGCCACGAGCTGCGCACGCCGCTCAACGCCATCCTGGGCTTCTCGGAGGTGATGAAGAACGAGGTGTTCGGCACCCATACGGCGCCGTCCTACCGCGAGTACTCGCACGACATCCACGACAGCGGGATGCACCTCCTGAACCTGATCAACGAGATCCTCGACCTGTCGCGGATCGAGGCGGGGCGCTACGAGCTGAACGAGGAACCTGTGCAGCTCGCCCACGTGGTCGAGGAGTGCCGCCACATGATGGGCCTGCGGGCCAAGGCGAAGAACCAGACCTTCCACGACCTCGTCGACGGCTCGCTGCCGCGGCTCTGGGCCGACGAGCGGGCTCTGCGCCAGATCGTCCTGAACCTGCTGTCGAACGCCGTGAAGTTCACGCCCCCGGGCGGCGAGATCTGGCTGAAGGTCGGCTGGACCGCCTCGGGCGGGCAGTACGTCTCGGTGAAGGACAGCGGCCCGGGCATCCCCGAGGACGAGCTCGGCACGGTCCTGTCCTCGTTCGGGCGCGGCTCGCTCGCGATCAAGACCGCCGAGCAGGGCTCCGGCCTCGGCCTTCCGATCGTGAAGGGCCTCGTGGAGCTGCACGGCGGGCAGTTCCAGCTGTCCTCCAAGCCCCGCGAGGGCACCGAGGTGGTGGTGACCCTGCCGGCCGCCCGGGTCATGGACACGCTGCCGCCGGTCGAGGTCGAGCCGGACTTCGTGGGCCCCGTGCGCGGCCCCCTCAACCGCGCCGCCTGAGCGGCCCGTCGGGCCGCGCGCCCCGGCTCAGCCGAGACCGCCGAGGGCGCAGACCCGCGCCCACTCGGCCTCGGTCACCGGCTGCACCGACAGCCGGGAATTGTTGACCAGCACCATGTCGGCGAGCGCCGCGTCGGCCTTGATCGCCTCGAGCGTGACCGGGCTCGGCAGCGCCCGCACGGCCCTGACGTCGACCATGCCGAAGCGGCCGGTCTCGTCGGTGTGGTCGGGATAGTAGGCGCGGATCACCGCCACGATGCCCACCACCGCCTTGCCCTCGTTCGAGTGGTAGAAGAAGCCCTCCTCGCCGATCTGCATGGCCATCAGCTGCTTCTTGGCGAGGTGGTTGCGCACGCCGTTCCAGTGCGTGCCGGCCTCCCCGGCCGCGACCTGCTGATCCCACGACCAGGTCGCGGGCTCGGATTTGAACAGCCAGTACGCCATCGCTGAAGTCCCAGTAGACCGCCCGGCCGGGCGGCGCGCCCCGCCATAGCCCAGCTTCGCCTCCCGGGAACAGGCCGGTCCGGCCCCGGCCGCGCGCGGGACCGGCGGTCAAGCAGAACCCGCGTAGAACGCCGCAGCTCTGCTATCGCAAGCCTTGGGCAAATATTAAATTCTGCATAAAAATAGCCGTATAGCGCGTCACGCACCAATCTTCGGTTGCATACATGATCTCAGTCATCGGTTGCTTTATCGGCGAACACAACCTGTGGCTGGTAGGCCTCGCGGCCCTGGTCTGCGCGCTGGCGAGCGGCACCGCGATCGAGCTCCTCACCCATGCCGGCCGGACCGGCGGCCGCGGCCGCTACGTCTGGGTCGCGGTGGCCGCCGCCGCCGGGGGATCGGGGATCTGGGCGACGCATTTCCTGGCGATGCTCGCCTTCGAGCCCGGGCTGCCGTCGGGCTACGGCGTCGGGCTGACGCTCCTCTCCTACGTGGACGCCGTCGCGATCACCGGGCTCGGCTTCGCCCTGGCCGTCTCCGGCCGGGCGGTCCAGGCGGGCCTCGGCGGCGCCGTGGTCGGCGGCGGCATCGCGACGATGCACTACACCGGCATGGCCGCCTATCAGGTGGCGGGGCACCTCGCCTGGACCCCCGCGCTGGTCGTGGTCTCGGTCGGCCTCGGGGCGGGGCTCGGCGCCGCCGCCCTGGTGGTCGGCCTGTCGGCCACCACGTTCCGGGGTCGGTACGGCGGCGCCGCGCTGCTGATCCTGGCGATCTGCGGCCACCACTTCGCCGGCATGGGCGCGGTGACCCTCCATCCCGACCCCACCGTGGCGATCCCCTCGGGCGCGATCCGGAGCGGGTGGCTCGCCGCGGCCGTGGCGGTGGCGAGCTGCCTGATTCTGCTGCTCGCCGGCGCCGCCCTCGTGGTCGACCTGCGCGAGCGCCGCCGCGCCGATCTCGAGCGCGAGCGCCTGCGCAGCCTCGCCAACGCGGCCGTGGAGGGCCTCGTCGTCTGCCGCGGCGGCGAGATCGTCAGCGCCAACGAGGCCTTCGCCCGGCTCGCCGGCCTGGAGGCGGCCCTCCTGACGGGCCGGAGCCTCAGCGCCTACCTGCCGGACCTCGTGCCCGGCTCAGGGACGGCCGACCAGCCCCTGGAGACCGAACTCGTCCCGGCGGCGGGCGCCCCCATTCCCGTCGAGGTGATCATGCGCCCGGTCGCCGAGTACGGGCGCCTGCCGCACCACGCCGTGGCGGTGCGCGACCTGCGCGCGCGGCGCCGGGCCGAGAGCGAGATCCACTACCTCGCCCACCACGACGCGCTCACCGGCCTCGCCAACCGCACGAGCTTCCACGCCCGGCTCGAGCGCGCGATGCGCGCCGCGGACGCCCAGGGCGGCCGGCTCGCGGTGCTGTGCCTGGACCTCGACCGCTTCAAGGAGGTCAACGACCTGTTCGGGCACGCCGCCGGCGACGCGATGCTGCGCGACCTCGCGCTGCGGGTCGGCGGTCTCCTCGATACCGAGCAGCTGATGGCGCGGCTCGGCGGCGACGAGTTCGCCATCCTGACGCCGCAGGCGGAGGGACAGGGGGAGCGGCTGGCCGAGCGGATCCTCGCCACCCTGGCGGCGGTGCCGGCCGCCTCCGGCCCGGTGATCGCCACCAGCATCGGCATCGCGGTCTATCCCGACGACGCCGCGGACCTGCGCGCGCTCCTGAGCCACGCCGACGCCGCCCTCTACCGGGCCAAGAGCGAGGGGCGCGGCACCTGCCGGCGCTACGACGCCAGCATGGGCGCCGAGATCCGCGACAGGCGCCAGCTCGAGCACGACCTCCGCCACGCGGTGGCGCGGGGCGAGCTGGAGCTCGTCTACCAGCCGCAGAGCCAGATCGAGTCCGGCACGGTCACGGGCTTCGAGGCGCTGCTGCGCTGGCACCATCCGGCCAGGGGCGGCATCTCACCGGCCGTGTTCGTCCCGATCGCCGAGGAGACCGGGGCGATCCTCGAGATCGGCGCCTGGGTTCTGCGGGAGGCCTGCCGGGCGGCGGCCGGCTGGCCGAACCCGCTGGCGATCGCCGTCAACGTCTCGGCGGTGCAGCTCCACAACCCGCACTTCGTCCCGTTCGTCCACGGGACCCTGTACGAATCCGGATTGCGGGCGGAGCGCCTGGAGATCGAGATCACCGAGACCGCGCTGATCCGGGATCCGGCCCGGGCGCTCCTCACCCTGCGCCAGCTCAAGGCCCTCGGCGTGCGGATCGCCATGGACGATTTCGGCACCGGCTACTCGTCGCTGTCGAACCTGCGCGCCTTCCCGTTCGACCGGATCAAGATCGACGGCTCGTTCATCAGGGCGGTCCACAGCAACCCGCAGGGGGCCGCGATCGTGCGCTCCGTCCTGGGGCTGGGGCGCGGCCTCGGGCTCGCCGTGGTGGCGGAGGGCGTGGAGACCGCCGAGGAGCTGTCCTTCCTGGCCGGCGAGCAGTGCCACCTCGCCCAGGGCTACCTGCTGGGTCGGCCGGCGCCGATCGCGCGCTTCGCGGCCCACACCCACGGCCACGGCCACGGCCAAGGACAAGGCCACGCTGTGCCGGCGGCCTCGGTGGCGTGACGCGGGTTGCGGGCCGGGGCCGGCGTCAGTCGGTCTCCCCGCGCAGCGGACGGGCCAGCAGGCCGGCGATCACGTCGTCGACGCTGGCGGTGCCCGCCACGATGGCGGCGACGGCCGCCGCCACCGGCATCTCGATGCCCCTGGCGGCGGCCAGCCCGGCCAGCGCCGCGGCCGTGAACGCCCCCTCGGCGAGCTTGCCGCCCGCGGCCTCGGCCGGGCTCGCCCCGGCGCCGAGGCGCTGGCCGAAGGCGAAGTTGCGCGATTGCGGCGAGGAGGCGGTGAGCACGAGGTCGCCGAGGCCGGAGAGCCCCATCAGCGTCTCGGGCCGCCCGCCGAAGGTGCGGGCGAAGCGCATCAGCTCGGCGAAGGCCCGGGCGATCAGCGCCGCCCGGGCGCTCTCGCCGAGCCCGCGCCCGGCCACGATCCCGCAGGCGATGGCGAGCACGTTCTTGCCGGCGCCGCCGATCTCGACGCCGCGCACGTCGTCGGTGTGGTAGAGGCGGAAGCTCGGTCCCGACAGCAGCGCGCTCAGGGCGGCGGCGCGGCCGGCATCGGCCGCCGCCAGGGTCACGGCCGTGGGCAGGCCGCGGGCGACGTCGATCGCGAAGCTCGGGCCGGACAGGACCGCCACGGGCGTTCCCGGCGGCAGGACCTGCTCGGCCACCGCGCTGAGGAAGCTGTCGCTGCCGCGCTCGATCCCCTTGGCGCAGAGGATGACCGGCCCGGCCGTCGCCAGGGGTCCGCGCAGGGATTCCAGCACGCCGCGCACGGTCTGGGCGGGCACGACCAGGAGCGTCGCCCGGGCACGGGCGAGGTCGGCGGCCTCGCCCGTCGCCCGGATCGCCGGGTGGAGCGGCACGCCCGGCAGGTAGCGCGGGTTCTCCCGCTGGGCCTGCAGGGCGGCGGCGGCCCCCGGGTCGCGCAGCCAGAGGGTGACGGGATGGCCGGCCCCGGCGGCGGCGTTGGCCAGCGCCGTGCCCCAGGCCCCGCCGCCGACGACGTTGATCGGGGTCTCGGCGCTCATGCCGCTTCCTCCCTGTCGGCGCAGTCCAGCCGGTAGAGCACGTGGTCGCGCAGCGGCCCCTCCGGCACCGCCGGATGCGGGAATGTCCCGGCCGCGCGCATGCCGAGGCGCTCCATCACGGCGCGGGAGCGGCCGTTGCCGGCCGCCGTGAAGGCCACGACGCTGCGGATCCCGCAGCGCCCGGCGAGATCGGCGCGGGCGAGCCGCGCGGCGCGCGTGGCGAAGCCGCGGCCCCAGGAGTCGCGCGCGAGGCGCCAGGCCAGCTCGACCGTCGAGCCGGGCCGGTCGCCGCCCGGGAAGGGCAGGGGCCGCAGGATCCGCATCGCGCCGGCGAAGCCGACGAACCGGCCCGCGTGTTCCAGGGCCCAGGGGCCGAACCCGTCCGCCACGAAGCGGCGGTCGAGGAGGCCGGCCTCGGCCTCGCTCTCCGTCGCGGTCCGGGTCCGGGGACAGTGGGCCATCACCGCCGGATCGGCGTTGAGCGCCGCGAACGGCGCCGCGTCCTCCGGGCGCCAGCGGCGCAGGGTCAGGTCGCCGTCGCGGAGAGCCGCGGGCACCGGCGCGAGGGCGATCTTGCCGCGCCACGCGAGCGAGCGGCGGTTGAGGAGGGCGAGATCCGCGCGCCCCGCGAGCACCGCCTCGCCGAGCGCGATCGCCAGCTCCAGCTGCGCGAGGGGCATGGTGGCGTGGGCGGGCGGGCGGACATGGTCGCGCCAGGCACCGCCGCAGGCGTGGTCCAGGAGGATGCGGGCGAAGCAATGGTCGAGCCGCACCGGCCAGCCCGGCCGGGCGGCCCCGGGCAGGCGGCGCTCCACCAGGTCCCGCCAGTGGGCACGCCGGTCCGCCGCGCTCATCCGGCCGGGACCGCCGCGCGGGCCGGGGCGGCCGCCAGCGGCCAGCGGGGCCGCGCCGGGGCGGTGAGGTCGTCCACCAGCCCGAGGCGCAGGCGCTCCAGCCCGGCCCAGGCGATCATCGCGCCGTTGTCGCCGCAGAGGGGCAGGGGCGGGGCCACGAAGCTCAGGCCCGCCTCGCCCGCGAGGGACGCGAGCGCCCGCCGGACGGCGCCGTTGGCCGCCACGCCCCCCGCCGCCACCAGGGCGGTCGGGCGTCCGGCGACGTCCGAGAAGGCGCGCAGGGCGACCCGGGCGCGGTCCACCACCACGTCGACCACGGCGGCCTGGAAGCTCGCGCAGAGATCGGCGACGTCGCGCTCGGCCAGCGGGGCGATCCGCTCGGCCTCGATCCGCACGGCGGTCTTGAGGCCCGAGAGGGAGAAGTCGGCCTCGCGGCGGCCGAGCATCGGCCGGGGCAGGGCGAAGCGCTCGGGATCGCCGGCCTCGGCCACGCGCTCGACCTCGGGGCCGCCGGGATAGCCGAGGCCCAGGAGCTTGGCGACCTTGTCGAAGGCCTCGCCGATGGCGTCGTCGACGGTGGAGCCGAGGCGCACGTAGTCGCCGACGCCGCGCACGGCGACGAGCTGGGTGTGGCCCCCCGAGACCAGGAGCAGCAGGTAGGGGAAGGCGATGCCGTCGGTGAGCCGCGCCGTGAGGGCGTGGGCCTCCAGGTGGTTGACGGCGAGCAGGGGCTTGCGGGTCACGAGCGCCAGGGTCTTGGCGGTGACGAGGCCGACCAGCACGCCGCCGATCAGCCCGGGCCCGGCCGCCACCGCGATGCCGTCGAGGTCCCGGAAGCCGGTCCCGGCCCGGTCGAGGGCGCGGGCGATCAGCCGGTCGAGCACCTCGACATGGGCGCGGGCGGCGATCTCCGGCACGACGCCGCCGTAGGCCGCGTGCTCGGCGATCTGACTGAGCACCTCGTTGGCGCGGATCTGAGCGCCCCCCTCCTCGTCGACCGACACCACCGCGGCGGCGGTCTCATCGCAAGTGGTCTCGATGCCGAGCACGGTCTTCTGCACGCGCGGAACTCCTTGGTCCGGGCTCATCCTATCCGGCGGCGGCGGCGGCGCGAAGGCGGCCGGCCCCCGCCCGGGCCCGGAGCGTGGTGGATGCGCGGCGCCCCTCCCCGGAGGACGCCGCGCAAGCCGTCGTCAGTCGACGGCGACCATGACGTCGGAGGCCTTGATCACCGCGTAGGCGGGACCGCCGGCGACGAGCTTGAGGGCCTCGACGGCCTCGTTGGTGATCGAGGCGGTGACCACCTGGCCGGGGCTGATCTCGATCCTCACGTGGGAGGTGGTCGCCCCCTTCTCCACCGAGACGACCGTACCCTTGAGAACGTTGCGCGCGCTAATCTTCATGGTCTTCTGCCAATCTCCACGAGCGGCACCGGAACGGGCCGCGGGTCGGCCCCGGGCCGGTCTCCTACAGCATGGCGGAGCCCGGCGCGACCGCCTCAGCGCGGATCGGCCCCGGGCGCGCCGGGCTCGTCCTCGGGGACCGGCGCGGCGCCCCAGGCGGCGAGCGCGGCGTTGAGGTCTTCGAGGACGAAGTGCCGGGCGCTGTCCCGGTCGTAGCCTTCCGCGAGGAGTTCGTCGTAATCCGTGAAGACGTGGCGCGCGTAGGCCACGAGGGCGAGGCGGGCCGCCGTCTCGGGGGCGGCCCGGCGGAGGCCGGGGCTCGCCAGCGCCCGGTCGAGGGCGGCCTCGGCCTCGAAATCCGGCAGGCGCGGGGCGAGGCGGGCCAGGGCCGCGGCGACGGCCTCCCGGCGGTTCAGGGGCGGACCGGCGCTCACCGGGGATCTGCCGTCGGCATGATTTTAAAGGTGTGATCGGGTAGGATCACCGCCAGATGAGGCGGGGCCGGCACAGGATCCTCCGCCGGGGAGATCACGTCCATGGCAATTCTTCGTCCCGCGCTGCTTCTCGGCCTCCTGCTCGGGGCGACGCCGGCGCTGGCCCAGAGCCCGGCTCCGGGCGCGGGCCCAGGCCCCGCCACCCCGGCCGGCCCCATCGTGGGCGGCCGCCGGGTCACCCCCATGAGCCAGACCAAGCCGCCGGGCAACGCCGCGGCCACCGGACTGCCGCAGCCCGTGAGCCAGGCCGAGATGATCAAGGCTCAGAAGGCCGCCGAGGCCCGCTCGAAGGCCTGGGATAGCAAGATGCGGCACACGATGGGCTCGATCTGCCACGGCTGCTGAGGCCCGCGCCCCGTCCCGGGTGCCGGAGGCCGGCCTTCGGGACGAGGGTATCGAAACGCGAAGGGGCCGCCCGAACGGGCAGCCCCTCCATCGGTCGCCGGGGCGACAGGATCAGCGGGAGTAGAACTCGATGACGAGGTTCGGCTCCATCTGCACCGGGTAGGGCACCTCGGACAAGCTGGGGATGCGGGTGACGCGGGCGGTCATCTTGGCGTGGTCGGCCTCGATGTAGTCCGGCACGTCGCGCTCGGAGAGCTGGGTCGCCACGATGACGATCTCCAGCTGGCGGGACGACTCCTTGACCTCGATGAGGTCGCCGGCCTTCACCTGGTAGCTCGGGATGTTGACGCGGACGCCGTTCACCTTGACGTGGCCGTGGTTGACGAACTGACGCGCGGCGAACGGGGTCGCGACGAACTTCGCCCGGTAGACCACGGCGTCGAGGCGGCGCTCGAGCAGGCCGACGAGGTTCTCGCCGGAATCGCCGCGCAGGCGGATCGCCTCGGCGTAGTAGCGGCGGAACTGCTTCTCGGTGATGTTGCCGTAGTAGCCCTTGAGCTTCTGCTTGGCGCGCAGCTGCGTGCCGAAGTCGCTCATCTTGCCCTTGCGGCGCTGGCCGTGCTGGCCGGGGCCGTACTCGCGGCGGTTGACGGGGCTCTTCGGGCGGCCCCAGATGTTCTGGCCCATGCGGCGGTCGAGCTTGTGCTTCGCCTGAATCCGCTTCGACATATCTTCCGCGTCCTCTCGTGACGAGAATGAGGAACGCGCCCTCCTTTTCCCGGCCCTTCTCGGTCCGGGACGACAGGGCGGGAGGATCCCGCCCACGGGTGCGCGTGAAAACGCGACGGGGCCCCGTGCGGAGCCCCATCGACGGGCGGGTCTTTAGGGGACGGACGCGCCGCGGTCAACCGTGAGAGGTCAGATGAACGAGTCAGTCGCGCTCCGGCGCGGTGCGCCCGCGGACGCGGACGCGATCCGGGCGCTGGTGGAGGCGGCCTACACGAAGTGGATCCCGGTGATCGGCCGCCTGCCGATCCCCATGCGGGCGGACTACGCGCAGGCTCTGCGGGACCACCGCTTCGACCTGCTGGTGGCCGGCCCGGATCTCGCCGGCCTGATCGAGACGCGGACCGAGGCCGATCACCTTCTGGTCGTCAACGTCGCGGTGCATCCGGCCTTCCAGGGCCGGGGCTTCGGCAGCCGGCTGATGGGACGCGCCGACGCGGTCGCGGGCGAGGCCGGGCTGACGCGACTGCGCCTCTACACCAACAAGAAGTACACGGCGAACCTGCGCCTCTACGGGGCACTCGGCTACCGGGTGGAGCGGGAGGAGCTCTACGACGGACCGGGCCGGACCCGCGACGACGACGTCACCGTGCACATGGTGAAGGACCTGGTTTGAGGAATCGGCGCCGGCCCTGCCGCCATCGCGCGCAGCGAAGCGACCCAGGGTGGCGCGCCGCCGCAGAGTCTGGCGCCGCTGGATTGCTTCGCTGCGCTCGCAAAGACGGGGCGTCGCCCCGCTTCCTCAGGTCACCACGCTCGGCTCAGGCCTTCCGGTGCGCGGCGCGATCTCGGCGATCGCGCGGGCTGCGGCGGCCACCGGGGCCAGCACCTCGGCCACGGCCAAGTCGAGCCGGTCCGGCGCGTTCTCGTAGCGCTCCAGGTAAACCCGCAGCGTCGCCCCGGCGGTGCCGGTGCCCGAGAGCCGGAACACCGCCCGCGCGTCCTCGGCGAAGCCGATCCGGATGCCCTGGCGCTCGGTGAGCGAGCCGTCGACCGGGTCGCGGTAGGCGAACTCGTCGGCCGTCGACACCGTGAGGTCGCCGATCCGCGTGCCCGGCAGCCCGGCGAGCTTCTCGCGGAGCGCGTCCATCAAGCCGTTGGCGGCGTCGGAATCGACCTCCTCGTAATCGTGGCGGGCGTAGTAGTCGCGCCCGTAAGCGCGCCAATGCGCCCGCACCAGCGCGTCGGCGCGCTCGCCGGTGGCGGCCAGGATGTTGAGCCAGAGCAGCACCGCCCAGAGCCCGTCCTTCTCGCGCACGTGGTTCGAGCCGGTGCCGGCGCTCTCCTCGCCGCACAGGGTGATGAGGCCCGCATCCAGCAGGTTTCCGAAGAACTTCCAGCCGGTGGGTGTCTCGTAGGCCTCGATGCCAAGGGCGGCGGCGACCCGGTCGGCGGCGCGGCTCGTGGGCATGGACCGCGCGACACCGGCGAGCCCGCCGGCGTAGCCCGGCGCCCGGTGGGCGTGGGCGGCGAGCAGCGCGAGGCTGTCGCTCGGCGTCACGAACAGGCCCGGGGCCACGATCATGTTGCGGTCGCCGTCGCCGTCCGAGGCGGCGCCGAAATCCGGCGCGTCCGGGCCCTGCATCAGGTCGAACAGGTCGTGGCAGTGGACCGGGTTCGGGTCCGGGTGGTGGCCGCCGAAATCCTCCTTCGGCACGGCGTTGACCACCGTGCCGGCGGGGGCGCCGAGCATCCCTTCGAGGATCGCCGTCGCGTACGGCCCCGTCACCGCGCTCATGGCGTCGAAGCGCATGCGGAAGCCGGAGGCGAACAGCCGCGACACCGCGTCGAAGTCGATCAGCGTGCGCATCAGCTCGGCGTAGTCGGCCACCGGGTCGATCACCGTGACCGTCATGGCGCCGAGGCGGGTGTCGCCGAGCGTGTCGAGGTCGAGGTCCGGGGCCTCGACGACGCGGTACTCGGTCAGCGCCTTGGCCCGCGCGAAGATCGCGTCGGTGACGGTTTCCGGCGCCGGGCCGCCGTTGGCGGCGTTGAACTTGATGCCGAAATCGCCCTCCGGCCCGCCCGGGTTGTGGCTCGCCGAGAGGACGATGCCGCCGAGCGCCTTGGCCTTCCGGATCACGCAGGAGGCGGCCGGCGTCGAGAGCAGGCCGCCCTGCCCGACCAGGACCCGGCCGAAGCCGTTTCCGGCGGCCAGCCGCAGCGTCTTCTGCACCACCTCGCGGTTGAGGAACCGGCCGTCACCGCCGAGCACCAGGGTGGCACCCGCCCTGTCGGGCAGGGTGTCGAAGATCGCCTGGACGAAGTTCTCGACGTAGTTCGGCTGCCGGAACACCGGCACCTTCTTGCGCAGGCCAGAGGTGCCCGGCTTCTGGTCGGGGAAGGGCGTGGTCGCGACGGTCGTCGGGGTCGTCATAAGCGGGCGTCTCCCGGGCTCTCCCGCCTCAATGCCCGCGCGGAGGCGCGGCGTCACCAGCCCCGGCGACAGGGGCGGGCTTTTATCACGCGGTTTCGCCGGATCGGGCGACGGAACCCGCCGCCTGTCCGCCGCCGGCCGCCCCGGAGCGTTGCGCTCGCCGGCACCCGCCGGTTCAATCGCCCGAGCCGCCAGACAAGGCGGACCGGAGGAAACCATGGCGGACAGACCGATGCGGACAGATCCGAACGGGGCACGACCGGGCCGGGGCCTGGCCCGGCGCGAGCTGGTCGGGGCGCTCGCCGCCGGGGCGGCGGTCGCGGCCGCGGCGGCCCCTGCCGTCGCGGCTCCCGCGGCCCGGCTGGCCACGGAAGAGTTCCGCCTGCCCTGGAGCGAGCCGGGCGTCGACATCTACGTGCGCAACAAGCGCCCGGCCGGCACCGACGCGTTCCCGGGCGACCGGATCCTGCTCTACGTGCACGGCTCGACCTACCCGTCCTCCACGGCCTTCGACCTGCCGCTCGGCGGGATGTCGGCCATGGACTACCTCGCGGGCCTCGGCTTCGACGTCTACTGCGTGGACCTGCCGGGCTACGGCCTGTCGGGGCGCCCGGCCGCCATGGACGCGCCGCCGGACGACAACCCGCCGCTGATGCGCACGCCCGACGCCGCCAAGGTGGTGGGGCAGGTCGTCGACTTCATCAAGAAGCGGCGCGGCGTCGAGAAGATCGACCTGATGGGCTGGTCCTGGGGGACCTCCACCATGGGGCTCTACACCAGCACCCACAACGACAGCGTCAACCGCCTCGTCCTCTACGCGCCGCAATGGCTCGCGCGCACGCCGGGCCTGATCGGCGGCGGTGGCAAGGTCGGGGCCTACCGCACCGTCAGCCGGGACAGCGCCCGGGCCCGCTGGCTGACCGGGGTGCCCGAGGACAAGAAGGCCGACCTGATCCCGGCGGGCTGGTTCGACCAGTGGGCCGACGCGACCTTCGCGACCGACGCGGCCGGCGCGAAGCGGTCGCCGCCGGTCCTGCGCGCGCCGAACGGCACGGTCGCCGACAAGGACGCCTACTGGGCGGCCGGCAAGCCGCTCTACGACCCGGGCGAGATCCGCGTGCCGGTGCTGATCATCCACGCCGAGTGGGACGCGGACCTGCCGAGCTACCAGGCGCAGGAATACTTCACCAAGCTCACCCACGCCCCCTACAAGCGCTTCGTCGAGCTGGGGGAGGGCACCCACACGGTGATGATGGAGAAGAACCGCATGCAGTTCCTCCACGCCGTCGGGGCGTTCCTCACGGAGGCGGACCCGCAGGCGCTGAACTGAGGCGCTTCGGCACAAGGTCCGCGGCGGCCAGCCCGGCCGCCGCGGGAGGCTCGCCCTACTCCGCCGCCTGCCGGGCCGCGTAGCCCAGCCGCTCGTTCAGCGCGCGGATCAGCTTGGCTGCCGCCTCGGCGATCACCGTGCCGGGCGGGAAGATCGCCGCCGCGCCGGCCGCCGTCAGCGCCTCGTAGTCGCCCGGCGGGATGACGCCGCCGATCGCGATCATCACGTCGTCGCGGCCCTGCTCGGTGAGCGCCGCCTTCAGCTCCGGCACCAGCGTCAGGTGGCCGGCCGCCAGCGACGAGACGCCGACGATGTGGACGTCGTTCTCCACCGCCTGCCGGGCGGCCTCCGCCGGCGTGGCGAAGAGCGGCCCGATATCCACGTCGAAGCCGAGATCCGCGAAGGCCGAGGCGATCACCTTCTGGCCGCGGTCGTGACCGTCCTGGCCCATCTTGGCGACCAGGATGCGCGGCCGGCGGCCGTCGTTCTCCTCGAACGCCTCGACCAGCGCCCGGACTTCCTCGACCACTGGCGACATGCCCCCCACCTCGCGCTTGTAGACGCCGGAGATCGAGCGGATCTCGGCGCGGTGCCGGCCCCAGGCCTTCTCCAGGGCCTCGGAAATCTCGCCCACCGTCGCCTTGGCGCGGGCCGCGTCGACGGCGAGTTCGAGCAGGTTGCCGGTGCCGTCGGCGGCCTTCGTGAGCGCGTCGAGCCGGTCCGCGACCGTCGCCTCGTCGCGCTCGGCGCGCAGGCGCTTGAGCTTGTCGATCTGGAGCCGGCGGACGTTGCCGTTGTCCACCCGCAGCAGCTCGATCGCCATCTCGTCGTCGGCCCGGAACTTGTTCACGCCCACGATGGTCTGGCGGCCGGAATCGATCCGCGCCTGCGCCCGCGCGGCGGCCTCCTCGATGCGCAACTTCGGGATGCCGGCCTCGATCGCCTTGGCCATGCCACCGAGCCCGTCGACCTCGCGGATGTGCTCCCAGGCCCGGGCGACCATGTCGGCAGTGAGCTTCTCCACGTAGTAGGAGCCGCCCCAGGGATCGACGATCCGGGTGGTGCCGCTCTCCTGCTGGAGGAACAGCTGGGTGTTGCGGGCGATCCGGGCCGAGAAATCGGTCGGCAGCGCCAGCGCCTCGTCCAGCGCGTTGGTGTGGAGCGACTGCGTGCCGCCCTGCGTCGCCGCCATCGCCTCGATGTTGGTGCGGGTGACGTTGTTGAACACGTCCTGGGCGGTGAGCGACCAGCCCGACGTCTGCGAGTGGGTGCGCAGGGCGAGCGACTTCTCCGACTTCGGATCGAATCCCTTCACGAGCTTCGCCCAGATCAGGCGCGCGGCCCGCATCTTGGCGACCTCCATGAAGAAGTTGGTCGAGATCGCCCAGAAGAACGACAGGCGCGGGGCGAACTGGTCGATGGTCAGCCCGGCCGCCAGCCCGGCCTTGATGTACTCGACGCCGTCGGCGAGCGTGTAGGCGAGCTCCAGGTCGTTCGTCGCCCCGGCCTCCTGCATGTGGTAGCCGGAGATCGAGATCGAGTTGAACTTTGGCATGTTCTTCGACGTGTAGGCGAAGATATCGGAGATGATCCGCATCGATCCCTTCGGGGGATAGATGTAGGTGTTGCGGACCATGAACTCCTTGAGGATGTCGTTCTGGATCGTGCCCGCGAGCTTCTGCGGCGGCACGCCCTGCTCCTCGGCGGCGACGATGTAGAGGGCGAGGATCGGCAGCACGGCGCCGTTCATCGTCATCGACACGGTCATCTCGTCCAGCGGGATGCCGGAGAACAGCGTGCGCATGTCGTAGATCGAGTCGATCGCCACGCCCGCCATGCCGACATCGCCCGAGACGCGGGGATGGTCGGAATCGTAGCCGCGGTGGGTGGCGAGATCGAAGGCGACCGACAGGCCCTTCTGCCCGGCCGCGAGGTTGCGGCGGTAGAAGGCGTTCGAATCCTCGGCCGTGGAGAAGCCGGCATATTGCCGGATCGTCCAGGGCTGGGTGACGTACATGGTCGGGTAGGGGCCGCGCAGGAACGGCGCGATCCCCGGATAGGTGTCGAGGAACTCGATGCCCTCCCGGTCCTCCGGCCCGTAGCGTCCCTTCACCGGGATGCCCTCCGGCGTCATCCAGGGCTCGCCGAGCGCCGGGGCCGCCACCGCGAGCGATTCGCCTGAGAACGGGACTTCGGCGAAGTTCGGGATGCGGGAGGTCATGGCGTTGACTCGTTGTGGCGTTTGTCACGCCATTATAGGGACCCGCTCGGAGCGGGCTACTCCCCTATCGGTCAAGCCTCGCGCGGAGGCCGCGCGGCGCCGGCGCCCCAGCAGGCTTCAGCGGGCCTCGGCGTCCCGGTCCCCCGGGCCGCGCCGCAGCAGGTAGATCACGGCGCCGGCGAGCATCAGCGCCATCCCGTACCACGTGATCGCGTAGACGAGGTGGTTGTTGGGGAAGGCGATCACCGTCAGGCCGCCCACCGGCAGGCCGCCCGGATTGGGTGTCGCGTCCGCGTCCACGAAGTAGGGGGCGACGTCGGTCAGGTCCCGGGCGGCGGCGATCGCCGCCACGTCGCGGGAATACCAGCGGCCGTCCTTCGGATCGTTGGCGCGCAGGAACGCCCCCCCGGGCTCGGTCAGCCGCAGGAGGCCGGTCACCGCGGTCTCGCCCGCGACCTGCCCGGCCGCCCGGGTCGCCGGGTCCCGCCGGTCGCCGGGCACGAAGCCGCGATTGACCAGCACGACGGTCCCGTCCGGCCGCCGCAGGGGCGTCAGCACCCAGAAGCCGCCGCCCAGCTCGGTGACGGCCTGAACCAGGGTCTCGCGATCGTGCAGGAAAGTGCCGGAGAGCCGGACATGCCGGTAGGCGTCGTCGAGGCCGACGCGCGGCCACGCGGCGGCGCCGGGCGCCGGCACGGGCGGCGCATGGACCCGGGCATCGACCCGGGCGATCAGGTCGAGCTTCCAGGCCCGCCGCTCCACCTGCCAGGTCCCGAGCCCCAGCAGCACCAGGAAGACGAGGCCCGCGCCGGCGCCGAACACGGCGCGCCGCAGCAACGAGAGCGGGGCCGGGGAGGGGCCCGGATCGGCCCCCCCTCCCGACCCCGCGGGTCTCGAAACCGAACGCGCGCTCAGCGGGCGTTCTTCATGACGTCGTGGGCATCCATCGGCATCATGTTGTGGTTGAGGTGGTACATGACCCACACCGAGCCGGCGAGCATGATCACCACCAGCGTGATGGTGAAGATCAGCGCCATGAAGGTCCAGCCGCCCTCCGACTTCGTGCTCATGTGCAGGAAGTAGATGACGTGCACGACCATCTGGACGCCGCCGAGCGCCAGGATCACCAGGGTGGTGACGAGGCTGTTGTCGAGCACGTTGCCCATCACCAGCCAGAACGGGATCACCGTCAGGATCACCGACAGGACGAAGCCCGTCATGTAGCTCTGGAAGGTGCCGTGCCCGCCCTCGCTGTGGGCGTCGTGGTGGCCGTGCCCGGCGGCGGCGTTGTGAACGTCGGCGCTCATTCCAGCACTCCCATCAGGTAGACGACGGTGAAGACGCCGATCCAGATCAGGTCGAGGAAGTGCCAGAACATCGACAGGCACATCAGCCGGCGCTTGTTCTCGACGATCAGGCCGCGCTTGCTGACCTGCACCATCAGCACGACGAGCCACAGGATGCCCATCGAGACGTGCAGGCCGTGCGTCCCGACGAGGGTGTAGAACGAGGACAGGAACGCGCTGCGCCAGGGCGGCGCGCCCTCGTGGAACAGGTGGACGAACTCCCGGATCTCCAGGGCCACGAAGGCGACGCCGAACAGGCCGGTGATGGCGAGCCAGATCTGCGTCTGCTTCACCCGGTCCCGGTCCATCTCCAGCATGGCGAAGCCGTAGGTGATGGACGAGAACAGCAGCATGGCGGTGTTCACCGCGATGCCCGGCAGGTCGAACAGCTCCTTCGGGGTGGGGCCGGCCGCGTAGCTGCGCCCGAGCACCCCGTAGGTCGCGAACAGGGTCGCGAAGATGAGGCAGTCGCTCATCAGGTAGAGCCAGAACCCGAGCATGGTCGAGCCCTCGGAATGATGGCCCTCCTCGTCGGTCTGGTAGAAGACCGGCGCCGCGGCGCCGGGGGGTGCAGTCTCCGCGTGCATCATCGGATCACGCCATCTCCAGTTCGCGCGTCCGCTGACCTTCCGTCCGACTGACGACGTCGGCGGGAATGTAGTAGTCGCGATTGTAATTAAAGGTGTGGGCGATCGCCACGACGAAGATCGCCACGAAGCTGAGGATCGCCAGCCACCAGACGTACCAGACCATGGCGATGCCGAAGGTGAAGTTCAGCGCCGCCAGGATCGCGCCGGCCGCGGTGTTCTTGGGCATGTGGATCGGCCGGTAGCCCTTGAGCGGGCGGTCGAAGCCGCGGTTCTTCATGTCCCACCACGCGTCGGAATCGTGGACCACCGGCGTGAAGGCGAAGTTGTAGTCCGGCGGCGGCGAGGAGGTGGACCATTCCAGCGTCCGGCCGCCCCACGGGTCGCCGCTGAGGTCGCGCAGCTTGTCGCGGTTCCGGATCGAAACCACGAACATGATGATCTGCGAGGCGATGCCGCAGGCGATGAGCGCCGCGCCGATGGCCGCGATCACGAACCAGATCTGCAGCGACGGGTCGTCGAAGTGCTGCATGCGCCGGGTCACGCCCATCAGGCCGAGCACGTAGAGCGGCATGAAGGCGACGTAGAACCCGGTCACCCAGAACACGAGGGCCATCTTCCCCCAGAACTCGTCGAGCTTGAAGCCGAAGGCCTTGGGGAACCAGAAGGTCACGCCGGCGAACATGCCGAACAGCACGCCGCCGATGATCACGTTGTGGAAGTGCGCGATCAGGAACAGCGAGTTGTGCAGGACGAAGTCCGCCGGGGGCACAGCGAGCAGGACGCCGGTCATGCCGCCGATCACGAAGGTGACGATGAACGCCACCACCCACAGCATCGGCACCTCGAACCGGATCCGGCCGCGGTACATCGTGAACATCCAGTTGAAGATCTTCGCGCCCGTCGGGATCGAGATGATCATGGTCGTGATCCCGAAGAACGAGTTCACGTCCGCGCCCGAGCCCATCGTGAAGAAGTGGTGCAGCCACACGAGGTAGGCGAGGATGGTGATCACCACCAGCGCGTAGACCATCGAGGTGTAGCCGAACAGGCGCTTGCCGCAGAAGGTCGAGGTGATCTCCGAGAACACGCCGAACGCCGGCAGGATCAGGATGTAGACCTCCGGGTGACCCCAGATCCAGATCAGGTTGAAGTACAGCATGGCGTTGCCGCCGAGGTCGTTCGTGAAGAAGTGCGTGCCGACGTAGCGGTCGAGCGACAGCATCGCGAGAACGGCCGTGAGGATCGGGAAGGCGGCCACGATCAGGATGTTGGTGCACAGCGACGACCAGACGAAGATCGGCAGCTTCATCATGGTCATGCCGGGCGCCCGCATCTTCACGATGGTGGCGATCAGGTTGATCCCTGAGAGCAGCGTCCCGATGCCGGCGATCTGCAGGGCCCAGATGTAGTAGTCGACGCCGACGCCGGGACTCATCGCCGCCCCCGAGAGGGGCGGGTAGGCCAGCCAGGTGGCGCGGGAGAACTCGCCGACGAACAGCGAGACCATCACCAGCATGCCGCCGGCGACCGTCATCCAGAAGCTGAAGTTGTTGAGGAACGGGAAGGCGACGTCGCGGGCGCCGATCTGCAGCGGCACGGCGAAGTTCATGAGCCCCGTGACGAACGGCATCGCCACGAAGAAGATCATGATCATGCCGTGGGCGGTGAAGATCTGGTCGTAGTGGTGCGGCGGCAGGAAGCCCTGCTGGTCGCCGAACGCGACCGCCTGCTGCGAGCGCATCAGGATCGCGTCGGCGAAGCCGCGCAGCAGCATGATGCCCGCGAAGATGCAGTACATGATGCCGATCTTCTTGTGGTCGATCGACGTGATCCAGTCACGCCACATCGGCCCCCAGAAGCGGTAGTAGGTGATGACGCCGAGCACGGTGAGGCCGACGACGGCCACGCCGGCGAACGTCCCCTGCAGGATCGGCTCGTGATAGGGGATCTGCTCGATCGTGAATCGCCCGACGAGCAGCTGCTGTAGGTCCAGGTTTGCGAACATGGGATCGGCCCGTTCAGTGGGTTCGACGGCGACCGCCGGTTGTGTGTGTGGAGTCCGCTGTCAGCACGCGCGGCCTCACTGGTTCAGCTGCTTCGGGGCGATCTGGATGCCCCCGCTCCGACCCCCGCCGGAGCCCTGGCCCGTGGCGTCGGGCGGCGTCGTCTGGCCCCGGACGTCCGGGTTGCCCATGTCGGGTCGCGGCTGCATGCCCTGCGGCTGCGTCTGGCCGTGCGGCGCCGTTCCGGAGGCCGGCGCCGTCGCGCCCGGCCCCTCGACGCCGCGCTCGGCGAGCCGGTTATCGTACCGGAGACGCGCGTAGTTCTCCGCGGCCTCCGCGCCGGTGGCGCCGCCCTGCGCGTCGATCTTCGCCATCTCGCCGACGCACATCTGGTCGGGCCAGGGGCACATGCCGATGATCCGGTCGTACAGGCCCTTCATGTAGGACTTGTAGAACCGCGCCGGCTCGGCCTCGCTCGGCTCCTCCAGCTTCAGGTAGACCTCCTGGGTCAGCTCGCCGCCCTCGGCCTTGGCCTTGGCGATCCACTGGTCGAACTTGTCGGTGGTCAGGCCGTGGAACTTGAAGAACATGTTGGAGAAGCCGGCGCCGCTGTAATGCGCCGAGCGGCCCTCGTAGGCACCCTCGCGGTTGATCACCGCGTGGAGCTGGGTCTGCATGCCCGGCATCGCGTAGACCATGCCGGCGAGCGTAGGCACGTAGAACGTGTTCATCACGTCGGTGGCGGTGATCTTGAAGCGGATCGGCCGGTCCACCGGCGCGGCCAGCTCGTTGACCGTGGCGATCCCGTATTGCGGGTAGAGGAAGAGCCACTTCCAATCCATGGCCACGGCCTCGACCTCGAGCGGCACCGTCCCGGCCGGGACGTCGCGCTTCGGGTCGATCTTGCTGAGCGGCCGGAACGGATCGAGGGTGTGGGTCCCGATCCAGGTGAGGGCACCCAGGGCGATGATGATCATCAGCGGCGCCGTCCAGATCAGCACCTCGAGCTGCGTCGAGTGGTGCCATTCGGGATCGTAGACCGCGTCCTGGTTGCTGGCGCGGTAGCGCCACGCGAAGATCAGCGTGAAGGCGATCACCGGGACGATGATCAGGAGCATCAGCCCGGTCGCCGCCAGCACGAGGTTGCGCTGCTGCTCGGCGACGTAGCCGGCCGGGTGCAGGACCACGAAGTTGCAGCCGCCGAGCAGGGTCAGGAGCGGCAGGGCGAGGAGCGGCAGGAGGCGCCGAGCGCGACCGCCTCGGCGGGTCGCGGTGTCGGTCCTGTCCGGTCGATGGATCGTGGATGTCACAGCACGCGTCTCGTCATCCCAGGCCGCTGCCGCGGCACTTCTGCCATGCCGCTGCCGCGGCGCTTCTGCCGTACCGCGCGAGGCGGCGTTCCAGTCAGCTCACGGGCGGGCCGGGCGGCCTGCGCCGCCGGCCGCCGACTCACATCTGGCGCAGTTCCGACCGGTCGGTGAACAGGGCCACGAGGCTGCAGACCGCGCCGGAGAGGAGGTAGACGCCGATCATCGCCAGGCCGTAGCGCTGCGACAGGAACAGGGCCACCAGGGGCGCGAAACCGGCCCCGATCAGCCACGCGAAGTCGGAGGTCAGCGCCGCGCCGGTGTAGCGGTAGCGGTTGCCGAGGCGGGCGCTCACCGCTCCCGCGGTCTGGCCGTAGGCGAGGCCGAGCAGCATGAAGCCGATCGTGACGTAGATGGTCTGGCCGATGGCGCTCTCGCCGAACAGGAGCGGCGCGATGATGCTGCCGACGGCGAAGAAGCCGATCAGCGAGCTGCTCATGATCAGGCAGTTGCGGCGGCCGATCTGGTCGGCGATCAGCCCCGAGGCCGCCACCGCGCCGGCGCACACGATCGCGCCGGAGAACTGCACGATCAGGAACTCGCCCGGCGAGCGGGTCGTGCTGTTCAGCGCGAGCCACGCGATCGGGAAGATCGTTACGAGGTGGAACAGCGCGAAGGCGGCGAGCGGCACGAAGGCGCCGCGGACCACGTCGCCGGCGTGGTGGCGGAACAGCTCCAGGGCCGGGACCGGGCGCAGCCGGTCGAGGTCCATCATCCGGGCGAACTCGTCGGTGGCGACGAGGCGCAGCCGGGCGAACAGCGCGACCACGTTGATGGTGAAGGCGCAGTAGAACGGGAAGCGCCAGCCCCAGTCGATGAAATCGGCCTCGTCGAGATTGACGATGAAGAACGCGAACAGGGCGCTCGCCACCATGAAGCCCAAAGGCGCGCCGAGCTGCGGGATCATCGCGTACCAGCCGCGGCGCTCCCGCGGGGCGTTCATGGCGAGCAGCGAGGCGAGGCCGTCCCAGGCGCCGCCGAGGGCGAGGCCCTGCAGGATCCGCAGGCCGGCCAGGATGTAGACCGCCGAGATGCCGATGCTGTCGTAGCGCGGCAGGAAGCTCACCGCCGCCGTCGACCCGCCGAGCAGGAACAGGGCCGTGGTCAGCTTGACGCTGCGGCCGTGGCGCCGGTCGATCGCCATGAACAGCACGGTGCCGAGCGGCCGGGCGATGAAGGCGAGGGCGAAAATCGAGAAGGCGTAGAGGGTGCCCTTCAGCGGGTCGACGAAGGGGAAATACACCTTCGGGAAGACCAGCACGCAGGCGATGCCGAACACGAAGAAGTCGAAGTATTCGGACGCGCGTCCGATCACCACGCCGATGGCGATCTCGTTGGGGTGGACCTTGTGGTCTCCCATCGCCTGCTGGGCGTCGCGCTCCAGGCCCGCGACCGTAGGGGTGTTCGCACTCATCTCTGATTGTCGCCCTCGCCGCGCGCCCGTGGGGACGCCTTGGCCGGAACTGCCTCTTGCGGCATGTCCAGAGGTACCGCAACCGGCTCCGGACGCAAGTTTACCCACTGACGCATGCATAGCACCGCGCGGTCGCGACCACCGGTGTCGCCACCGGGTGAGGACCGCTCACACGCGGTAATGGGCGGAATTCCGTGACAGGTTGATGTTGTAATAGGGGTCGGCACGCAGCTCCGGGCCCCAGCGGTCGAGCATGGTCAGCACCTCGCCCTCGAAGCGCTTCTGCTTCTCCGGCGTGTCCTCGGCCCCGCGGCTCTTCGACTCGTGATGAATCAATTTCGCGAAGGGGGTCCAGACGATCCGGTAGCCGGACCGGCGGATCTTCAGGCAGAGGTCGACGTCGTTGAAGGCGACCTTCAGGGCCTGCGCGTCGAAGCCGCCGACCTCCGCGAACACGTCCGCCCGCATGGCCAGGCACGCGCCGGTGACCGCCGAGACCTCGTGGGCGATGACCATGCGGCAGAAATAGCCCGGATCCGCGTCCGCGACGCCGAGATGGCTGTGGCCGGCCACGCCCCCGATCCCGAGGACGATGCCGCCGTGCTGGATCGTGTGGTCCGGGTAGAGGAGCTTGGCCCCGACGGCCCCGATCTCCGGCCGCACGGCGTGGCGGACCAGCTCGGCCAGCCAGCCGGGCTCGAGCACCTCGATGTCGTTGTTGAGGAACAGGAGCACCGCGCCGGTGGCCGCGGCGGCGCCGCGATTCGACAGATCCGAGAAATTGAACGCCCCCGGCACCGGCACGACGCGCACCCGCGGATCGTCCCGGTAGCGGGCGAACAGGGCGGCGGTCTCCGGCTCGCGGCTGTCGTTGTCGACGATGATCACCTCGATGTCGGGGTAGTCGGTCGCGCCGAGCAGCCCGTCGAGGGTCACCGACAGGATCTCGGCCCGGTCGCGGGTCGGGATGATCGCGGAGACCCGCGGCGGCGACGCCGGCAGCGGCCGGACCAGGCGGTTGAAGCCGCCGGGACCGCGCTCCGCGCGGCCGCCCCAGGGCGCCACGACCTCCTCCAGGGCGCGCAGGCGCGCGGCCTCCGCCCGGGCGAGCGCCCGGTCCGAGAAGGTGCCGGACCCTTGGGCGGCGCGCCAGTGATAGAGCACCCGCGGGATGTGGCGGATGCGGGCGGGGTCGAGCCCGTCGGTCAGCCGCAGCAGCAGGTCGTGGTCCTGACTGCCCTCGAAGCCGGGGCGCAGGCCGCCGACGGCGCGCAGCGCCTCGGTGCGCACGACCGTGAGGTGGTTGATGTAGTTCTGGGCATAGAGCAGCTCGCGGTCGAAGCAGGACTTGAAGTGCGGGTCGAACCGCCGGCCGCGCCCGTCGATCTTGTCCTCGTCGCTGTAGATCAGCACGAGGCCCGGGTCGCGGCGCAGCGCCCGGGCGACCTCGTAGAGGGCGTCCTCGGTGAGCGCGTCGTCGTGGTCCATGAAGGCGCAGACCGCCCCCCGGGCCATGCCCAGCGCGTCGTTGGTCGCCCGGGCGATGTGGCCGTTCTCCGTCCGGGCGAGGACGCGGATGCGCGGGTCGGCCTCGGCCGCCCGGCTCAGGATCCGCGGGATCTCGGGGCGCGTGGAGGCGTCGTCGACGGCGCACAGTTCCCAGTGGGGGTAGAGCTGCGCCCGCAGCGAGGCCAGGGCCGCGCGCAGCACCTTCGGGTCCGGATCGTGGACCGGCATCAGCACGGAGATCAGGGGCGGATCGGTCCAGGCGGCGATCTCGGCGGCGATCCCGTCCCGCTCCGCGCGGCGCAGGGTGTGGGTCCCGAGCCAGGCCTCGTAGCCGCTCACGCGCCGGTGGCGCAGCGCCCGGCCGAGGAAGCCCCGCGCGCGCACCTTCTTGCCGAGGATCCGCCAGGTGAAGGCCTGCACGGTCAGGCCGGGATCGCGCAGGAGCCCGCGGGCGGCCAGGACCGGCCGGGCGAGGCGGCGCACGGCGATCCGACGCAGCCGGACCGGGACGCGCCCGGCCGGGTCGGCGACGCGCAGCTCGACGACGTCCTCGGGCAGGCAGCCGATCCACGCGAAGGCGCCGCCGCCCCGGGCCTCCTGCGGCAGCAGCGTGCCCGCCCGTCCGTCGGGACCGACGAAGCTGATGTCGGGGAGGGTGTCGCGGGCCTCGGCCGGGTCGTTGGACAGGATGATCTCGACCCAGCGGCCCGCGAGATCCGGCAGCGCGACGCGCAACCCGTCGGAGCCCGCCCGCGCCGGGAGGGCGCGCCGCTTGCCCCAGAGCCCCGCGACCTGCGCCGTCGGGAGGCGGAGTTCGGGCACCGCCGGCCCGGTCGAACGCACCATCAACTCCAGCTCTTGTCGACCGAGGCCTTCACGGCATCCGACATGGCCACGTCGAACACGATCATGTCCTCGACCGCCTTGACGCTCTTCAGGCGCTCGGCCAGCGCCAGCGTCTCGGCCGGCACCGGCGGCAGCGCCGGGATCGGCGCGCCGATCCCGAGGCGGTCGAACAGCGTCGACGCGAAGGCGGGGAACCGGGTCTTGTGGCCGACGATCCCGACCCGGGCGAGAATCTCGATCGCCGCGATCGAGTTGCCCGGATGCAGCCGGTCGTCCGGCATGCGGGTCCCGAGCTGGCGGGTCAGGGGGTTGTAGAGCAGCCGGTAGGCGGGCTCGGGCAGCATCCGGAAGAAGCGTTTGAGGCTCTTCACGTCGGAGAAGTCGTACCCGTCCGCGAAGGCGGCGGCCTCGGCCAGCGGCCCCAGGCGCCAGCTGCGCGCCGGATCGGCCGCATCCGCGGCCCGGGCCTTCAGCCAGCGCATCCGGGCCGCCATCTCGATCTGCGGCTCCTGGAGCAGGATGGCCGTGACCATCAGGTCCGGCGTCATGAAGTTCTCGTAGCGCGGGATGGTCACGGCGCCCGACAGGAAGGCCGACGGGGCGGCCGGGCCGGCCAGGACGCAGCTCAGGATCTCGTCCGGCAGCTTGTGGATGCCGAAGTAGCAGTGCTGGAAATACGGGAAGAGCGCCGTCTGGAGGACGGTCTCGGGCTCGATGCCGGTGTTGATCAGCATGGTCCGCAGCCGGATCTGACCCTCGACCGGCATGCGGCGGTAGACCAGCACGTTGGTGTCGGCATCGTAGAGTTCGAGCCGCGGGATCTCGGACAGGCCCGGCACCTCGGCCTCGCTGACCACGAAGGTGCATTGCCCGGTGGCGTGCCAGCCGTTGCGCTTGAACGCCTCGTCGATGACGCTGGCCGGGACCTCGGCCACGCGTCGGCCGTCGACCGCGACCACGACCCGGCTGATGGCGAGGGGATTGTCCGGCACGATCCAGCCGCGGATCGAGTCGCCCTGATCGTGGTCGATGAAGTAGCGCATGTCCTGAAGCGTGAGGCGGCGGCATGCCGGCGCCGAGTGTCCGCCATGTGTCGCGGCGCGGCCGGATGCCGAGCGGCAGGGCCATAGCGCATTTTCCCGTCGGCGTGCACCATGGCGCGTTCGGCCCGGAGACGGATCCCGGCGGGTTGCCCCCGCCGGCTCGTTCTCCCCGTCTCTAAGCCATTGACGCAGAATGCGCTATCCGCGCGCGGCGCGGGGCGATCGGGTCGGCGCGCGCCGCGGCCGGACCATTGAGGGACGCGATCGATCGGCCTGGTCACGCAGGTTCCGCTTGCGCCCTCGCCGGGCAGCCGCTATAGGCCCCGCCCACCGGAGCCCGAACGGCGCCGGCCCGGACGCGCAGCTCGGCGGGAGAGCACTACCTTGACACGGTAGTCGGCACTCTCATAAGTTACTGAGCAGTCTGGACTATTTCGATGGCTTGCAGGTTCGTCGAACCTGATCGCGGTCGATATGGAGACGTAGCACAGCGGTAGTGCATTCCCTTGACATGGGAAAGGTCACAGGTTCGATCCCTGTCGTCTCCACCATTCGGCGCCGTGACTCCCGGCCCGTCTCCAGATTGAACGCCCCAGACTGACGTCACGGCAGGATCGCCCACCGAGGGGTTCTCCGAACCCGTCGCGGCCTACGGCATCGCGCCTGCCCGTTCCTCCCTCACGGCGTCGCTCGTGCCTCCTCTCGCGTGGCGAGACGACGAGGCTCGAGCAGAACCGATGCCCGACCCGGCGGCGGGACCGGGATCCTACGGGATCGCGGTGCGGGCGAGGGCCGCGCGGCGCAGCCGACAGGCGGCCTCCGTGACACGGCGCGAGCGGTCCCGTCCCGCGTCCGGCCGCGCGCGGTCGCAGGTCTTCGCGACCGCGTCCAGCACGGCCGAGGCCGCCGCCATGAGGGCCAGCGTCGTCGCCGAACCGACCGAGACCAGGAAGAAGATCGTTGCGATGACTTGCGGAGCGGTCATGACGCACCTCCTCGGGTGCTTCGCGGTGATGCGGGAGACTTATGGCCGGTGCGGCGGGAACAGCGTGCGGCCGAGCACGGGCCGCGTCGCGTCGGGCGCACCGCCCGCGGGCTCCGGACGGGGGGAGAACCTCAGCTCGATCGTCCGGCCCTCGCGCGCGACGACCTCGCAGGCCTGGTTCAGCAGCAGGGCGATCGAGACGAGCCGGACGGCCTGCGGTGGCACCGCCTCCGGCTGGACCTCGATCCGCGCCCCGGATGTCCTGAGCTCCCAGATCAGGCAGTCACAGCATTCCTGCGGGTGCCCGAAGAAGATCTGTCCGGTCTTGAAGGCCGGCCTCCAGGCCTCTTCCATGCGGTTCCCGGCCATCGCGATCTCCTGCAGAACAACCATTTCAGCCCGTACCGATGAGCTGAATACGCGGTCATTCCGGGCGCGAATTCCGTATCAAACAGCACATCCGGCGAGCGCACCGGCAATCCTGCCGCCGGCTTCGATCCGGCGATCCGGGGCCCGGCGCGAGGCCCGCCCGGCCGTGGCCGCCGCGCGGGGATCGGCCGCCGTCATTAATTGTCCAATACCCGATCGCCCGTCGTTTAATCCTTCGTTAACCATTCTAAACAGCTTAGTCGGATCAGAATCGCGTACACAGGGAGCAGGGGATCCGTGAGCGAGCTGCAGAGGCTTCTGAGCGATCCTCGGTTCCGGCCCGCAGACAAGGCCAAGCGCGGCGCCGCGTCCGAACCCGACCTCGGCAACGTCCTGCGCGCCGTCGCGTCGCTGCACGCGCGGGCCGAGTCCCCGACACCGCCGGCCGCGCCGCGGGACTGGGACGCGCTGATCCACCGGGTGCAGACCGCCGCCCGCCAAGCGCGCGTGATCGAGGCCCAGGCGCGCGAGCGGGAGGCGCGGATCGAGCAGGTGCTGGATCAGGTCCGCGAGGAGGTCCACGCCTCCAACGAGCGCGCCCGGATGGCCGAGATGCAGGCGCGCGAGGCCCAGCTGCGCGCCGAGGCGCAGGTCGTCGCCGCCGAGGAGCGCGCCAAGGCGGCGGAGGCCCGCGCCCGCGCCGCCGAGGATCGGGCCCGGCAGGCCGAGGACTGGCTGGACCGTGTCCAGCAGGCGATCCTGTCCGAGTTCTCGGACCTCACCGAGCAGGCTGCGGCATGAGCGCCGCCCGCGCGTGGGCCGAGCCGACGGCGCCCCATCCCCTGTCCGACCCGGCCCTGCCGCGCGACGGCCACGCCGACCCGATCGACCGGGTCGTGGCGCTGTTCTCCGGCGCCGCGGCCGCATCCCCCGCGCCCGCCTCCCCGGCGGCCGAGGATGACTGGTCGACCTCCCTGACCGCCGTGCGCGGCGCCGCGGCGCGGGTCCGCGCCCTGCAGGCGAGCGCCCGCGACTCCGTCCGGGAGGCTCAGAGTTCCGTGCGGGCGGCCGAGACGGCGCTCCGCGCGGCCGAGGAGCGGGCCCGCCACGCCGAGGCGCTCCTGCAGGCGGCACTCGCCCGGGCCGAGCGGGCCGAGGCGCAGGCCCGCGCGTCGGACGAGCGGGCCGAACGGGCGGAGGCCCAGCGGGCCGAGGCGCGGGCGTGGCTGCGCCGGATGCACGAGTGCATGGTCAACGAGTTCGGCGCCCTGTCCGGAGCGGCGGATCAGCCCTGAGCCGGCGCGCACCGGCCCCGGTCGCCCGGACATCCGGCCGGGATCGCGCGGACCCGCGATGCGTCGGCCTCGGCCGAGCGTCCGACGCCGCCCTCACGCGCGATGGCCGCCGCGACGCGGGCCGGCCGCGCAGATTTCCTTCAGGTTCCCGCAATTACGCGCATTCGCCTTAAGTCGTCGAAAACAATTCTCAGGATATGGAATTCTGATCTCGTCGCCTCGACACCGTCCGCCTGGCAGGATCGCCGTGACCCTCAGCCTCGTCCTCAGCACGTCCCTTCCGCTCCTCACCGGAGCGGTGGCCCTGCTGTGGGCAGGCTTCGTCGCTCCGGAGCGGGAGGAGCGTCCGGACGTGCCCGGCGCCCGCGACCTGCGCACGTGGTGAGCGCCGGATCCCGGTTCCGGCCGTGAGGCGCCCGCCGCCGAACCGGCCCTCCGGAGGCGGAGAGACCCCGAGAGGCCCCGCGCCCCGTCCCGGGCCGCTTCCGGGGACGGCACCCGGCGCGCTATGACGCGCCGGACGCCCTCGCGGCGAGGGCCGGCTCACGGAGGCTTCCCATGGATCTCGGCTTGAGCGGACGCCGGGCGCTCGTCTGCGCGGCGAGCAAGGGACTGGGCAAGGGCTGCGCCCTGGCGCTCGCCCGGGAGGGCGTCGCGGTGACGATCACGGCCCGCACCGCGGAGACGCTGGAGCGGACCGCGGACGAGATCCGCGCCGCGACGGGCGTCACCGTCACCGCCGTCGCGGGCGACATCGCCACCGAGGCCGGCCGGGCCGCCGCGCTCGCCGCCTGCCCCGAGCCCGACATCCTGGTCAACAATGCCGGCGGCCCGCCCCCCGGCGATTTCCGCGAGTGGGACCGCGACGCCTGGATCCGGGCGCTCGACGCCAACATGCTGGCGCCGATCGCGCTCATCAAGGCGACGGTCGACGGGATGATCGACCGCGGGTTCGGCCGGATCGTCAACATCACCTCCGGCGCCGTGAAGGCGCCGATCGAGCATCTCGGCCTGTCGAACGGCGCCCGCTCGGGGCTGACGGGCTTCGTGGCCGGCCTGGCGCGCAAGACCGTGCGGCACGGCGTGACGATCAACAACCTGCTGCCCGGCCCCTTCGACACCGACCGGATCCGCGGCAACGCCGTCGCGGGGGCCGCCAAGGCCGGCACCTCCGTGGAGGCGTTCCTGGAGGCGCGGGCCCGCGACAACCCCGCCGGCCGCTTCGGCCACCCCGACGAGTTCGGCGCCGCCTGCGCGTTCCTGTGCAGCCAGCAGGCGGGCTTCATCACCGGGCAGAACCTGCTGATGGATGGCGGCGCCTATCCCGGCACGTTCTGACGCGGACCGGCCCGACCGGCCCTCCGCTTGCAGGGCCGGATCAGATCATGCGGTGAGGACCATGAGCGTACGCGAGACCCTCGAGGCCCGGCTGGCCCGGATCGCCGCGGGGGACCCGGCGGTCTTCACCCGCCTCTACCCGGAGCAGGCCCGCGCGGCGGCGGACGCCGCCGATGCGCGCCGCCGGGACGGGATCTCCCTCGGCCCCCTCGACGGCGCGATGGTCTCGATCAAGGACCTGTTCGACGTGGCGGGCGAGACGACGCGCGCCGGCTCGGTCCTCTTGGCCGACGCGGCGCCGGCGCGGTCCGACGCCCCGGTGGTCGCCCGCCTGCGCCGCGCCGGCGCGGTGATCCTGGGCAAGACCAACATGTCCGAGTTCGCCTTCTCGGGGCTCGGCCTCAACCCGCATTACGGCACCCCCGGCAACGCCGCCGATCCGGCGCGCATCCCGGGGGGCTCGTCCTCCGGCGCCGGGGTCTCGGTGGGGCAGGGGACGAGCGACATCGCGATCGGGTCCGACACGGGCGGCTCCGTCCGGATCCCGGCCTCGCTGAACGGCGTCGTCGGCTTCAAGCCGACCGCAAGCCGCGTGCCGCTGGAAGGGGCGTTCCCGCTGTCCTACGCCCTCGATTCCCTGGGGCCGCTCGCCCGGACGGTCGCGGATTGCGCGGCCGCCGACGCCGTGATGGCGGGCGAGGAGCCCGCGCCGCTGGAGGCGCTCGCCGTCGCCGGCCTGCGCATCGGCGTGCCGCGGAGCCTGCTGTTCACCGAGACGGAGGCGCCGGTCGCCGAGGCCTTCGAGCGGGTGCTGTCCCGCCTGTCCCGGGCCGGCGCCCGGATCGCCGATCACCCGATCGACGACCACCTCGCCGCCATGGACGCGGCGCTCCCGGACGGCTCCCTCGCGGCGATCGAGGCCGCGGCGATCCACGCCGACTGGCTGGACAGCGCGGCCGGCCGCTACGACCCGCGGGTGCATCGCCGCATCGTGGCCGGCCGGAATGCGACGGCCGCGGGCTACATCCGGACGATGCGCCGGCGGGCCGCGCTGATCGCCGCCTTCGACCGGCACCTCGCCCCGCTCGACGTGCTGGCGCTCCCGGCGACCGCCACGACGGCGCCGCTCACCGCCCCGCTGGCGGCGGACGACGCGGCCTTCCTGGCGGCCAATCGCCTGATGCTGCGCAACACCGCCTTCGGCAATTTCTTCGATCTCACCGGCCTGTCCCTGCCGATGCCGGGCCTGCCCCGGCCGGCGGGCCTGATGCTGCTGGCCCGGCACGAGCAGGACCGCCGGCTCCTGGCGATCGGGGCCGGGATCGAGGCCGCGCTGGCGGGGTGAGCGCCCCGCGCGGCCCGGGCCCGCTCAGCGGATCTGGCGGGACAGCGCCACGCCGAGGCGCTCCGCGCCGATCTTCGGCTGGCCGCCGGCCACGAAGACGACGAGATCCTTGCCCGGATTGAGGACGACCACGCTGTTGAAGCCGTCGGTCCCCCCGACCTTCAGGAAGACCGGCCGCTGGCCCGCGTCCGGGTCGCCGATCTCCTCGATCCAGGCCATGCCCTGCCGGAAGGTCTGTCCCTCCGGCTGGTAGAGCGGCGTCATCGCCTCGCGCAGCGCCCGGGTGAGCGCTGGCGGCACGGGCGCGCCGTTCACCGCCTCGTGCCCGAGCGCCGCCTCGCCGAAGGCGAGCATGTCGGTGGCGGTCGAGCGGAGCGCTCCCGCGGCGTACCACGCGAAGACCGGCCAGGGCATGACCGGCTGGCCCTCCATCCCGTAGCCCTGCGCGAGACGCGCGCGGTCGGCCGGCTTCACGGTGACCGCCGTGCTGGTCATCCCGAGCGGCCCGGTGATCCGCTCGTGCACGAGGCTCTCCCACGGCGCGCCGAGACGTTCGGAGAGAACGTAGCCGAGCAGGCCGATGCCGGCATTCGAGTACCGGTAGGGGGCGGGCAGGGCGCAGCCGCCCGCCTCGGATCCCTCCGGGCTCCAGCGCGACACCCAGGCCAGGAACGCTTCCGGCGGGTAGGTCCGGACGCTGCGCTCCGCCAGGGCACGCGGCAGGTCGCCCGGCAGCGTCGGCATCCCCGAGGTGAAGTCGGCGAGCTGCAGCGGCGTGATCTGGGCCGTGCAGGGCCGGAGCCGCAGGTTCGGCAACAGCTCCTGCAGCGGCGTGTCGGGACGCAGGCGGCCCGCATCGACGGCCTCGGCGAACAGTGCGGTCGTGAACACCTTGGTGATCGAGCCGATCTCCACGATCGTGTCGGACCGGTAGGGCGCGCCGCCGGCCCCGTTAAACCCGAAGTAGCTGCGCCGCCCCCGGTGGCTCACGCCCACGATCAGGCCCGGGATCGCCCCGCGCGCGACCCAGGCGCCGGCCAAGCGCTCGACGACCGGCCGCAGCGCGTCCACCTCCGCGCCGGCCGCGAGGTCGGCCGGGCGCCCGGCCCCCTCACCGAAGCCGTCCTGCGCGCCGCCGGGACCGGCGGCGAGCGCGAGGACGAGGGCGGCGAGGCCGGCCGTCACGATGGGTCGAGACCGTCCGCCGGCCCGACGATCCGTGCTGTTCATGGTCCTCCTCCCGATCCGTCACCGGCGCGCCGGGTGCGTCAGATTGGAACGGATGCATTGACGAACACTGAATACAGAACGGAAATCGCGCGGCTCATAAATGATGATGCGTAGTTGATACAGGTATTGACTGAATGCGGGCCATTGACATTAATCTTGGCTCGCAAGCAGCATGATGCACGATCCGGACGCGGACAGCGCGCCGGTCGCGGGAGGATCACGCCGTGCATTTCATGCGGATGATGGGGCTCGTGGCCCTTGTGTTGAGCGGCCTGGGCCTGGCGGGCCCCGCGTCGGCGGCCCCGCTCTCACCGGCGCCGTTGGCCAGCGACGCGAGCGGGCTGACCCGGGTCGGCTACTGGTGCGGGCCCGGATTCCACCTCAACCCGTGGGGCCGGTGCGTCCCGAACGCCCGCCGGTTCTACGGCCCGGGCCCGGCCTTCTACGGAGCCCGCTACTACGGAGGCCGGCGCTTCTACCGGACCTACAACTATCGCTGGCACCGCAATTACCGCTGGCATCGCAACTATCGCTGGCACCGCAACTATCATTGGCATCGCAGCTACCACTGGCGTCGCCGCTGACGAACGCGCCGGCGGCGCTCCGGACGGTCTCGCCCGGAGCGCCGCCGGCCCCACATACCGCTTCCCAGATCCGCGGCCGGCTGGACAGCGGCCGCCGCGGCACCGTATCCGGAGACCTGTGACAATGCGCCTCCCGCTGATTGCCTTCGCGACCGCGATCGCCCTGACCACGGGGGCGGCGGCGCAATCCGTGCCGGAGCCGCCCATCCAGAGCCCGCAGGACGCCGCCTGCCGCGAGCAGGCGCGAGCCCAGATCTTCAGCTACCCCAACCCGAACAACCTCAGCCTCTACGACCTCGGTTCGCAGATCTGGCACCTGTGCATGGCGTCCTATCACGGCCGCGGCCCCAACCCCGGCCGCACCGATCAGCGCTTCTAGGCAGCGCTTCCAGGACGGCTAGGGCCGCGGTCGCGGCCGCCGGGACGGCCCCTCGAGACAGCTCAGCGGAACCGATCATGACGAGCAAGCTCCGCGGCACCGGGCAGCACGACCACGCACCGCCCGTCGCGCCCGATGCGGGCCGGCGCGCGTTCCTCGGGGCCGCGGCGCTCGGCGTGGCGCTGTCGACGGGCGCGCGCCCCGCGTCGGCGGCCACCGCCGCGCCGGCCACGGCCGCGGACGAGACCTTCATGCGGGCGGCCATCGCCGAGGCGCGCCGCGCCGACTTCCCGTTCGGCGCCGTCATCGTCGCGGAGGGCGAGATCCGCGCCCGGGGCCTGAATCTCGGGAAGCAGCAGCGCGATCCCACGGCGCACGGCGAGATGGTGGCGATCCGCCGCTTCCTCGCGGAGCACGGGCCGGAGGCGCTGCGGGGGACGACCCTCTACACGTCCGGCGAACCCTGCGCGATGTGCATGGGCGCGATCGTCTGGTGCGGGATCTCGCGCGTCGTCTTCGCCGCCTCGCTGCAGCAGCTCGCCACGAAGATCGACCAGATCATGATCACCTGCACGGAGGTCGCGGACCGGTCGGCGTTCCGCCCGATCGCGATCACGGGCGGCGTCCTGGCGGAGGAGGCGCTCGCGCTCTTTCCGCCCAGCGACCGCCCGTCCAAGTAAGGGACTGGAAGACGGCTCGGGCGACCGCCCGCGCGGCCCGGCAATCCGGTGGGACGCGGCCGTCGCTCCCCCGGAGGTCCCGCCGCATTGCCGGGCCGCCCGCCCTGGTGCACCCTGCCGGCGATTCCCGGACCTCGCCCCGAGCCCCCGCCTCGGGCGCCCGGGGATCGCGGGACCGCCTGCGCCGGGCGGCGATCCCGGAGGGCCGACAGGGCCGACCGGCAGGGAGCCGTCGCATGAGCGCAGCCACACCGTCGACCGTCGCGGACCGGGATACGGACCCCGCCGATCGCGCCGCGATCCGCGCGATGCGCGTCGACCTCGCGGCCGCCTACCGGCTGATCCATCGGCTGGGCCTCGACGACAGCATCTACACCCACATCTCGGCGCGGCTGCCGGGCGCCGGGCACCGGTTCCTGATCAACCCCTACGGGATGCGCTTCGAGGAGGTGTCGCCGGAGAACCTCGTCACCGTCGACATCGACGGGAAGGTGCTCGAGGATCCGATGGGGCTCGGCATCAACCCGGCCGGGTTCACGATCCACAGCGCCATCCACGCCGCGCGCCACGACGCGATCTGCGTGCTGCACACCCACACGGTCGCGGGCGTGGCGGTCTCCTGCCAGGAGGAGGGGCTCCTGCCCCTGAACCAGTGGTCGATGCAGTTCACGGGGCGCGTCGCCTACCACGCCTACGAGGGCATCGCCCTCGACCTCGACGAGCGGGAGCGGCTGGTGGCCGATCTCGGCGACAAGCCCGTGATGGTGCTGCGCAACCACGGCCTGCTGACCTGCGGCCGCACAGTCGGCGAGGCGTTCCGGCTGATGCACAACCTGGAGCGCTCGTGCCGGGCGCAGCTGGCGATCCAGGCGGCGGGCGCGCCGGTGATCCGGCCCTCCTCCGCCATCGCCACCAAGACCGCCGGGCAGTACGCCGCCGGCTACGACCGCGTCGTGGTCCAGGGGGCGCCCGACAACGAGTGGGCGGCATTCAAGCGGATGCTGGCGCGGACGGATCCGGATTTCTTCGCGAACGGCTGAGGGCGGCACGGCCGCCGGCTGAGCCGTTCGGTCGATGCGCCGCTCTCCGTCATCGCGAGCGCGGCGAAGCGACCCAGGGCAGCGCGACGTCCGACCTCGTCACGCCGACCGGACTGCTTCGCTCCACCCGCAACGACGGCGGTGCCGCGATCGGCGACGGCGTGAGACGTCGAGCGGGCGTCTCCCGCTCAGCAGGAGCGAGACGCCGCAGCACGGGCCTCACCCGTCTGCCCAGGCCCCGCTCGACCGGTAGGTCTGCTTGAGGAACGCGATGAAGGCCCGCGTCTTGGCCGGCACGAAGGCCCGGCTCGGGTAGACCGCGAAGATGCCGGCCGAGGCCGCCGCCGCGTAGGCCGGCAGCACCACCTCCAGCAGGCCGTCGCGCAGCTCCGCGTGCACGTCCCAGGTGGAGCGCAGCGCGATCCCGAGGCCGCCGATCACGGCCTCGCGCACCACCTCGTTGGAATGGGTGCGCAGCGGCCCCGAGGCGCCGACCGTGCAGGGGCCCTCCGGCCCGACCAGCCGCCAGGGATTCTGGTTCTCGGTGGCGAGGCAGACATGGCCGCGCAGGTCGTCGAGGCTCTGCGGCCGCCCGGCCGCGTCGAGGTAGCTCGGCCGCGCGCAGAGGACCCGCTGCACTGGCGCGAGGCGCACCGCCGTCAGCCCGGAACTCTCCAGCGCGCCGACCCGGATCGCGAGGTCGTAGCCGCGCTCGACGATCGACTCGAAATCGTCGCTCAGCTCCAAGTTGAGCACGATGCCGGGATGGAGGGCGAAGAAGGCCCGCAGGTGCGGGACGATGTGCAGGCGCCCGAAGGAGCTCGGCGCCGTGACCCGGAGCGTCCCCCGCGCCCGCGTCGCCGTCTGCGACACGAGGCTCTCGGCCTCCGCGATGGCGTCGACGATCGGCGCGATCCGCTCGAAGAAGGCCGCACCGACATCCGTGGGCGCCACCCGCCGCGTGGTGCGATGCAGCAGGCGCACGGCGAGCCGTTCCTCCAGCCTTTTCAGCCGCTTCGACACCACCGCGACCGACAGGCCGAGCTCCGACCCGGCCTGGGTGAGGCTGCCGGTGCGGACCACCCGGGCGAAGATCTCCAAGTCGCTCTGGTCGTGCATTGTCAACGCTGCGGAAAAAATCAAATCCCTTTTGCCGCCTTTCTCGCGGATGCCAAGCGATCTATCGAGGAGACGTCAAAAATTTTTCACGGCGCGTTCGATTTTTTTTCTGACGCGCGTCGCCACGCATCCCCGAGGATCGCCATGTCGAAGCTCGTCGTCGCCGAGGATCTCCGCACCTTCGTCTCCGAGGAAGCGCTGCCCGGGACCGGTCTCTCGGCCGACCGGTTCTGGTCGGGCTTCGCCGCGATCGTCCGCGATCTCGCACCGCACAACCGGACGCTGCTCGACCGGCGCGACGGCCTCCAGGCCGACATCGATTCCTGGCACCGCGACCATCGCGGAGCGCCGCACGACCCGGCGGCCTACGCGGCCTACCTGACGCGGATCGGCTACCTGCAGCCGGAGCCCGAGACCGTGCGGGTGACCACCGAGAACGTGGACGCGGAGATCGCCGCCATCGCCGGGCCGCAGCTCGTGGTGCCGATCTCCAACGCCCGCTACGCGCTGAACGCCGCCAATGCCCGCTGGGGCAGCCTCTACGACGCCCTCTACGGCACCGACGCGATCCCGCAGGACGGCGAGCTCGCGCCCGGCGCCGGGTTCAACCCGGCCCGCGGCGCCGCGGTGGTGGCCAGGACCAAGGCGTTCCTCGACGCGACCGCGCCGCTGAGCGTCGGCTCCTGGGCGGATGCCGTGGGCTTCTCGGTGACGGACGGCCGCCTCGCCGCCGATCTCGGCGCCGGCCGCAGCGCCGGCCTGACCGGATCGTCCGCCTTCGCGGGCTACACCGGCGACGCCGCGGCGCCGACCGCGCTCCTGCTGCGCCACAACGGCCTGCACATCGAGGTCGTCATCGACCGCGCGAGCCCGATCGGCCGCACCGACCCGGCCGGCATCGCCGACGTGGTGCTGGAGGCCGCCCTCTCGACCATCATGGACATGGAGGATTCGGTGGCGGCCGTGGACTCGGCCGACAAGGTCGCGGTCTACCGGAGCTGGCTCGGCCTGATGCGCGGTGATCTGACCGCCACCCTGTCCAAGGGCGGCCGCACGGTCGAGCGGCGGCTCGCCGAGGACCGGACCTTCACGGCCCCCGACGGCGGGCGCCTGACCCTGCCGGGCCGGTCGCTGATGCTGGTCCGGCATGTCGGCCACCACATGTACACCGACGCCGTGACCCTCGACGGCGCCGAGATCCCGGAGACGTTCCTCGACGCGGCCGTCACCGCGCTGATCGCCCTGCACGACCTGAAGGGCACCGGTCCGCTCCGCAACAGCCGGACCGGCTCGGTCTACATGGTCAAGCCCAAGCTGCACGGTCCCGACGAGGTCGCCTTCGCGGTGGCGCTGTTCGGGCGGGTCGAGGCGCTGGTCGGCCTCGCGCCGCGGACGCTCAAGATCGGCGTCATGGACGAGGAGCGGCGCACGACGCTCAACCTCAAGGCGGCGATCGCCGCGGCGTCGGACCGGCTGTTCTTCATCAACACCGGCTTCCTCGACCGGACCGGCGACGAGATCCACACCTCGCTGGAGGCCGGCCCCGTGGTCCGCAAGGATGCCATGAAGGCGACCGCCTGGATCAAGGCCTACGAGGACGGCAACGTCGATGCCGGCCTCGCCTGCGGCCTGCCCGGCCACGCGCAGATCGGCAAGGGCATGTGGGCCGCCCCCGACCGGATGGCGGCGATGCTCGACGCCAAGGGCGCCCACCCGGAGGCGGGCGCCAACACCGCCTGGGTGCCGTCGCCGACCGCCGCGACGCTCCACGCGCTCCACTACCATCAGGTGGATGTCCGCGCCCGCCAGGCGGCGCTCGCCGGCCGGGCGCCCGCGACCCGCGAAGCCATGCTGACCCTGCCCCTCGCCGAGGGCGCGTTCGCGCCGGAAGCGGTGCGGGAGGAGCTCGACAACAATTGCCAGGGGATCCTGGGCTACGTGGTCCGCTGGGTCGACCAGGGCGTCGGCTGCTCCAAGGTGCCGGACATCCACGAGGTCGGGCTGATGGAGGACCGCGCCACCCTGCGGATCTCCAGCCAGCACATCGCCAACTGGCTGCGCCACGGGATCGTGGACCGCGACGAGGTCGCCGCGGCCCTGCGGCGCATGGCCGAGGTCGTCGATCGCCAGAACGCCGGCGACCGGGCCTACCGGCCGATGGCCCCGGGCTTCGACGGGCCGGCCTTCCGCGCCGCCGAGGCCCTGGTCTTCGAGGGCGCCGGCCAGCCGAACGGCTACACCGAGTTCGTGCTGCACCGGTTCCGCCGGGAGGCGAAGCGCCTGGACGCCCGCGTTCGGGCGGCCTGAGGCCGCTCCCGGATCCCGGACGCGCAGCGCCCCGAGACCGCCCCAAGACTGCCCCAAGACCGCGCCCCGGGCCCGCCGACGGCCTGCGCGGCCTGAAACGCCGCGCCGCGGATCTGCCAGGGTCCGCGGCCTCTGCCGGTCGGGACGGGCCGACCGGTCAACGCCGCTGCCACGCCGCTGCCACGCCTCGGCCACGCCGCGCCGGTCAGCGGCGCTTGCGCGTCATCACGTAGACCAGCAGGTTCGCCACCGCCCGGTAGAATTCCGCCGGGATCGCCTGGTTGACCTCGACATGGTCGTACATCGCCCGGGTGAGCGCCTTGTCGACGACGACCTCGATCCGGTGCTTCTCGGCGATCTCGCGGATGCGGAGGGCGATCAGGTCCGCGCCCTTGGCCAGAACCGTCGGGGCGTCGTTCTCGCTCTGGTCGTAGCGCAGCGCGATCGCGTAGTGCGTCGGGTTCGCCAGGATCATGGTGGCGCGGGGCACCGCCGCCATCATCTGCTTGCGCAGCCGGTCCTGCGCCAGCGAGCGCATCTTCGCCTTCACGAGCGGGTCGCCCTCGAGCTGCTTGAACTCGTCCTTCACCTCCTGCCGCGACATCCGCAGGTCGCGCTGCCAGCGCACGCGGGTCCAGACCAGGTCGCCGGCGACCAGCGCGATCGTCGCGACGCTCACGGCCGAGACGAGGCGCACCGAGAGGGTCAGCAGAAATTCTGGCAACCCGACTGGATCCACGAACATGACATTGACGATCTCGTGGCGATCCGCGTGCAGGACCATGTAGGACATGCCGCCGATCGCGAAGAACTTGAACAGATTTTTCCCGAACTCGACGAACCCTTGCAGACTGAAGAGCCGATTCCAGCCTGCGACGGGGGAGATGCGGGACCATTTCGGCTGGATCCGATCGAACACCACGCGCGGCGCGTTCTGGAAGATCGAGGCGGCGATGCCGGCCACGAGCAGGATGACCAGGACCGGCAGCAGGAAGCGGCCCATCTCCAGGGCGAGGGCGTGGACGAGGCGCATCGCGTCGTGGCTCGTCTCCACGCTGAAGTTGCGCGGCTGCTCCAAGACCAGCGCGAGCCTCTGCACCAGCGGCAGCCCCTGATCCCGCGCCACGAAGACCAGGAAGATCAGCAGTCCCAGGATGGAGGCGAAGACGGGCGCTTCCCGCGAGAACGGCGTGTTTCCTTCCGTGATCGCGTCGCTGATCTTCTTCTCGCTCGCCGCCTCGGTCTTGCTCTCCCTGTCCTCAGACATCGCGGCGCCCCGACCTCGGGCCGCCGACGGCACCGCGCCGGTCGGCCCGGCGGGACGCGTCCGCCGGAGCGGCGCCCCGGAGCCGTCCCCGACCGGGGACGGTGCTAGCGGAAGTAGGTCTCATCCGAGTCGGCCGGGGTGAGTTCGATCTCGCCGCGCGACGCCATCTCGAGCGCCTGGTCGGTGATCGCGCGGCGCGCGTCGAGCACGTCCCGCTGGGCGGCGGGCTCGCCTCCCTCCAGCTCGTGCTCGACGAGGCGCCGGGCGCGGGCGGTCAGCGCGCTGAGCACGACGTTCCGCAACGGCCCGTTCGTGCCCTTCAGGGCGAGGATGACCTTCTCGTGCGGGACCTGATCGAAGAGCGTCGTCCGCGCCCGCGGCGTCATGTGGATGATGTCGTCGAAGGTGAAGAGCAGGCTCTTCAGGATCTCGGCCGATTTCGGGCGCGTCTGCGTGAGGTTGTCCAGGACCTCCTCCATGCTCTGGCGCTCCATCTTGTTGACGATGTCGGCCATGCGCGAGTGGGTATCCGCCGCGGCATTGCGCGCCAGGTTGATCATGAAATCCTCGTGGATGGTCTGCTCGATCATCTTCATGGTCGCGTCGACGATCGGCTTGAACGTCAGCATCCGCCGCATGACGCCGTTGCGCAGCGGCGCCGGCAATTGCGCCATCACCTTGGCGGCGCAGGCCGGCTTGACCTTAGACAGCACGAGCGCCGCGGTCTGAGGGTGCTCCTTGATCAGGTAGCCCGCCAGGGCGGTCTCGGACCCGTTGGAGATGCGGTCCCAGATCGAGCTGCGTACATGCTCACCCGGGCCGGGATCGACGAAGGGCGGATCTGGCGCGTCGAGGGCGCCGCGGACCGGACGCCGCGCAACGCCGCGGATCCGAAGGCTCCGGAGAACCGGCGGATCGAGATTCTCCTGCAGGGATCTCCAGGATGAAGGTGTCCCGGACCGGGCGGATCGTGGCGGCCGCCCTCGGCCTGCTCATCGCGGGGAGGGCCGCCCCCGTCGCCGCGGAACCGGCGGGCGGCCCTCCCGCCGCCCCGGCCGCCGAGCCGCAGGCACCGACGGGCGATCCGGTGCAGTGGGTGCGCACGCTCCAGTTGCTGCAGGATCGGGTCGCCGCCGGCTCCCGGGCCGCCCACGAGAGCCAGCCGCTGCTGATCGCCCGGATCAACGCGGATCTCCTGGCCGCCCCGCCCGAGATCTGGGGCCGCCGGAGCAATCTCCGGGCCGCGATCACCTTCGCCCTCAGCGGCGGCGGTCCTTCCGTCCTGCGCCGGCTGACGGCGCAGGACGGCCTCGGCGAGCCCGAAGCGACGCTCGCGCGCGGCGCGCTCGCCTATGTCGAGGGGCGGGAGGCCGAGGCGCGGCGCCTGCTCCAGGACGTCGACACGACAGATCTGCCGCCGACGCTCGCGGGCGCCATCGGCCTGACGCAGGCGTCGCTCGCCGTGCCCGACCAACCGATCCGGGCGATCGCCCTGCTCGACCGCGTCCGGGTGCTGCTGCCGGGCACTCTGACCGAGGAGGGCGCCCTGCGCCGCGAGATCTTCACCCTCGGTCAGATCGGCGACCTGAAGACGTTCGAGGCGCTGGCGATCCAGTACCTGCGCCGCTTCCCGCACTCGATCTACGCGGGCAACTTCCGGCAGCGACTGGCCTATCAGCTGACGCAGTTCGATATCGGCCACGACGCGGAGCGCTTCGCGACCCTCAACAGGATCCTGGACGAGCTCGGTCCCGAGAGCCGGCGCGACCTGTATCTGGTGGTCGCCCAGACGGCGATCCAGGCGGGTCAGACGGCCGCGGCGCTCCGCGCCAGCGAGAAGGCCCTCGCGCTGTGCGCGCCCGGAAGCGCGGAGGCGACCCGGGGCCAGCTCTACCGGGCTGCCGCCGAGATCGTGAGCCTGGCGACGTTCCAGTCCGGGTCGCGGACGCTGAGATCGCTCGACAGGGCCAAACTCACGGCCCGCGACCTGCGCCTCCTCGAGACGGCCCTGTCGACCGCCGAGGCGATCGGACGCGGGCTCGCCGGCCGGCCCGGCCTGCCGGAGGCCGACGCCGCCGCGAAGCCGGCGCGGGGGGCGCCGGATCCCGCCGACGGGCCCGCGAGCCTGATCCCGAAGGCGCAGGCCACGATCGACCGGATCGATCTGATGCTCAGCGAGGCGACCCCGTGAACACGATCTCCACCGCGGTCCAGAAACCCGTCCCCAAACCCGATCGGGATGTCGCACCGTCCCCGCATCCGGCGGGCGACCTTCAGGCGCTGCCGGATGCGGCGGTGCGGGGCGCCTTCGACCTGGTCCTGCGCGCGGTCTCGGGGGGAACTCCCGCGGCCCGACCCGAGACCGACGGGAGTGAGATGGACGAACCGGAGGGCGCGACCGGGGAGGATCGGCGGCCCGAAGCCGGCGCATCGCCCGCGCCGCCGCCGTCACCGGGCGATCCCGGCAGCGCCGCCGCGGCGCTCGCCGAGATCCTGAGCGCCGCCGTCCTGTCGGCCCGTCCGGAAATGCCCGCGGGCCACGGGACCGGTGCTCCGGGACCGGCCCCATCCGCCGCATCCCCGGCGGGCCCCGACGCGGCCCCGGAGACCAGCCTCGTGGGAAATCTCGAGGCGGCCCGCGCGGACGCGTCGCCGCGCGCCGGGCCGAGCCCGGGCACCCTGCTGCAGGGCGGCCCCCCGCAGGTCGAGGTCCTCGACCGGGCGGTTCACTTCAAGCCCGTCCTGCCCGAGGCGGCCCGGCACGCCCTCCCGGCCGCCGCAGCGGCAACGTCCCCGTTGCCGGCCGTCCCGAACGCGGCGGACGCTCAGCCTCGACCCATCCGCCCCGGACCGGTGGCTCCGGCCGTCACCGGGCCCGATCCCGCTCCGATCGCGCCGGCCGGCCAGATCGCCGCCCAGATTGCCGCGCAAGTCGCCACCCAGATCGCCGGGACGGTCGCCGGGAAGGTGAACGCAGTGCCGCCGAAGGCGACGGTCGCCCTCGCGACCGATCCCGAGCCTCGAGCCGGCGATGCGTCGGCCCGCGCCGATGCGTCGGCCCCCACCGCGACGGGGATCGATGGGCCGGGGGGGCTCACGGCACGCGAGGACAACCGTCCCCGCTCCGGCATCGCCGGACTCCTCCTCGCCCCCACCGGCCGGCAGGGGCCGCCGGGCGTCCCCATCCCGGGTCCCGGCAACGGATCCGGGACCGAGCCGGCCCGACTCGCCGCCGTCCTGCCGACGATCGCGGCGGCCATCACGGAGGAGATCGAGCGCGCGACCGCGGCCGGACCGGAGCGTCGCGTCGGCGCCGATCCGGCGATCCCCGCGGCTCAGGACGGGCCGCTCCGGGTGCTCAAGATCCAGCTCCGGCCGGAGAGCCTCGGGATCGTCACGGTGGAATTGCGGCTCGTCGACGGTCAGCTCGAGACCCATCTGCGCGCCGCGCGTCCCGAGACGGCGGCGATGCTGCAGCGCGATTCGGCGATCCTCACCGAACTGCTCAAGCACGCGCATTACCGGCCCGAGATCATTGTCGAGCCGGTTCGCCCCGGCGACGCCGGGTTCTCCGCGGGCGGATCACCGTCCCAGGGCCAATCCGGGCTCACCGACGGCGGCGCCCAGCCGGGTCACGGTGGGGACGGGCAGCGGCAGGCAGACCAGCGCGCGGCGCAGCGGCCGACGCTCGGCAGGCGCGACGGGGAGCGGACAGATGAGACGGTACGTCCTCGCGACGGCGGCGTTTATCTGTAGCGCCGCCCCGGTCGCCGGGACCGTGTGCGAGGCCGAGATGGGCCGTGCCGCGGCCCGTTACGGCGTGCCCCTCGGCGTGCTCTACGCGGTCGGCCTCACGGAGACGGGCAAGCGCGGCTCGCTCCAGCCCTACGCCATGAACATCGAAGGGGCGGCCTATTTCGCGACCGGGCCCCAGGACGTGCTGGCCCACTTCGCCGCGGCGCGCCGCCGGGGCGCGCGCCTGATCGATCTCGGCTGCATGCAGATCAACCACCACTATCACGGCGAGAAGTTCGCCTCGGTCGAGGCCATGATCGACCCGCGCGCGAACGTGGACTACGCGACGCAATTTCTCCGGGATCTGAAGCGGCGGGAGGGCAGCTGGACGATGGCCGTGGCGCGCTATCATGCCGGCCCGCACAACAACGCCGCGCAGAAGATCTACATCTGCCGGGTCGTGGCCAACATGGTCGCCACGGGCTTCGGCCAGTGGACGCCGGCCGCGGCGCATTTCTGCCGGTGATCGTCCCGGCCGGGGCGGAAGAATGCGGACCGGGCCCGGCCAGGGAACCAACCGAAGGACCGGGCCCTTTCGGCAGAGGCCCCGTCACCGGCCCGGAGGAGCCGCATGACCGACGCCCCAGACCCGCCGGAAGGACCGCCCGGGAAAACGGCGCTGCTGGTGGTCCTCACCCTCACGGCCGTTGCCGCCGCCGCGTACGTCCTGATCCACATGGACTAGGTTGCCCGGCGACGCCCCTACAGGGTCCGACAATTCCCGTAGCTGACCTTGACGTCGTTGCGCTCCTCGGGATTGAGCTGCGCCTCGACGAAGTTCATCTTGTTGAGGTCGATCAGAAGGAAGTAGACGCCGTTCTGACACTTGATCGCGTTGCGCGGCGTGCGCTCGTTCAGCCGCGGTGAGGCCGTCTGGCACTCGTAATAGTCGGAGCGCCCGGCCGAGATCACGGTCAGCAGGCCGCCGCTGGAGACCAGCGAGAATGTCCGGACCTTCTGGGATTGCGGTTTGGCGCCTTCGGGTGCGGCGACATCGAGACTGGTCGACGCCTCCACCGTACACGTCATCGGACGGCGCAGCTGGGGGACCGCGGGCGTGATGCTCAGCAGGAGGAGCGCACCAGCGAGCGCTACCCGTTCGGCGATCATCGGCGAGGGATCCGTGATTCGTGGGTAGTTTCTACCCAGAAGCTAGACCGTTATCCATCCTTGTAAATGCCGCCTGCTCGGATCGATGGGCCGATCAACAGATTTGCCGCCCGCTCCATTGCATCGCGTCAAGGATTACGGGCCAGGCCGGTTCTTCCGCCCGGACCCGATCCGACCGGAATGCCGGCGAAGCGCGCTCTAATCCTCTAGGGCGTCCGGATTGTCGTTGGCGGCCGGATCGGGATCGCGCCGCGCCGCGATCTCCGTACCGATCTCCATGAGCAGCAATCGGGACAGGAGCTGCATCGTCGCCGTGCCGTGCGCGGCCACGAGTTGATGGGCCAGGATCGTCGCCTCCACCATGCGGTCAAAACCGTCGTCGTCGGACATGGCGGTGCAGTAACCTGGTTGAATGCCGAGCATACAACTTAAAGGTAAGGATCCGGTTCGACCGCCCGCGCAGAAACAGGATTTCCCATGATCCCGACCGTCCAGGCCGACGCGCTCCTGGGGAGACTGGCCGAGGCCCTGGGGAGCCCGGTCGAGATCTTCTTCGCCGAATGCGCGCCCGCGGCCGAGCGCGCGTCCGGGGACGCGTCGCCGGATTGCGACGCGCTGCCGACGCTGGAACTGCTCCGTCTGTGGGAATCGCTGCGGGAGCCGGTGAGCCGGCAGCGGGTGCTGACCGCCGCCCGGCAGGAGGCCCGAACCCTGCGGGCGAGCCGCGCCGAGGACGCGGCGGCCGGCTGACCGGAACTCGGCGCGCAGATCCGGGACGCGGCTGTCGGATCGGGCCGTCTCGATCAGGGGCCCGCGGCGGGCGGCGCGGGTACGGCCGCGAAGGTCAGGGCCGTCGCGGGCAGGGCGGGCGTGGCCGGCTTGTCCTGCTGAGCCGGCTTCTCCGGCTTCTCCAGCTTGGCCGTGCGCCTGTCGCGCTTCTCGTAGAAGGCGTTGCCGCCGGCGACGGCCACGTAGTGCATGTTCGTGTAGGGGAAGCGGTGGCCCGCGGTGTGGAAGAACATCGCCTTCCCGACCTTCGGGTGCCGCTCGCCGGCCAGGACGGCGTCGGCGGCGTCGGCGACCTTCTGCAGGTCCTTCTCCTGCATCGGCTTGGTGAGGACGCCCGGCGCGAACTGGCCCGGCTGCCCGACCACCGCGCAGATGCCGCCCGGGAAGATCGCGTTCTCGAGCCGGTTCATCACGACCGTGCCGACGGCGACCAGCCCGTCGCTGTCGCTCCTGTTCGACTCGAAGTACATGGCGCGGCCCAGACAATCGCGCTCGGCGTCGCTGACGACCATCGGCGGCTTGCGGTCGGGGATCGATCCCGTCGTGAGCACCGGCGACGCGGTATTGCAGGCCCCCAGGCCGCCGGCCGCCGCCAGAACGATCAGTGCAGGACCGACCTTCGTCCTCTCGCTACCCCGCATGCATCCGCGCTCCGTGCTCCTCCAGCCTGACCAGCCGGGCGGTGTTCCGCTCCGACCGGACGAAGGCCAAGCTTGACGGCACGTTCGCGGCGAGGATGTGGCGAGGCTGTCCCGTTTCGGGACCGGACCGGGAGCCTCAGTGCTGGCCCTGACCCGCGGCCAGGACGGTCACGCCCAGCGCGATCACCCCGATGCCCACCAGCATCGTCGGGTTGAGCGCCTCGCCGTACAGCCACGCGCCGCCGAGCGCCGCGCCGATCATGCCGATCCCCGACCAGATCGCGTAGACCACGCCGATCGGCAGCATGTCCATGCTGGTCGACATCAGCCACAGGGCGGTGCCGTAACCGAGCGCCACGATCACCGTCGGCCCCGGGCGGGTGAGGCCGTCGGCGGCCTTCAGCGCCAGGGTGGCGGTTACCTCCGCGCCGATGGCGAGCCCGAGGATCAGGTACGGATTCATGGCACGGCGGACTTTCGGGCTGCGCGGGCTGGGTGAGTCGGGCGGTCGAGGCGTGTAGAACCAGGTTCGAATCGGACGACCGCGCGGACGGGGCGGCGCTGGGCCGGCCCGGATCCGCGTCGAAACGGCCGCGGACGTCGGCGGTCGCCGGACACAAGGCCACAGATCCGTGAACATTTCCGAACCGGCGGCTCGCCGCTTCGCGGGCGACGGACCGGCCCGGCGCCGGGGCCGATTGGGGCTTTCGTTAAGGCCTGCTGATCATGGTGACCGCGCGCCGTCCCACCCCGGGGCCGGCCGCGCGACAGCGACGATCCAGAGCGACACAGATCCAGCATGACCGCGTCCTTGGCGATCCCGGATTCCCCGGCCCGCGCGCGCCGGGGCCGCCGCTGGGGCGCGATCGCCGCGGCGGGCGGCGCCGCGATCGCGGGCTGCGCCTGGACCGCGGCCGCGCTGATCAACGTCCCCGATCCCGTCACCCTGACGGCGCTCGCGGTCATCGAGCCGTCGTCGGTGGGCACGTGGTTCCCGAGCCGGATCGTCCAGGCCCCGGCCCGGGCGAGCGACCTGCCGGCGCGGCCGCGCCCGATCCTCGACCGCGTCCCCTGGAAGGGGAAGACGGTCCCGCTGATGACGGTGCTGGAGGCGACCCACACCAACGCGTTCCTGGTGCTGCAGGACGGCGTCCTGATCCACGAGTGGCAGCGCGCGGGCACCGGACCGGAGACGCTGTTCCCCTCGTGGTCGGTGGCGAAGTCCATCGTCTCGCTGCTGGTCGGCGCCGCGGTGGCGCGGGGTCAGCTCGCCGAGACCGACCGGGTCTCCACCCTCCTGCCCGAGCTGCGGAACGGCGCGGTCTTCGGCCAGATCACCGTGCGCAACCTCCTCGACATGGCGAGCGGCATCGCCGTGCCGGAGAACTACGACCCCCGGCATCCCCTGACCGGCACCGCCGGCATGTACCTGACGCGCGATCTCACGGCGTTCGTGCGCGACAACGCCCACCTGGCGTTCAAGCCCGGCACCAAGGGCCGCTACCGCAGCATCGACACCGAGCTGCTCGGCCTGATCCTCGCCCGGGTCGAGGGCAAGCCGCTGGCCGACATCCTCTCGGAGCGGATCTGGAAGCCGATGGGCGCCCAGGCCGACGCCACCTGGAACCTCGACCGGCCCGGCGGCATCGAGAAGGCGTTCTGCTGCATCAACGCGACGGCCCGCGACTTCGCCCGCCTCGGCCTTCTGGTGGCCGACCAGGGCCGGTCGGGCGATCACCGCATCATCCCGGGCCGCTGGATCGAGCGGATCATGACGCCGGCCCGGCGCGACGTCGACGGCTGGCAGTACTCGGCCCAGTGGTGGCACGCCCCGGGCGGCGAGGACGACGACATCTCGGCGATCGGCGTCTACGGCCAGTACATCTACGTGAACCGCGCGACCGGCACGGTGATCGTGAAGCTCAGCGACCACGGCGCCGAGCAGGACGAGGTCGACACGCTGGCGGTGATGCAGGCCATCGCGGGCGACCTCGCTGCCGGCCGCCCCGCCGCCCGCAAGGATCCCTGAGCGGGCGACCGCGGTCCCGAGTCCCGATCGGGCCGGGATCAGGCTTCTGTCGGGCCGGCTCCCGGCACGGAGGGCTGCCGGGCGATCGGGCTCAGGGGCGCGAGGTCCCGCGCCCGCCAGTTGCGCAGGAGCCGCCAGCCGACCCGCTTCCAGGCGATCGACGGCACCGGCGAGGCCGGATCCACGAGGGCGCTCAGCGCCCGCGTGTAATCGAGCACGAGGCCCGGGGTCCAGGTCATGGACCGCGCCCCGTTGCGCAGGAAGGCCGCCGCCCAGAATTCCGGCGTGGTCAGCGCCGCCGCGAGCCGCCGCCAGGGATGCCCGCCGCGGCTGAACGCGCCCTCCACGGCGATGTCCAGCGCCCGCGCCACCGTGGTGGAGCAGTTGCGGCTGATGAAGTTGTAGGTGGTGTCGCGGCTGTACTGCGCCCAGAACGCCCGCAGCCGGGCGGCGTCGATGCCGTTCAGCGTCACCGCCACCGTCGCGGGGCACCAGTCCGCCACCTCCGCGGCGTGCGAGGGCAGGAAGCGCCCGGGCACGTCGTTCTCCGGGCCCGCGCGCAGGCTCGAGCGCAGGTTGGCGGGGGAGCGGTCGATCTCCACCGCGGGGTAGTGGCTGACGTAGAGGTCGTCGCCCTGCTGCAGGGCCGCGTGGCCGGTGGAGAAGCGCCCGGCCTTGTCGACGGAGGCGACGTAGCGCCGGATCAGCCGCTGGCCGGCGGGCGTGGTCGCCTGCCCGGTGGGCGTCCAGACATAGACCGTCAGGCTGCCGGGCTCGTCGCCGCCGACCGACACGACCGACACGGCCGGCTCGGCGGTGCCCAGGCGCCGGGTGCGCAGCCCGACCAGCGCGAGGTTGGCGCCGTTCAGGATCAGGAACATGCCGATGCAGTAGCCGACCGTGCCGGCGTACCAGGTCGGCCAGGGCTGGAGATGGAACAGGCCGAAGGCGATGCTGAGGCCGCCGAGGGCGACCGACATCCGCCAGCCAGCGAATTTCAGCAGGCCGGCGATCGTGATCCGGACGAGGCCGTCGACCACGAAGGCGACGCCGAAGATCATGGCGAGCAGGAAGGTGCTGTGCTTCGTGGCCATCATGATCAGCACGGCCATGACCGACAGCAGCGCGCCCTTGGCGAGGCGCAGGCGGCGCGCGGCACCGATCGCGGACGCGCCGACGAGGAGGGAACTCACGCCCTCGGCCAGGAGGATCAGGCCGAACCACCGGTCCGGGACGTGGAGCGCACCGTCGAGGGAATCGATCACCACCAGGAGGCCGAGCGACGACCACAGCAGGCCGGTGGCGGCGATGAGGTGCCAGTGACGGCGGACCGCGGCCCGGCCGACGAGCAGCATCCAGAGGGGCGCCATCCGGCCGCCGACCGCGTCCGCGGCGCCCGGTCCGGGCGCTTCGAGCGCGGAGAGCGCGCGCGGGATAGTGGTCGCACAGGGTCCGGACATAGGGGTCGCCCTCGATAGCGCGCGTCGACGGGCCTCTCGCACGGATGCCGCCGTGCCGTCACGGCCGGAACGAGGCTCCCGACGCGCGAGCGTTTCGCGACGCGCCCGGCGCGCACGATCCACGCCTTGCCTGAGAACTTTGTTAATCGCGGCCCGGTCGCGGCGCCAGCGCCCGCGGAGAGGCCGTGGAGAAGCGCCACGGACCCCGGAATCCCGTCGCGCGCCGCCCGACCGATGGTCAGCAGGGACGCGGGACGCGGTCCGATCGACCCGTAACCGCCCGGCATCCGCGATCCGTCCCTGTCTCCGCCGCTGATTCGCGCCCCTGCAGCCCGTCATCGCGCGGCCGTTCGCAGTCATCGCGGACAGCCTCACGGACCGGAGGCCGAAACTGCGCACTGTTTGCGAGACGCCGCCGGCCTGGCAACCTCATGTTGCCTCGCAAGAACAGAAAATGTTCAAAGAACATCCTAAGATAAAGTATAGACAAAATAGACAGTTTTTGTATAGTTACGCGCCAATCTTGGCACACTCGAAGCAATTCGGCGCATGCTTGGGCGGTAAAAGCTGATCCTAGCCTCAGCTTTATCGATGCGCCGGTTCTCATGCCTCGAATTTCGGTACTGGGGGATTCATGAACACCATCGATCTGAACGAAAAGACCTCGGACCTGAACACAGACCTGATCAAGTGCACGGCATCACTGGTCGCGGCCTACGTGTCTCGGAATGCGGTGGGCGTGGGCGACCTGCCGGTTCTGATCGACCAGGTGCACACGGCCATATCGGTGCTGCAGGGCGGCGGCTCGGGATCCGGTCCCGGCTGGACCGGCCCGACGGCGGCGCAGATCGAGGCTTCGATCCAGCAGGACGGCCTGATCAGCTTCATCGACGGCCGGTCCTACAAGACCCTGAAGCGTCACCTCACGGCGCACGGCCTCACGCCGGAGCGTTACCGGGCGAAGTACGGCCTGCCGGCCGACTACCCGATGGTGGCCCCGGGCTACGCCGCCAAGCGCTCGGAGATCGCCAAGGCGATCCAGCTCGGACACAAGGCAGCCTGAGGCGGCCAGGCCCGCACCGCCCTGGATCGGCGGCCCCGTCCGGGCCGCCGCGGGACACGGGCGCGGGAATGCCTGACGGCGGATCGCCCGATCCGCCCGTCCCGGTCTCCGCGCTGGGGTCGGGGCCCCCGGGGGGCCAGCGCGGAGACCGACCCCGATGACCCGGTGGGGCGGGGCAGGGCGGATCCCGCGAGCGCCCGCCGGTCGCGGGATCCGCTCAGACCCGGGCGACCGCCAGGGTCCCGTCATCGATGGGGACGAACCGGACGCCCGCCCGGCGCAGCGCCTCGACCGCGTGCAGGCGGGACCGGCTTCCCCGATGCTCGCTGTCCTCTTCCAGACGCCGCACGGTGGAATGCGACAGGCCGCTCGCCTGAGCGAGCTCCATCATCGACCAGTCGAGGAGCGCCCGCGCGGCCCGCAGGTGGTGGCCGCTCACGGAATGCTCCAGCCCCTCGTGCAGGCCGCCGGGGGGCGGGGCGTGGTTGCGGACGGGGTATTTGAGCCCGCAGCGCCCGAGATAGGTCCCGTCCGGATCCCAGACCGGCATCGTGAGGATCCGGAAGTGCCAGAGCTCGCCGTTGGCGAGGCGCTCGTGGGCGCCCCCCTGGAAGAACGCCCGCCGCTCGATCTGCTCCAGGGCCGCTGCCCGGAAGCCCGCGCGCTCCTCGGGAACGATCAGGATATACGGCTCGGCGCAGATCTCCTCCAGCGGGAGCCCGTGGACCTGGGCGACGGCGAACGGGATGTCCCGGACGCGGTCGAGCCCCATCGAGAAGGTCGTGATGTGCTCCGTGAGGTAGAGCGCGCTCTGCCGGCGGCGCTCTTCCTGCCGCAGGCGCGCCAACTGCTCGCGGTCGCTCACGTCGAGCGCCGTGCCGCTGAGGGCGACGGGCCGCCCCTCCGCCGAGACGCGCACCTCCATCGTCAGCGAGAGCGTGCGCACCGTGCCGTTCGTCCGGATCACCCGGACGATGACCTCGCGGGGCACGTGCCCCTGCCGGATGTCCGCCAGCGCCGGCATGAGAGGCCGGTCCTCGGGATGGATCAGGCTCAGCAACAGGTCGTAGCGCGCCTTCGCGGCGTTCGGAACGAGCCCGAGCAGCCGGTAGAACCCGGGCGACCAGACCTGCTCCTCGCCCGCGAAGATCCAGCTCCAGGCCCCACTCACGCCCCGACTTTCCGTGAGAGTCAGGAACTCTCCCGACGAGAAAGTCAGAGCGCTTAAAGCAGTATGGAACATCTCAGCACCGTTCGAACCGTATCACCGTTCCCGCCGTTCGGCCACGAGAATTTTTCCGGCACAACACTTCACCATTCATCCGGAATTTCTTCAGATCCGGCACGTATCTCCATCGAGATGGCGCCCGCGATCGACAAACATCTTGCATCGACATTCCAGCCCGAGGCGGTTTGTTCCCGATCGAACGGATTCGTTCCTGCCGCGCTGTGAACGGAGGTTTCCGGGATCCTCGACCGCATCCCGCCCCTCCGCGCGTTCGGCACACACCGTCACGACAGCAACGCGACCGGATCTCGCTCGACAATGACCCCTGTCGCGAAGGAGCTTCTCTGACCTTCGGTGTTTAAGAATGGTGATTTTCCGCTCCAGCATTGAATCGAACTTCAGAAAAGCACGACGCCGAGGTTCTATGACGAGTCATGCACGCATATTACAGATTTTATTGTGAATTCTATTGATTATATATGATACATAATCGGTCATTGTGCGAATATTACAATACATTTGCCAAATTATCGATATGCAAATCCCACGAAATCGAGCGACTGGCGCGCCGATTCTTGGATCGTCGAGGCTCCTCAGACGGGCGCGCGACGGGGCCACGCGAGCGCGGCCGGCGCGGCGAGGTCGGGACCGGGACCGGTGGCGATTGACAGGCCGGGCCGTACAATGCGGGGACACGGGGTCGCGCACCGGGAGGAACCGCATGAGGGTCGCCTGCATCGGCGAGTGCATGGTCGAACTGTCCGAACGCCCGGACGGGAATCTGGTCCGGGGCTTCGGCGGCGACACGCTGAACACCGCGCTCTACCTCGCGCGCCTCGGCGTCGCGGTGGACTACGTGACCGCGCTGGGCGACGACATCTGGAGCGACGAGATGGCGGCGGCCTGGGGCCGCGAGGGCATCGGCCTCGACCGGGTCCGGCGCCTGCAGGGCCGGATGCCGGGCCTCTACATCATCCGCACGGATGCCGACGGCGAGCGCAGCTTCCACTACTGGCGCGACCGGGCCGCGGCCCGGGACCTCTTCACCGAGCCGGGCGCCGCCGAGACGGAGGCGGAGCTGGAGCGCTACGACCTCGTCTACCTGTCCGGCATCAGCCTCTCGCTCTACGGCGAGACCGGGCGCGCCGCCCTGTTCGAGACGCTGTCGCGCCTGCGGGAGCGGGGCGGGCAGGTCGCCTTCGACACCAATTACCGTCCCCGCGGCTGGCCCGACCGGGACGAGGCCTGGGCCGCCTTCCGCGCGGCCCTGGACCTGGCCGACGTGATCTTCGCCTCGGCCGAGGATCTGGACTGGCTGTTCGGCGCGGCGGGCGAGGACGAGGTGCTGCGCCACCGCGGCCGGGCCGAGATCGTGCTCAAGACCTCGGACGGATCCGGCCCCGTCGCCCGGGTGCTGCACGGCCGGGCCGACACCGCGGTGCCGGCCGGGCGCGCCGCGCGGGTCGTCGACACGACGGCGGCGGGCGACAGTTTCGCGGCGGGCTACCTCGCGGCGCGCATCGCCGGGCTGGCACCGGAAGCCGCCGCCGCCGAGGCGCACCGCCTGGCCGGGGCGGTGATCGGGCATCGCGGCGCCGTGATTCCCCGGGACGCGATGCCGGTCCCCGCCGCCCGACCGCCGGGTGCGGACGCCTGAGGGAGGCGGGGCCGCCCTTGAGGCGGACAAGCGCAACCGCTACCTCTCTGCCAGCGGGGGACGGCCCCGCAGCGTCATCGCCGCGCGTGGTGCGGCCGAGAGGGCACCCGTGGCGCCGATTCCCCCGCCGATCCAGGTTCCCGAGCCCGACGCCGCGGCGGGCGGCGGCACCCCGAAGACACGGGTCAGCGCGCGCGGCCGGCTGCGCACCTATTTCCTCACCGGCATCATCGTCGCCGGCCCGCTCGCCATCACGGCCTACATCACGTGGTGGTTCATCGCGCTGATCGATTCGTTCGTGAAGCCGCTGGTCCCGGCGAGCTACCTGCCGGACCACTACCTGCCCTTCTCGATCCCGGGCCTCGGCCTCGTGATCGCGTTCCTGGCGGTGACCCTGCTGGGCTTCCTCACGGCGAACCTCGTCGGACGCTCGGTGATCGAGTTCGGCGAGGTCCTGCTGGCGCGGACCCCCGTGATCTCCGGCCTCTACAAGGGCCTGCGGCAGATCTTCGAGACGCTGTTCTCGGCCAACGGCACCTCGTTCCGCACGGTGGGGCTCGTGGAGTTCCCCGTGAAGGGCACGTGGTCGGTGGTGTTCCTGTCCGCCCCGGCGGCCCACGAGGTCGAGGGGGCGCTGCGGGCCCGGGGGGCGCCGGCGGACGACCTCGTCGGCGTCTTCCTGCCCTGCGCGCCCAATCCGACCACGGGCTTCTTCTTCTACCTGCCGCGCGCGGAGGTGGTGGAGCTCGCCATCAGCGTCGACGACGCCGCCAAGCTGGTGATGTCGGCCGGGGTGATCCAGCCGGAGGACCCGCAGGGCCGCCTCAACGCCATGGCGGCCACCCTGCGGACGGCCCAGCAGGCCGGCGGACCGCTGCCCCGCCGGGAGCCGCAGGACGCGTGATGCGGCGCCCGGTCGCCGGCTTCGTCGCCGTCTCGGCGGCCGGAGCCACCCCGTGTCGCGCCACGGTGCAGGACGTCCCGCTGCCCCGGGTCGCTTCGCTGCGCCCGCGATGACGGCAGCGTCGACCGGAACCGTCGAAGCGGGGACGACCTCCGGTCCGCTCAAGGGGCCTTCCCGAGGCGCCGGCGCGCGATCCAGGCCTCCTGCGCGCCGAGCTCACCGCTCCTCGGCGTGAGGGAGACCGTGGGATTGGCGGCCATCGCCCACGAGAAAGGCCGCCCCGCGCGCGGGACGGCCCTGAAATGATCAGACTGCTATCGGCTCAGCGCTGCAGCGAGGCGGTCTGCGGCGCGATGGTCGGCGGCGTCGCCTGCGCGACCGTCACGGCGCTGCGGGGCGCCGTCGGACCCCAGCCGGAGGCGCATTGCAGGGTGAGGGCGAGGCCCAGCGCGATGCAGAGCCCGTTGGCGGCCAGCCAGAAGGGCCGGGACGCCCGACGCACGGCGGCCTGCAGCTCGTCCGCGGTCTTGCCCGCCGCCTCGGCGGCGCGATCCGAGATCGGCAGGAGCCAGGGCTCGGTCGGCAGGGCGTGGGCACCGGCCATCTCGTGGGAGCCCGGCAGGCCTTGGAACAGTCCGTTCGACATGTCCGTCCTCCAGATTCGTCCGTGATGTCCCGGCTTACCGGGCCATTCGTTCATCTCCAGTTAAGGGAAGAATATGGCTGATGCAAGGTCACGAGGCCTGTCCGGAGCCTCCCGGACCGCCCGTACGGCGCCGCCAAGCTTCCGCGCGATCCCGTCAAACCTTTGAAACGAAACACTTTTTCAGAGAGCCTGTGACATCGGCGCATCGGAGTACCGATCCGGTCGCGCGGCGGCGATTCCGGATCCGGCCGTTCAGGAAGGCCGGACTTTCCTGAACGAATCCGTTCAGGAAACCGTTCATCCGGCCCCGATCAGCCGGATCGCGGCCTCCCGCTCGAACAGGTAGAGCAGCACCCGCAGCGCCTGCCCCCGCGGGCTCTTGAGGCCGGGATCGCGCTCCACGATCATCCGCGCGTCGTCGCGGGCGGCCTCCAGCAGGGCGGCGTCGCTCTCCAGCCGCGCCAGCCGGAACGCCGCCATGCCGGATTGGCGGGTGCCGAGCACCTCGCCCTCGCCGCGCAGCTTCAGGTCGGCCTCGGCGATGCGGAAGCCGTCCTCGCTCGCGCGCATCATCTCCAGCCGGGCCCGGGACACCTGCCCGAGGGGCCCCCGGTAGAGCAGCAGGCACGAGGAAGCCTTCGAGCCGCGCCCGACCCGGCCGCGGAGCTGGTGCAGCTGCGCCAGCCCGAAGCGCTCCGCGTGCTCGATCACCATGATGGTGGCCTCGGGCACGTCGACCCCGACCTCCACCACCGTGGTCGAGACCAGGAGCTTGGTCTCCCCGGCGGCGAACCGCGCCATGGCGGCGTCCTTCTCGGGGCCGGGCATCTTGCCGTGGATCAGCCCGACCGCGTCGCCGAAGTGCTTCCGCAGGTCGTCGAAGCGCTCGGCCGCGGCGGCGAGGTCGACGAACTCCGATTCCTCTACAAGGGGGCAGATCCAGTAGACCCGCTCGCCCCCGGCGATCGCCCGGGCGAGGCCGGCCACGACCTCGTCGATCCGCTCGGTCGGCAGCGTGATCGTCCGGATCGGCTGGCGGCCGGCGGGCTTCTCGTCGAGGATCGAGACGTCCATGTCGCCGAAGAAGGTCAGCGCCAGGGTGCGGGGGATTGGCGTCGCGGTCATGACCAGGAAGTCCACCGCCTCGCCCTTGGCGCCGAGCGCGAGGCGCTGGTGGACGCCGAACCGGTGCTGCTCGTCCACCACCGCGAGGCCGAGGTCGCGGAACGTCACCGCCTCCTGGAACAGGGCGTGGGTGCCGACGAGGATATCGATCTCGCCCGCGGCGAGGTCGGCGAGCGTGCTTTTCCGCTCCGCGGCCCGGTCGCGGCCGGTCATCAGGCGCAGGCGCAGGGGGCCGGCCAGCGGCCTCAGCCGCTCGAAATGCTGCCGCGCCAGGATCTCGGTGGGCGCCATCAGGGCGGCCTGACGCCCGGCCTCGACCGCCGAGGCCATGGCGAGCAGGGCCACCGCGGTCTTGCCCGAGCCGACATCGCCCTGGAGCAGGCGCAGCATCCGCCGGGGCGCCGCGAGGTCGGCGCGGATCTCCGCCACCGCCCGGCCTTGCGCGCCGGTCAGCGCGAAGGGGAGGGCGGCCTCGAGGCGCCCGCTCAGGGCGCCGTCGCCGGCATTGACCCGGCCGGCCTTGCGCCGCTGGCGGGCGCGCAGGAGCGCCAGCGCCAGCTGCGAGGCGAGGAGCTCGTCGTAGGCGAGCCGCTTCCGGGACGGCGTCGCGGGCGGCGGCTGGAGCGGGTCCTCGGCCTTCGGGGGCGCCTCCTCGGGGCGATGCTCGAGGCGGAGCGCGTCCGCGAAGGCGGGCAGGCGGTTCCGCTCCAGCCAGGCCGGGTCCTGCCATTCCGGCAGGACCGGCAGCCGGTCGAGGGCCGCGACCGCGAGCTTGTTGATCGCCCGGGAGGTCAGCCCCTCGGTGGCGCCGTAGACCGGCTCGACGGCGGGGAGTTCAGCGAGGCCCGCCTCGTCCACGATCCGCGACGGGTGGACCATCTGGCGGGTGCCGTCCCAGAGGTCGATCCGGCCGGTGATGTAGCGGTGCGACCCGAGCGGCAGCATCTTCTCCACCCGGGCGCGGGGCATGCCGAAGAAGACCAGGGAGATGTCGCCGGAGGCATCCTCCACCAGCACCCGGTGCGGGCGCCGGCCGGGCCCGGCCTGGGCCGGGCGGTGCGCCACCACGGTGACGCCGATCGTCACCGGCTCGCCGGTGGGGGCCTCGCTGATCGAGCCCATGAGCTTCCGCGCCACGCCGCCCTGGGGCAGGTGGAACAGCAGGTCCACGACCCGGGCCTCGCGCTCGGGGGTGCCGAGCAGCTTCTCGATGAGCGGCGCCATCTTCGGCCCGATCCCCGGCAGGGCGCGGGCCGGCGCGAAGAGCGGGTCGAGGATGCTCGGCCGCAGGGGCGGGGCGACGGCAGGCGCGGGGGCGGCCTCCGCCGCCGGCGCCTCGGCCGCGTCGGAATCCTTCAAGGCCGGGTCCTGAGTCGCGCGTGCATCTGTCATGGCGGTTCGGCGGACATGGTGCCGGAGGCGCCTTATCATCCGGTGCATCCCGGCGCGCCAGTGCGGCCGAGTGAAGACCGACCCCGGAGACCGAATCCATGGCCCGCGACTTCCTGCCGGGTTTCGACCGGCACCGGATCGAGACCGCGCCCGGCGTGACGATCAACGCCCGCTCGGCCGGGTCCGGGCCGCCGGTGCTGCTCCTGCACGGCCATCCGCAGACCCTGTCGACCTGGCTCCACGTCGCGCCGCGCCTCGCCGAGCGGCACGCCGTGGTGGCGATGGACCTGCGCGGCTACGGCGATTCGGCCAAGCCCCCGGGGGGCGAGCGCCACGCCAGGTACGCCAAGCGCGCCATGGCGGCCGACGCGGTGGCGGTGATGCGGGCGCTCGGCCACGAAAGGTTCGCGGTGGTCGGCCACGACCGGGGCGGCCGGGTCGCCCACCGCCTCGCCCTCGACCACAGCCGGGCGGTGGAGCGGATCGCCGTGTTCGACATCGCGCCGACCGCGACCATGTACGCGCGCACCGACAAGGATTTCGCCACCCGCTATTTCTGGTGGTTCTTCTTCATCCAGCCCTATCCCCTCCCGGAGACGCTGATCGGGGCCGATCCGGAATACTTCCTGCGCCACCACGTCGAGGGCCAGTCGAAGACCCCCGGCTCGACCCCGCCGGAGCTCTTCGCCGAGTACCTGCGCTGCTATTCCGACCCGGCGTGCCGCCACGCGATCTGCGAGGATTACCGGGCGGCCGCCGGGATCGACCTGGAGCACGACGCGGCCGATGCCGAGGCCCGGATCACCGCGCCGCTGCTGGCGCTCTGGGGCGCGAAGGGCGTGGTCGGCCGGACCTACGACGTGCTGGAGACGTGGCGCGAGAAGGCGACCGACGTCTCGGGCCGGGCGCTGGATTGCGGTCACACCCTCCAGGAGGAGCGGCCGGACGCGGTTCTCTCGGAGCTTGCGGCGTTCCTGGGTTGACGGGCTGCGGCGCCGTGGCCCCGCGTCGCCGGTCTTGGCAGATCCGCTGAAATGCGCAGATACGAGACGTGCCGGGCTCGCGAACAGCGTCCCCGGTTGATGACTTCGACACCGCCGTCATCGCGAGCGGAGCGAAGCGACCCAGGGTGGCACCACGCTTCCTGACGTCCCGCTGCCCCGGGTCACTCCGCTCGCGATGACGGGGCCGCGCATCAACCGGAACCTTGGGAAGCCCGACGCCACACTGTCCCGAGTGGGACGCGTCGATCGTGCAGGACACCATGCCGGAGGACACCAACACCGTCTTCGAGGTCGCCGTGGTCGGGGCCGGTGCCGCGGGGCTCGCCGCCGCCCTGGCGGTCGCCCGCGAAGGGATCCCCACGGCGCTGGTCGGGCGCCACGCCCCGGTGGCGGACGGACGGACCGTCGCGCTCCTCGACGGGTCGGTGCGCTTCCTGGACGCGCTCGGCGCCTGGGAGGCGGCGGCGCCGCACGCGAGCCCGCTCTGCACGCTGCAGATCGTCGACGACACCGGCAGCCTGTTCCGGCCGCCGCCGGCGCGGTTCCGCGCCGCCGAGATCGGCCTCGACGCCTTCGGGTGGAACGTCGAGAGCGCCCGCTTGGTCGAGAGCCTGCGCGCCCGCGCCCGGGCGCAGGACAACCTCACCCTGGTCGAGGCGGACGCCGCCGGCGCCGTGCCCGGCGAGGCGGCGGCCCGCGTCGCGCTGGCGGACGGGCGTGCCGTCGAGGCCCGGCTCGTGGTGGGGGCCGACGGGGCCCGCTCGCCGCTGCGGGCCGCCAGCGGCGTCCGCGTGCGCGACTGGACCTACCCGCAGAGCGCCATCACCACGATCCTGGCCCACGCGCGCCCGCACCGCGACGTCTCCACCGAGTTCCACACCCGGTCGGGACCCTTCACCCTGGTGCCGCTGCCCGGCGGCCACCGGTCCAGCCTCGTCTGGGTGACCGGGGAGGGGGCGGCCCGGCGGCTCGCCGCCCTCGACGACGCGGCGCTGGGGCAGGCGGTGGAGCGGCAGGCCCGTGCGATGCTCGGCGCCATGCGGGTCGACGGCCCCCGCGGCCTCGTGCCGATGCGCGGCCTCGCGGTGGCGACCCCCGTGGCCCCGCGGCTGGCGCTGATCGGGGAGGCGGCCCACGTCTTCCCGCCGATCGGCGCGCAGGGGCTCAATCTCGGCCTGCGCGACGCCGCGACCCTGCGCGACGCGGTGCTGGCCGCCGTCCGCGACCGCCGCGATCCCGGCGCGCGCGCCGTGCTCGACGGCTACGCGCGGGCGCGCCGCGTCGACACGGCCGCGCGCACCGCCGCGGTCGATCTCCTCAACCGCAGCCTGCTCACCGACCTGCTGCCGGTCGACGCGCTGCGCGGTCTCGGCCTGCTGGCGATGACGCAGCTCGGACCGCTGCGGCGCCTGGTGATGCGGGAGGGCGTGCTGCCCCGGATCGGCGCGCCGGAGCTGATGCGCGCGGCGCGCTAGGACCGTTCCCGATCGTCTCGCGCCAGCGGCGCCCCCTTTCCCGCGCGGGAGAGGGGACCCGCGCCTCGTGCGACACCGGCAGTGACAGGGAGCGGTCGGACGGCGCTTCCCGGAGGCGGCCTCAGTCCCGGCGCGAGCGCCCGGACGCCGCGACCTCGGCGCGCGCCGGAGGGGGCCTCAGAGATCCGGCTGGGCGGCGACATAGGCGCCGAGCCGGGTCGCGAGATCGACCGGGCCGCCGCCTCGGGCCTCGCCCGAATCACCGATGAGGATCACCGGGATGCCGCGCTCGCGCAGCTGGCCGCGGAGGCGGGCCGCGCGGCGGGCGTAGGCGGGATTCCGGCGGGTGGGCGCCTGGAGCAGCACGGCCGCCGGACGGGCGATCACGGTCAGGACGTCGTCGGCCGCCTCCATCGAGGCGGTCACGCTCGCGTATCCGAGGCTGGCCAGCTCGCCCGAGAGGGACCGGTCCACGGCGCGGACGCCGTCGTCGACCACGAGCACTTGTTGCAGCGCACCCATAAGCTTGAGCGGTACTCCATCCCGGACGGCTTGGAAAGATAGCCGTCACGACAATCCGATGCAGAACCCGCGAAGAGGCGGATCGGATCCGTCGGTTCGTGTGCAGATGCGAGATTATCCGCGCCGCCTGAGTGCCGGATGAACCGGCGATCGTCCGCCGTTCAGGCGGAGGGGACGGTCGCGACGGTGGCGGCGATCGCCGCGACTGCCCCGTTCGCGCGCCCGTCCACGCGCCCGTCCGCGCGGAGCGGGCGGAAGCCCGTGCTTCGCCACGCCAGGGGGTCCGTCGCCGGGATCGCGCCGCGGGTGAGCGGGGAGGCCGCGCAGGCCGCCCCCCGGCAGGCGAGGTCGCCGTCGGCGCCGGCGGCGAGGTCCAGGAGGTCGCGGGGCAGGAAGGCCTGCCCGGGCTCGGCCAGGGTCGCGGCGAGGTCGTCCGGGCCGGGGCGGGTCAGCACGAGCGCCTCACCCAGGACCAGCGAATCGAGGCGCTGCGGGCCCGCGGGCCCGGCGCCCCGCGGGGTCAGCCGGGCGGGCGCGCGGTGGACCACGTCGAGGACCCGGACGGTCCAGGGCAGCGGCAGGGCGGCGAGAGCCGATTCGACCCGCGCCGGGACCACCAGCCGGGTCGGAACCGGCCGCAGCAGGGCGGCGCGGAACCCGGTCTCGTCGAAGGGCAGCACGGTCTCCAGGCCGGCGCCGGCCGCCAGGGCGGTGCCCAGGCCGGTCACGAGGCCGCGCAGGTCGTGGCCGGGCAGGAGCGTCAGGACCCGCTCGTCCGCGGTCAGGGGCAGCGCGTCGAGATGGGCGGCGACCGCCGCCGCCAGCGCCGCGGCGGTGCGGTAGACCGGCCGGCCGGGATCGCCGCCCGCGAAGGTGACGAGGCCGCGGCCCGGCGCCGGCTCGACCACGCCCCGCTCCAGGGCCATCGCGTCGAGGCTGATCACGCCGTCCGGCACGCTCGGGCCGAAGGCCGCGAGGTAGCGCAGAGCGAAATGGCGCATGGCCGCGCGGGTGAGGTCCTCGGCGGGCCGGCGCGCGCCGCGGCGGCCCTCCGTCAGCACGGCCACGAGGCCCGCGGCCTCGATCCCGGCGGAGAGCTCCGCCTCGTCCCAGAGGGCGGGCATCGCGCAGGGCAGGTGGCCGGCCGCCTCGACGGCGAGGTGGGCGAGGGCCGATTCGGCACCGCCCGAATACCACAGCCCGATCCGGCTGCCGGCCGGGAGCCGCCACGCGGCGATCCCGCGGGCGAGCCGCCCGACGATCTCGGCGGCGGCCGCGTAGGTCCAGGTGATGGACGGGCGCCCGCACCACGCGACCCGGTCCCCCGAATCACGCAGGAGGGTGCGCTGCGGGCCCGCCAGGGCGGCGGCGAACAGGCGGGTTGCGAGACCGTCGGACAGGCGTCCGGACAGGACTCCGGACAGGCCGTCGGGCGCGTCCTCGGATCGCGCGGACGCGTCCGGTGCGGCGTCTTCCGCCCACTCCGCCACCGCCAACGCGCTCAAACCCGCCGCCCCCGCCGATCCTGCAGAACGCCTATCATCTCGGCCCGACAGGGTTAACCGACCGCTAAGAGCGGCCGCGCCGCCGATCGCTGCCGGAGGGCGTCCGGAAGGCCTTCGGCGGCGTCCGGCGGCGCGGCCCGATCACGCGCTCGTGCCTCGCGGCCGCGCAACGTCGCGCTTGCGGCCGGGCGGATGGGAGCCTATCGGGGGCCGGGCGCGGTCGGGACGGTTCCGACAGCTTCCCCGGCCGCGGTGTCATGCCTTCGCCTCATTCGAGGGGAAAGGCAGGCCGCCCGGTCGCCGGGGAGAGGGATGCGCGCAGACGGCGCCCGTCCCGCCCGATGGCCGGACCGATTCATCCGGAGTTCCGGGCGGCGCGCCAACGCGGCGGGCAGCCGGACGCTCCGGCGGACCTGCCGCCAGGCCGGCTCCGCATCCTGCCAGCCACACCACGTCTCTTCCAAGGGGTCAGAGCCGATGTCCTTCACCCGCACCGCGACGCTCGCCCGCGCCGCCCTCCTCGGCCTCGCGGGCCTCGGTCTCGCGGCCGCGCCGGCCCTGGCGCAGCCGAAGAAGCCCGCCGCGCCCGCGCCGGCCGCCCCGGCGCCGACCGCCCCGGGCACCCCCGCGGCCAACACCCCGGCCGCCCAGACGGGCCCGCAGATCGTCGCGGTGAAGTCCGAGCCGAGCCAGGCCGACTGGACCAAGGTCTGCGGCAAGGACCAGGGTTCGGGCACCGACATCTGCTACACGACCCGCGACTTCGTGTCCGACCAGGGCCAGCCGGTGCTGGCCGTGGCGGTCTACGAGATGAAGAACGCCGCCCAGAAGCAGGAGGTGCGCGTGGTGCGCTACCTGCTGCCGCTCGGCCTGCTGCTGCAGCCGGGCATCCGCTTCAGCGTCGACGGCCAGGCGGCGACCGCCGGCCGCTTCGCGGTCTGCTTCCCGAACGGCTGCTTCGCCGAGGCCGGCGGCGTCGATGCCGGCGTGATCGCCGCGATGAAGAAGGGCACGACCCTGAACGTCTCGGTTCAGAACCAGACCCAGCGCGAGGTCACCTTCGCGGTGCCGCTGGCCGGCTTCGGCAAGGCCTTCGACGGCCCGGCCATCGACCCGAAGGTCCTCGAGGAACAGCAGAAGAAGCTCCAGGCGGAGCTGGAGAAGCGCTCCGAGGATATGCGCAAGAAGCTCGAGCAGCAGCAGGGCGCCGCCCCGGCCGCCGGCGCGGCTCCGGCCCCGGCCGCCAAGTAAGCGCCATCGACCCGCCGCGCGGCGGGTCCGTACCGGGGGCCGGGCCGCGAGGTCCGGCCCTTCGCGTTCGAGCCGCCCGGCGACGGGACCTAACGCGTCCCCGGGGCCGCCGAAGCCGGCTGGACGATCAGCACGCGCAGGTCCTGGTCGGGCACGTAGTCTCGGGCCTCCCAGCGGAACGTGGTCGGCCCGCTCTTCCGGATGTCCGTGCGGCAGAAGCTGACGACCGCCTCCGGGCTGCCCTTGTCGACCGTCAGGGTGAAGCGCCCGATCGGCGCGGCCCAGTTGCGCGCCGTGGTGACGATGTAGGGCACCACGGTCGCCCGCAGGGTGCCGCCGGGATCCGGCGCCTTCGCGTGCAGGCGCCGGATCGCCGCGAGCCCCGCCTCGTCCAGGCAGTAGGTCGCCCGGTAGGCCGCCCGGGACGCCGCCTTCGGGTCGAGCAGGTGGAAACCGGTCACCGGCGCGTAGCTGTGCGCGATGCGGACCTCCTGCCCGGGCGGGAAGGTCTGGAGCCAGTGGAACTTGGCCTCGCCGCGCCACAGCCCCTCGGTCATCCGGTCCGGCGTGTCGGGGACGTCGGGGAAGAGCCCGGCCTTGACCAGCGCGGCCCATTCGGGCGCGCCGATCCGCTTGGCCGCCGCGCTGATCGCCTCGAAGCGCAGCGGGTTCAGCGGCAGGCCGTGACGGCGCAGCAGGTCCGTCACCTCGCGCTCGCCCACGAAGGCGCGCTCCTCCAGCTCGGGCTCGAGGGGCTTGCCGTCCACCGTGACGGTGAAGCCGACGAAGTTCGGGCTGTCGGGCCGGGGCAGCGCCAGGGCCGAGAAGCTGAGTTCCCGCCCGTCGATCGGCGGCAGCGGGAAGGCGATCCGGACCGTGCGCGCCTCCTGAACCTGATTGCGGAACAGGTAGGACACGTCGATCCGGTCGCGGGCGATCGACAGGTCCTCGCTCACCAGCGCGATCCCGGGCTCGCGCCGCAGGACGAGGCCGCCGGCATCGAGTTCGGCCGCGCTGTCGTTGGCGCGCGCCGTGCCCGTGAGCAGGCCAGCGAACAGGCCAGCGCGCAGGCCAGCGCGCAGGAACGCGGCGGCGAAGCGGGGTTTGGCGACCATCGGGCGGGCTCGTCCGACGGCACGGGCCGTCGCGGCAGACGAGCGCCCGCCGCTTGCCAGGACCTTCACGGACCGGGCGCCTCAGTTCGTGGCGCGGTCGCGCATCCGGTACGCGCCGGCGGCGTCGCGCTCGAACATCTCGGCGATGCCGGCATGGCGCAGGGCCTCGCCCGACGTGTCGGGCAGGAGGTTCTGTTCCGACACGTAGGCCACGTACTCGGTCTCGGCGTTCTCGGCGAGCAGGTGGTAGAACGGCTGGTCCTTGCGCGGCCGGACCTCCTCGGGGATCGACAGCCACCACTCCTCGGTGTTGTCGAACACCGGGTCGACGTCGAACACGACGCCCCGGAACGGGTAGATCCGGTGGCGCACCACGGCGCCGATCGCGAATTTCGCGGTTCTCAGTGTTACGTCCGACATGGTTCAACCCGTCCAGATCGGACAGATAGGTCCGATGACGGATCGTGTCACCCGGTCGCCGCGGAAGTCGGCGTTTCCGCGGCGCGGGCCAAGCGGTCCCGGACGGCGATCGCCTCCGGCAGCGGCCGCCACGGGACGGTCATCTCGGCGATGCGCCCGGCCGCGTCGAGGCGCCACTCATCCATCCCGTCGAGCCGGTGCGGGCCGGCCGCCGCGCCGACGAAGGCGGCGGCGTGCGCGGGGCCTTCCAGGATCGCGCGGCTCTCGAAGGCGTCGACCACCGGCCGGATCGCCGCCGTCCCGCGCACGGGCTCGGCGGCGAGCGGGGTGTTGAGCACGCCCCCCTCGGCCATCTGCGCCAGCACGGCGTCCCGGTCCTTCGCCGCCAGGACGGCCGCGAAGGCGCGAACGCGGGTCAGGTCCATCGGAGGTCTCCTACGGGATCCGGATGCCGAGCTCGGTCGCGATCGCCCGGGCCGTGGCCTCGCGCCGGGCCGTGATGTCGGCCGCCGCCGCCCGCACCCGCGCCACGGTGTCCGGGGAGGCCGTGTGGGGCGTGCCGCTGTCGAAAGGGGGCTCGGGGGCGTACTGGATGCCGAGCTGGATGGTCCGGGCGGCCTCCTCGCCGCGCAGCGCGGCGGCGAGCTGCAGCGCCCCGTCGATGCCCGCGGTGACGCCGGCCGCGAACACCCAGGTGCGCCCGTCCGCGTCGCGGTCGATCACCACGCGCGCGTCCACCGGCTCGGCGCCGAAGAACGGCAGCAGGTGCACGGCGTTCCAGTAGGTCGTGGCCCGCCGCCCGACCAGCAGGCCGGCCGCGCCGAGGATCAGGGCGCCGGTGCAGACCGAGAGGACGTGGCCGGCCCCGGCCGCCTGATCGCGGATCCAGCCGAGCACGGCCGGGTCCCGCATCAGGGCCTCCTGGCCCGTGCCGCCCGGGACGTGCAGCACGTCGAGCCGCGGGGCTTCCGCGAGCGTGGCATCCGGCAGCATCCGGAGGCCGCGGACGTCGCGGACGGGCTCCGGGCCCGGCGCGTAGACCCGGTAGGTGCTGTTGGGCACCCGGGACAGGACCTCGAACGGGCCGGTGAGGTCGATCTGGTCCAGCCCCTCGAACAGGAGCGAGCCGATCTGCAGGTGGGTGTCGGGCGGGATCATGCCGGGCCTCCGTGGTGGACAGGGTGATCCTAGCGCGTCAGGATCTGGCCGAAATGCCAAAGAGCCCTCGTTTCTCGCCAGATCCGCCGCGCCCGGTCGAGGTGCTGGCCTTCCCGTCGGTGCAGCTCCTCGACGTGGCCGGGCCGCTCCAGGTCTTCGCCACCGCCAACGAGCACGGCGGCGCCGGGATGCCCTACGCGCCGCGGGTGATCGCGGCCGGCGACCCGGGGCTCACCGCCTCGGCGGGCCTGCGGCTGGTGGCCGACCCATTGCCGGATCCCGACGCGCCGGTGGACACGCTGGTGATCGCGGGCGGCCCCGGCGTCGTCGCGGCCTGCGACGACGCCGCCCTGGTGGCCTGGGTGCGGGCCCGGGCCGGCCGGGCCCGCCGGGTCGCTTCGGTCTGCACCGGCGCGTTCCTGCTCGGGGCGGCGGGGCTCCTCGACGGGCGGCGGGCCGTGACCCACTGGAAGCATTGCGGGGCGCTCGCCGCCCGCTACCGACGCGCCCGGATCGAGCCCGACCCGATCTTCGTGCGCGACGGCCCGGTCTGGTCCTCGGCGGGGGTGACGGCGGGGATCGACCTGGCCCTGGCGCTGGTCGAGGAGGATCTCGGCCGCGCGACCGCGCTGACGGTGGCGCGCCACCTCGTGATGTTCCTCAAGCGCCCCGGCGGGCAGGCGCAGTTCAGCGCGGCGCTGGCGCTGCAGGCGGGCGAGGAGCGGTTCGGGCGGCTCCACGCCTACATCGCCGACAACCTGTCCGGCGACCTGTCGCTGCCGGCGCTGGCCGCGGCGGCCGGGATGAGCGCGCGCAGCCTGAGCCGGCACTATCTGGAGGCGACCGGCCTCACCCCCGCCAGGGCCGTGGAGCGCCTGCGGGTCGAGGCGGCCCGGCGGGCGCTCGCCGAGACGGCGCAGCCGGTGAAGCGCGTCGCCCGGACCTGCGGCTTCGGCTCCGAGGAGACGATGCGGCGCAGCTTCCTGCGGCACGTCGCGGCGACGCCGCAGGAGTACCGGGCGCGGTTCGGCGGGTGAGGGGGGACTAGAGCCGTATCCGACCATGTTGCAACGGTCGGGAAGGACGGCGAGCCCGGTCTCGCCAGTCGCTCCAGGCCCCCTCTCCCGCACGGGAGAGGGGACCCGCGCCTCGTCCCGTCGCCGCGGCGCCGCGCACGACGCCCGAGTCCGGGAGCCCGAACGGCAACCCGCTCACCCCAGCTTGTACACCGCCGCCAGCTCGGGGTCCTTCGCGGCCACGAGCTTCGCCAGGTCCACGATGACCTTGGCCTGCTTCCAGGTGGCGTCGTCCTGCATCTTGCCGTCGAGCATCACGGCGCCGGTGCCGTCCGGCATGGCCTCGACGATCCGGGCCGCGAAGGCGACCTCGGCCGGGTCCGGCGCGAAGACCCGCTTGGCGATCGCCACCTGGCTCGGGTGCAGCGTCCAGGCGCCGGCGCAGCCCATCAGGAAGGCGTTGCGGAACTGCGCCTCGCAGGCGTCGCCGTCGGAGAAGTCGCCGAACGGGCCGTAGAAGGCCTTGATGCCGTTGGCCATGCAGGCGTCGACCATCCTGGCGATGGTGTAGTGCCAGAGATCCTGCTGGGCGGTGGCGCGGGGGGCATCGCCGGAGGGATCGCTGAGCACCCGGTAATCCGGGTGGCCGCCACCCACCCGGGTGGTCTTCATGCCGCGCGACGCCGCGAGGTCCGCCGGCCCGAGGCTCATGCCGTGCATCCGCGGCGAGGCCGACGCGATCGCGTCGACGTTGGCGACGCCCTCGGCGGTCTCCAGGATCGCGTGGACCAGGATCGGCTTCGTCACCCCGTGGCGCGCCTCGAGCTGGGCGAGCAGCTGGTCGATGTAGTGGATGTCCCACGGTCCCTCGACCTTGGGCACCATCACGACGTCGAGCTTGTCGCCGACCTCGGCCACGATCGTGAACAGGTCGTCCAAGATCCAGGGCGAGTTGAGGGCGTTGATCCGGGTCCAGAGGCCGGTGCCGGTGGCGGCGAAATCGGTGGCCTGGGCCATGGCGACGAAGCCCTTGCGGGCCGCCTCCTTCTGGTCGGCCGGGACCGCGTCCTCGAGGTTGCCCAGCACCACGTCGACGGTCCCGGCGAGCTCCGGCACGCGGGCCCGGACCTTGTCGTTGTGGGGCGGCACGAAGTGGATCATCCGCTCCAGCCGCACCGGCAGTTCGCGGAACGGGGCCGGCGCGCCGGTGGCGAGGGGCTGGAAGAAGCGGCGGGGCAGTTTCATCGGGTGCCTCTTGTCAGGGCTGGCGTCTGAGCCCCGTTAAGGCAGCTTGGGCGGGCGCGTAAAGCCGCGCCGCGCGGAAGTGATCTCGGACTTTCGTGACGCTCGGGCTTCCGGCCCGACGCGCCGCAGGGCCCGCGGAGCCTCAGCCCCGGCCGCCCCGGCGCCCGGCGAGGCCGATCCGGTTGAGGATGCCGCCGCCGTCGCCGCTGCCGGCCACCACCACGAGGCGCCGGACCTCGCCCCGCAGGAAGGCCTGCAGGAAGCGGTTGTAGTCGCGGAACGAGACGCAGCCGTTCGAGGCGCCGGGCTGCCGCAGCATGTAGGTGTGGGCCAGCAGGCCGTCGCGGCCGTGGATCGCGGCGCTGCCGCCCACCGGGTTGAGCCGGATCGCCCGGACCCCGTGGAACAGGCGCTCGCGCTCGGTCAGCGTGTAGGTGCCGGGCGGGGTCGAGCCGCGCATGCGCAGGTGGACGTAGCGCGGGTTGTCCATGTGCTCGCCGAGGCCGGAATGGGCCTCCAGCACCTCGCCGGAGGGCAGCGTCACCGTGCGGGCGGTGATGTCGTAGACGGCCGTTCCGGCCACCGAATCGGGCTCCGGGCTGATCCGGGTGCGCGGCGCCTCCTGCGGCAGGGCGTCCGGGCTGGCATAGGCCAGTGCCTGACGGGGCTCCTGGCGGCTGTCCTGGCGGCTGTCCTGAGACGGCGCCGCGGCGCCGACGCCGAACAGCTTCTCGAAGAAGGACGGCTCCTCGGCCATCGCAGCGCGGAACACGTCGCGGGTCCGGGGCAGGGCGCGGCTCGCCACCCGCGCGGGCGGCGCCGGTGCGCGCCGCAGCTCGGGCGGGCGGGCCACCGGCAGCGGCACGAGGGCGGGAACAGGGGCGGGTGCGAGGGCGGCGGGCGTGGGCTCGGCCGCGGCCATCCGGACCGGCGCCCCCGTCCCCTTCTCGCCGGTCCTCTCGCCGGTCCTGTCCGCGACTCTCTCGGCGACTTTCTCTGCAGCTTTGGCCTGGGCCATCCGGACCTGGGCGGCCCGCGCCCGCTCCGCCTGCGCGACCTGCCGGGCGATCTCCCGGACCGCCGGGGACGGGGCGGCGGCGGCGACCTGGAAGCCGGCGACCGGCGGTGTTTCGCCCCCGAAGGCCGTGGCGGTGCCGGCGCCCAGCGCCGGGCTCCGGTCGAGCATCCAGGCGAGGCTCGGCCGCGGCGCCGCCGCGGCCTGCGGGACCGGGACGGCGGCCGGCCCGGCCGCCGCGACGGACTCCGCCTCGGGGCGGGCCGGCCCCTGCGGGTGGCTGAACACGGCCCAGCCGGCGAGGCTCACGCCGGTGAGAGCGATGAGCGTCGTCAGCCGGGCGCGGCGACGGGCGCGCCGCATGGCGCTCGGGTAGGGCGCCCGGGTGCGGACGACCGGGTCGTAGGCGGTCTCGACGTAGCTGGGGCGCGGGGGCGCCGGTCGCCGGGGTTCCGCGCTCGGATACGCGGTCTGGAACGCGGCGAGGGACAACGCAGCCTGGGCCATTCGGGAACTCGCGTACGCGCTTCCCCTGGGCAGCCGCCGCCGTTCGCCCGCGAGAGCCGTTCTCGCGCACGTGGCCCGGGTCACCCGTCTGGGGAGGACATCAACCGTCCACCCCATTAAGCCGTGCTGTGGTTAATCCCCGCTAAAGAGACAGTTTCCGCGGGCGTTCCCGTGTTGGGACACAGCCTCAGGTGGCCCGATTCGGCGCGTCCCCGGCCGCGTCGGCCGCTGGCTCCATCGGCCCGTGCCGGCGCGCGACCAGCAGGCAGAGCAGGGCCACCGGCACGCCGATGAGGGACGTGCCGACGAAGAACCACGCGAACCCGGTCCACTCGATCACGAAGCCCGAGAACCCCGCGAGCAGGCTGCCGGGCAGGGCGCAGAGCGAGGTCAGCAGGGCGTACTGGCTCGCCGCGTGGGCGGTGGCCGAGAGGCGCGACATGTAGGTGATCAGCACGATCGACGCGAAGGCGTAGGCGAAGCCGTCGATCCCGACGGTCAGCGCGAAGGTCCAGAACGCCGCGCCGCCGTGGCCGCCGTGCCAGGCGAGGTAGGCCAGCGCGAGGTGCGAGGCCGAGGCCGTCACGGTGCCGATGAGCAGGCTCGCCATCATGCCGATCCGCGGGATGATGGCGCTCGCTAGGAAGGTGCCCCCGAGCGCGATCCAGAAGCCGAACAGCTTCGTCACCGTCGCGATGTCGGTGTTGGTGTAGCCGAGCGTCTTGAACAGCGGGATCGCCATGGCGTTCGAGACGTAGCCGGGCATCCGGAAGCCCGCGACCAGCGCCAGCACCGGCAGGGCGAGCGGCCCGAGCCGGGCGAGGAGGTCGCGGATCGGCGCCCAGACGGTCTCGACGAAGCCGCCGGTGGCGGGGGTCTCGGGGGCCGGGGGTTCGGGCGCCAGCAGGGCCGCGACCGTGCCGGGCGCCATGAGCGCGGCCATGCACAGGTAGGCCACGCGCCAGCCATACGCGTCGGACAGGTAGAGCGCGCCGGCGCCGGCCGCGAGGTTGCCGATCCGGAAGCCGATCTCGGCCCAGGACGACATCAGCGCCTGCTGCTCGGGCGGCGCGGCGGTGATGCGCCAGCCGTCGATCACCACGTCCTGGGTGGCGCCCGCGACGCCGAGCGCCAGGGAGAACGCCACCGTCCAGGCGAGCCAGTGGGCCGGGTCGCCGAAGGCGACGCCCGCCAGCGCCAGGGCGACGAGGATCTGCGTGGCGACGATCCAGCCGCGGCGCCGCCCGAGCCAGCGGCCGATGAGCGGCGCGTCGTGGCGGTCGAGGAAGGGGGCCCAGAGGAACTTGAGCTTGTAGGCGATGGTGAGCTCGCTCATCAGCCCGATCGTGGCGAGCGGCACCTTCGCCTGGACGAGCCACGCCGACTGCGTCGCGTAGACGAGCAGGAACGGGATACCCTGCGCGAAGCCGAGCCCCAGCACCGCGGCGACGCGCCGGTCGGTGAACAGGGGCGTGAGGAAGGCGCCCGGCGCGGCCTTCACCGGCTCGGGCGCGCCGGTGATCGGCGCCGGGTCTGCCATCCACGCGTCTCCTCAAGCCGCCCCGCAGGATGAGGGGGCTCGCCGGGGCGCGACGCCCCCGCCCCTCACGCCGCCTTCTTCCCCCGCTCGGCGATCTTCACGAGGCTGCGCAGCACCTCGGTGGCGGTCTTGAGCCGCGCCGGGACCGTGTTCAGCTCGCGCACGAACACGACGCTCATGTCGGGCCGCACCTTCGCGAACGAGGCCTGCTCGGCGACGAAGGCCACGAGCCCCTGCGGGTTGGCGTAGGAGCGGTCGCGGAAATGAACCACCACGCCCTTCGGCCCGGCCTCGACCTTCTCGACGTTCGCCTTGAGGCACAGGATCTTGATCGTGCCGATCTTGAGGAGCTGCTCCACCTCCGGCGGCAGCGGCCCGAACCGGTCGATGAGTTCCGCCCCGAAACTCTCCATCTCGGCATCGTCCTGGATGGTGGCGAGCCGCCGGTAGAGGGCGAGCCGCACACCCAGATCCTCGACGTAGTCCTCCGGGATCGTGACGGGTGCGCCGAGCGCGATGGTCGGCGACCACGCCTCCTCGGGCACGTCCTCGATGCCGGCCTTCAGCGCGGTGACCGCGTCCTCCAGCATCTGCTGGTAGAGCTCGTAGCCGACCTCCTTGATGTGGCCCGACTGGGCGTCGCCCAGGAGATTGCCGGCGCCGCGGATGTCGAGGTCGTGGGAGGCGAGCTGGAAGCCCGCGCCCAACGTGTCGAGGCTCTGGAGCACCTTGAGGCGCTGCTCGGCCTGGGCGGTGAGCTGGCGGTTCGCCGGGGTCGTGAACAGCGCGTAGGCCCGGGCCTTCGAGCGCCCGACGCGGCCGCGCAGCTGGTAGAGCTGGGCCAGCCCGAACATGTCGGCGCGGTGGACGATCAGCGTGTTGGCGGTGGGGATGTCGAGGCCCGATTCCACGATCGTGGTCGAGAGCAGGACGTCGAACTTGCCCTCGTAAAAGGCCGTCATCACGTCCTCGAGCTGGCCGGCCGCCATCTGGCCGTGGGCGACCGCGACCTTGATCTCGGGCATCTCGGCGTCGAGGAATTTCTTGACCTCGGCCAGATCCTCGATCCGCGGCACGACGTAGAAGGACTGGCCGCCGCGGTAGCGCTCGCGCAGCAGGGCCTCGCGGATGGTCAGCGGGTCGAACGGCGTCACGAAGGTGCGCACCACCAGCCGGTCGACCGGCGGGGTGGCGATGATCGAGAGCTCGCGAACCCCCGTCATGGCGAGCTGGAGCGTGCGCGGGATCGGCGTCGCCGAGAGCGTCAGCACGTGGACGTCCGCCTGGAGCGCCTTCAGCCGCTCCTTGTGGGCGACGCCGAAATGCTGCTCCTCGTCCACGATGATCAGGCCGAGATCCTTGAAGGCGATGTTCTTCGCCAAGAGGGCGTGGGTGCCGACCACGATGTCGACCGTGCCGGCGATGAGCCCGGCGCGGGTCTGCTTCATCTCCCCCGCCGAGACGAAGCGGGAGAGCTGCGCCACCTGGACCGGCAGCCCTTTGAAGCGCTCGGCGAAGGTCCGGTAGTGCTGGCGGGCCAGCAGCGTGGTCGGAACGATCACCGCCACCTGCTTGCCGGAGATCGCCGCCGCGAAGGCGGCGCGGAGCGCCACCTCGGTCTTGCCGAAGCCGACATCGCCGCAGACCAGCCGGTCCATCGGACGCCCGGCATTGAGGTCGTCCAGCACCGCGTCGATGGCGTTGGCCTGGTCCTCGGTCTCCTCGAACGGGAAGCGGGCGGCGAACTCGCCGTAGAGCCCCTCGGGCGCCTGCAGGGACGGGGCCTTCCGGACGAAGCGCTGGGCCGCGACCTTGATCAGCTCGCCCGCCATCTCGAGGATGCGGCGCTTCATCTTGGCCTTGCGGGCCTGCCACGCGCCGCCGCCGAGCCGGTCGAGGGCGACCTCGGAATCCTCCGAGCCGTAGCGGGTCAGGAGCTCGATATTCTCCACCGGCAGGAGCAGCAGGCCGCCGGTGTATTGCAGTTCCAGGCAATCGTGCGGGGCGCCGGCGGCGTGGATCGTCTTGAGGCCGACGAAGCGGCCGATGCCGTGGTCGGCGTGGACCACGAGGTCGCCGGGCTGGAGCGCCTGCACCTCCAGGATCACGTCCTGGGGCCGCTTGGCCTTGCGCTTCTGGCGGACCAGCCGGTCGCCCAGGATGTCGCCCTCGGAGACGACGGCGAGCTCGCCCGCGGTGAAGCCCGCCTCCAGGCCCCAGACCGCCACGGCCGCGTCGGTGCCGCGCTTCAGCGCGTAGACGTCGGTGAGCCGGGTGATCGCCACCGGCTTCTTCAGGCCGTGGTCGGTGAGCACGCCGCAGAGCCGGTCGCGGGAGCCGTCGGACCAGGCTCCCAGGATCACGTGATGACCGGATCCCTGGAGGTCGCGGATATGCGCCACCGCGGCGTCGAACACGCTGGCGTTCTCGTCGGCCCGCTCCGGCGCGAAGCTCCGTCCGGCCTTGGCGCCGCAATCGATCACCGCGCGCTCGGACGATTCGGGCTGCGCGAACGGGGTCAGCCGCGCCACGGTGGCGGTGCCGATCCGCTCCTTCAGCTCGTTCGGCGTCAGATAGAGGGCGCGGGGCGGCAGGGGCTTGTAGGGGGCGACGCCGGGCTGCGGCGTCTTCATCGCGCCCTCGCGGGCCTGGTAATAGTCCTGGACGAGCGCGATCCGCTCGGCGGCGGCGTCCTCCACCTGCGGGTCGAAGACCAGCGGCACGCCGCCGAGGTAGTCGAACAGCGTGTCGAGGTGGTCGTAGAACAGCGGCATCCAGTGCTCGAGGCCGGCATAGCGCCGCCCCTCGCTCACCGTCTCGTAGAGCCGGTCGTCCCGGGTCGCCGCCCCGAAGCTCTGGATGTAGTTCTGGCGGAAGCGGCGGATGGTCTCCGTGGTGAGCTGGACCTCGCTCATCGGCATCAGGTCGAGGGAGCGGAGCTGCCCGGTGGTGCGCTGCGTCTCCGGGTCGAAGGCGCGGATCGATTCCAGCGTGTCGCCGAAGAAGTCGAGGCGGATCGGGGCCGGCAGGCCGGGGGGCGACAGGTCGAGGATGCCGCCGCGAACCGCGTACTCGCCGGTATCGCGCACCGTCCCGGTGCGCAGGAAGCCGTTGGCCTCGACCCAGGCCACCACGTCGTCCATCGACACGACGTTGCCGATCGCCGCCGAGAACGCCTCCTTGGCGATGTGGGCGCGGGGCGGCACCCGCTGCACCAGGGCGTTGACCGTGGTGCAGAGGATGCGCGGGCGGTCCTCGGCCGAGCGGGTGCGGGCGAGGCGAGCGAGCGCCGTCATCCGGGCGGCGGCGACCGCCGTCGTCGGCGAGACCCGGTCGTAGGGCTGGCAGTCCCAGGCCGGCAGGCTCATCACGTCCATCTCGGGCGCGACGAAGCCCAGGGCCGCCTGGAAGGCCGCCGAGCGCCCGGAATCGCGCGCCACGTGGACCAGCACCGCCGGCGCGTCGACGGTGGGCGCCAGGGCGCGGGCGAGGTCGGCGAGCGCCAGCGCGTCGAAGCCCTCCGGGGCGTTCGCCAGGACCGGGCTGTCGCCGCGCTTCAGGGCGTCGATCGCCCGGGCGAGCGCGGAGGATTTCGGCAGCGCGAAGCGCGCGACCTGCGGCTTGGCGGCGGGGGCGGGGGGCTTCGGCTGAGGCTTGGCCATCGGGTCTTTCGCGGGAAATCCCGCCGGGCGCGTCAGGGGAGGAGGTCGGGTGGCGTTAGCCGATCGGGCCGCCGCGATAAAGCGTCCCCGCGGTCACGGCTGAACGCATCCTATATGGCGGTTCTGCCGCGGCATGGAACGGCTGTTCGGCCGCGCTTCGGGGACACCCATGGCCCGGCCCAGAGCACCTTGCGGATCGCCTCTCCCAGGGGGGAAGAGACGGTCCCATCGTCTTTGCGAGCGCAGCGAAGCAATCCAGCAGCACCGCACCTTCGGACGTCGCGCTGCCCTGGGTCACGTCGCTACGCTCGTGATGACGGAGCGGGCCGTATCGGCCGAGCGCTTCGATCGGATGCGACGGAAGTCCGCGACTTACGCCCCTCAGGCGTCCGGCCCGACGATCTCCGCCAGCGCCGCCTCGACCCGGCCGCGGAAGAAGTCCGCGTTGGGCATGTGCTCGGTCATCGCGGCGGCGCGCGCCGTCGCCTGCCGCAGGATCTCGGCGCGGAGCGCCGGATCGGAGCGCTCCATCATCTCCAGCATGATGCGCACCACCAGCTCGGTGGCGATCGACCGGGCCGGGTGATCGTAGTTGGGCTTCGGTTCGTCCATCGCGGGCACTCTCGACCGGTCGCTCTCAGGAGTGGATCGGCGCGTCGTGCCGGTGGAACGCCCGCACCCGCCGCCAGACCGACGTGTCGTAGTTCGTGGGCGTCTCGACCTCGCCGGTCAGCCACTTGAACAGGTCGCGGTCCGGCACCTCGATCAGCGCCTCGAACTGGTCGAGCTCCGCTTCCGAGAGGTCGCCGATCTCGGCATCGGCGAAGCGGCCCATGATCAGGTCCATCTCGCGGATGCCCCGGTGCCAGGCGCGGTAGAGGAGGCGGCGGCGGCGCGGATCGAGGTCGGCGCTCGTGCGGGTGGTGCCGGACATGGATGTCGGACCTCGGCTCAGGGACTGGCAGGGCCTAGATAGGCGTCTGGGTCCGGCGGATCCAGAACGGGACCGCGGCCGGGCGGGTTACAACCGGGGCGCGAGAGGCCAAAAACGAATTGCCTCCGGCGGGCGGTCCGTTATCTCGGGCTGCAACGCCCCGGACGGGGCGGCGAGCGGGAGTCCAACGATGCCGAAGGCGATCCGGGTCTACGAGTACGGCGGTCCCGAGGTGATGCGCTTCGAGGACGTGCCCCTGGCCGAGCCGGGCCCCGGGCAGATCCGAGTCAGGCAGGCCGCCATCGGCGTCAACTTCATCGACATCTACTTCCGCACCGGCGCCTACAAGTCCCCGCACATGCCCTACACCCCCGGCAAGGAGGGCGCCGGCACCGTCACGGCGGTGGGCGAGGGCGTGACCCAGTTCAAGGCCGGCGACCGGGTCGCCTACGGCTCGGTCGCGGACGGCTGCTACGCCGAGGAGCCGGTGATCCCGGCCTCGGCGGCCGTGCCGATCCCCGACGGCGTCGACGAGAAGACCGCCGCCGCCATGATGCTCAAGGGCCTGACCGTCGAGTACCTGCTGCACCGGACCTACGCGGTGAAGCCCGGCGACACGATCCTGTGGCAGGCCGCCGCCGGCGGCGTCGGCCTGATCGCGTGCCAGTGGGCCAAGCACCTCGGCGCCACCGTGATCGGCACCGCCGGCAGCCCCGAGAAGGCGGAGCTCGCCAAGCAGAACGGCTGCGACCACGTCATCCTCTACCGCGAGGAGGACGTGGCCAAGCGCGTGCGCGAGATCACCGGCGGCAAGGGCGTGCCGGTGGTCTACGACGGCGTCGGGCAGGCGACCCTGATGGGCTCCCTGGACAGCCTCGCGCCGCTCGGCCTGCTGGCGAGCTTCGGCTCGGCCTCCGGGGCGATCACCGGGCTCGACCTCGGCCTGCTGGCCCCGCGCGGCTCGCTCTACGTGACGCGCCCGACGCTCGCGACCTTCTCGTCGAACCGTGCCACCCTCGAGGAGGCGGCCGCCCGCCTGTTCAAGGTGGTCCGCGACGGCGCGGTGAAGATCGCCGTCAACGCCACCTACCCGCTGGCCGAGGCGCAGCAGGTGCACCGCGACCTCGCGGGCCGGGAGACCACCGGCTCGATCGTGATGCTGCCGTAGGGACCGACCGTGACGCCCGGCAACGCCGACCTGCTCCTCGTCGTCGACGTGCAGGTCGACTTCCTGCCGGGCGGGGCGCTCCCCGTCCCGGGGGGCGACGCGGTGATCGGCCCGATCAACGACCTCCAGCACCGCTTCCGGCACGTGGTGCTGATGCAGGACTGGCATCCGGCCGATCACGTCTCCTTCGCCGAGACCCATCCGGGGCGGGCCCCGTTCGAGACCGTGACGCTGCCCTACGGGCCGCAGGTGCTGTGGCCGCGCCACTGCGTCCAGGGCAGCCCCGGGGCCGCCTTCGCGCCGGACCTCGCCACCGACCGGGCGAGCCTGGTGGTGCGCAAGGGGCTGGATCCGCGGGTCGACAGCTACTCGGCCTTCCTGGAAGCCGACCGGGCCACGCGCACCGGCCTCGCCGGGGCGCTCCGGGAGCGCGGCATCACCCGCGTTGCCGTGTGCGGCCTCGCCACCGATTTCTGCGTCGCCTGGAGCGCGCTCGACGCGCGCGACGCGGGGTTCGACGTCCTCGTGGTGGCGGACGCGGTGCGCGGGATCGACGTGGACGGGTCGCTCGCGCGGGCCTGGGCGCGGATGGAGGCGGCGGGCGTCCGCCGGATCGCGGCGGCGGAGATCGGCTGAGGGCGTGCGGGGACCGGGAGGCGAACCGCCGCACGCCGCGCGGGAGACCGGCCCCGCGCCGACGCGTTGGCCCGACATCAGCATCCGACAGGAGCCTGCATGTCATCCAAGCACCCGAAGACCGACACGCCCACGGACGCCGACCTGAAGGGCAATCCCGGGATCGGCACCTCGAAGGGGATGAGCGGCGCCGACCCGGCGGATCTGCAGGCGGATTCGACCTTCGAGGGCGACGTCGACAACGAGACGAAGCTCGATGGCGGCATCGACCCCGACCACCGGCCGCGCAAGAACGCGTGACCGAGAACGCGTGATCGGATGCCCGGGCCGGCGCGGCCCGGGTCGATCTCAGCGACTGCGCGCCGGCGCCTTCGGCCGCTGCGGTGCGGGGGCCGCGGGCCTGGCGCTCGGGCCGCCTGCCGGAACGTAGACCTGGGCCGGGCTCGCGGTGTAGCCCCGGAGCTGGGCCGCGTTGGCGGCCCCGAAAGCGGATGTGCCGTCCGCGCGGGCGGCGCCCGCCGCGAAGGCCGATAGAAGCGCGGCGGCCAGGGCCAGGCGGGCGTGCTTCGGCATCGACAGGGTCCTTGTGTTCGCGCGGGCTCGAGAAACCCTGATCCGGACCGGATCGCTCCGCTCTGCGATCGACCCGGCCTTCCCGACGTGCGGAACCGCACAGGCGCCGTGTCGTGCATGACGGCGGCGGCTCCATCGCTTTCCGGTTGATGCTCCCCCACCGTCGTCGTTGCGAGTGGAGCGAGGCGATCCAGGGCCAGAGCCACGCTGACCGATGTCCTGCTGCCCTGGGTCACTTCGCTGCGCCCGTGATGACGGAGCGTGGGCCTGCCCCGGAGGCCGTGTCAGAGCGCCAGCCCGAGCTGGAGCGGCGCCTCCGGCGCGTCCTGCGCGAAGCCCGACAGCGACACCCCGATCAGCCGCGCGCTGCGGCGCAGCGGGAACAGGCCGGCGAGCAGGTCGAGGCCGATCCGCTCCAGGGCGGCCCGGTCGGCCACCGGCACGGCGAGGGACTTCGCCCGGGTGACCTGCGCGAAATCCGAGAACTTGAGCTTCAGGGTCACGGTCCGGGCGCGCATGCCCTTGGCGTCGGCGCCCGCCCAGACCTTGTCGAACAGCGGCGCCAGCCGGGCGGCCAGGACCTCGAAGGCGGCCGTGTCGTCCGAGAAGGTGGTCTCGGCGCCGATCGACTTGCGCACCCGGTGGGCGCGCACCGGCCGCGCGTCGATGCCCCGGGCGACCGCGTGGTAGTAGGCGCCCGCGGAGCCGAAGGTCTCGCGCAGGCGCTCCGGCGTCCAGGCGCGCAGATCCGCCCCGGTCTCGATCCCGAGCCGCTTCATCTTCGCCTCGGTGACCGGGCCGACGCCGTGGAACCGGCCGATCGGCAGCGCGGCCACGAAGTCCGGCCCCATGGCGGGGGTGATGACGAACAGGGCGTCGGGCTTGCGGTGGTCGGACGCCACCTTGGCGAGGAACTTGTTGTACGAGACCCCGGCCGAGGCGATGAGTCCGGTCCGTTCCAGGATCTCGGCCCGGATCGCCTTCGCCACGGCCGTCGCCGTCGGGAGGCCCTGGAGGTTCTCGGTGACGTCGAGATAGGCCTCGTCGAGGGCCACCGGCTCGATGATGGCCGTGTGCCGGGCGAAGACCGCCCGGATCTCCTCGGAGACCGCCCGGTAGACCTCGAAGCGCGGCTTCACGAACAGCAGGTCCGGGCACAGCCGCCGCGCGGTGGCCGACGGCATGGCGGAGCGGACACCGAATTCTCGGGCCTCGTAGCTCGCAGCGGCCACCACCCCGCGCTCCCGGGAGCCGCCGACCGCCAGCGGCCGGCCGCGCAGCGACGGGTCGTCGCGCTGCTCCACGGAGGCGTAGAACGCGTCCATGTCGATGTGGATGATCTTTCGGAGCGCGACCTCCGGATCCATCGCCGCCTCGGGTCCCGACCAAGTTCCTGATCTGTTCCGAAAGACCGCGCGGGGCGGGCGGGGTCAAGCCGCGCCGGACGCGGCGTCAACAGGAGTCCGCCCGTCGTCGCGAGCGCAGCGAAGCGACGAGAGGGCAGCGCGACGTCCTCGAGCGCAGCGCATCCCTGGATTGCTTCGCTGCGCTCGCAAAGACGGGGTCTGCCGTCAGGCGACGCTGCCGTAGAGGTCGTAGGCCTCGGCCCGGTCGATCTTCACCGTGACAATGTCGCCGACCCGCACCGGGCGCCGGAACGCGGCGTGGACGGTCCCGTCGATCTCCGGCGCGTCGGCCTTGGACCGGCCCCGCGCCACCCCGCCCTCGACGGAATCGACGATGACGGGCAGCCGCTTGCCGACCTTGGCCCGCTGCAGCCGGAGCGCGATGCCGTTCTGGGTCTCCATGAACCGGCGCTTGCGCTCGGCCTTCACCGCCGGCGGCACGAGGTCGCCCAGCGCGTTGGCGGTGGCGCCGGCCACCGGCTCGTACTCGAAGCAGCCGACCCGATCGAGCTTGGCCTCCTGCAACCAGGCCAGCAGCTCCTCGAACTCGGCCTCGGTCTCGCCGGGGAAGCCGACGATGAAGGTCGAGCGGATCGCGAGATCCGGGCAGGTCTGCCGCCAGCTGCGGATCCGGTCGAGCTGGCGCTCCTGGTTGCCGGGGCGGCGCATGCGCTTGAGCACGGAGGGGCTCGCGTGCTGGAGCGGCATGTCGAGGTAGGGCAGCACCTTGCCCTCGGCCATCAGCGGGATGACCTCGTCCACGTGCGGGTAGGGGTAGACGTAGTGCAGCCGCACCCAGGCGCCGAGCTCGCCGAGTTCCCGGGTCAGGTCGTAGAACTTGGCGCGGACCTGGCGGTCGCGCCACGGGCTCTCACTGTAGCGGATATCGACGCCGTAGGCGCTGGTGTCCTGGCTGACGACCAGCAGCTCCTTCACGCCGGCCTTCACCAGCTTCTCGGCCTCGCGCAGCACGTCGGCGGCGGAGCGGCTGACGAGGTTCCCGCGCAAGCTCGGGATGATGCAGAAGCTGCAGCGGTTGCTGCACCCCTCCGAGATCTTCAGGTAGGCGTAGTGGCGCGGGGTGAGCTTGATCCCCTGCGGCGGCACGAGGTCGAGGAACGGGTCGTGGGCCGGCGGCACCGCCTCGTGGACGGCCGCCACCACCGACTCGTAGGCCTGGGGCCCGGTCACCGCCAGGAGGTCGGGGTATTTCTCGCGGATCTCCTCCGGCTGCGCGCCCATGCAGCCGGTGACGATGACGCGGCCGTTCTCCGCCATGGCCTCGCCGATGGCCGAGAGCGACTCCGCCTTGGCGGAATCGAGGAAGCCGCAGGTGTTGACGATCACCACGTCGGCGCCGTCGTGCCGCCGGGCCAGCTCGTACCCCTCGGCGCGCAGGTGGGTGAGGATCCGCTCGGAATCGACCAGCGCCTTCGGGCAGCCCAGCGAGACGAACGAGATTTTCGGGGCGGCGCCGGGAGCGGGGCCGCGGGGAGCGGGCGTGGCGGTCATGGCATTCGGGTCGGACAGTCCGGCGGGGCGATCGGCCGCCCGGCGCGCGGGACCAGGAATTCGGGGTCGGGACCCTATACAGGCTCCCGCGCCTCCGCGCGAGGCCGGCCGCCGCAGAGGTGCCCGGCCCTGCGCGCGAGCCTGAGCCCGGGCGCGGATCCTATCGTAACGGCAGAGCTTTGCGGCAGGCTCCTCAGACCCCACATCAGGCCTGGGCGGCGCGGCCCTGCGCCCCGGACACGGCCCGCCCGCGCGCGGCGGCGGGGCCTGCGTGGAACTGCCGCTTCCCCCGCGGCATCGCCTGTGCGACGGCAGCGGATGACGCACAGCCCGAGGATAACGGCCCCGAACCCGGTCATGTGGACCCGAGAGATCCCCTTCATCGATCCCGTCGCGGCGGCGGCCCGGCTGCGCGCCCTGCCGGGGCTCGCCTTCCTCGACAGCGCCATGCGGCACGACCCGCTGGGGCGGCACTCGATCGTGGCCGCCGACCCGTTCGCGCGGTTCCGCTACCGCGACGGGCGCGCGACCCTCGACGGGAGGCCGGTGGCGGGCGGCCCGATGGCCGCGCTCCGGGCCTGCCTCGAACCCTACCGGCTCGAGGCCGGGCCGGAGCCGTTCCCCGGCGGGGCGATCGGGTACCTCGCCTACGATCTCGGCGCGGCGCTGGAGCGGGTGGCGCCGCCCGCCCGGCGGGCGGGGCTCACCGACGACATCGCGCTGAACCTCTACGACACCGCGCTGGTCGTCGACCACGCCGCCGGCACGGGCCGGCTCGTCGCCACGGGTTTCCCCGAGACCGCGCCGGACGCGCGGCGGGCCCGCGCGGAGGCGCGGCTCGCCCGCTTCGCCGACCTGCTCGGCGGCGCGGAGCCGCCGGTCCCAGCCCCCGCCCGGCCGGCCCAGCCGCTCGCGTGGCGCTCGAACTTCGACCGCCAAAGCTATGAAGAAGCAGTCGAAAAGGTCCGCGCCTATATCCGGGCCGGCGACATCTACCAGGCTAACATCGCCCAGCGCTTCGTGGCCGACCTGCCGGCCGGCTTCGACCCGTTCGCCCTCTACCGGCGGCTGCGCGAGACCAACCCGGCGACCTTCGGGGCCTACCTGGAACAGGAGGGCCTGACCGTCGCCTCGTCCTCGCCGGAGCGGTTCATCCGCCTCGACGGGCGGCACGTGGAGACGCGCCCGATCAAGGGCACCGCCCGCCGCCTCGACGACCCGGCGGCCGACCGGGCGGCGGCCGAGGCGCTCCAGGCCAGCGTCAAGGAGCGGGCTGAGAACGTCATGATCGTCGACCTGCTGCGCAACGACCTGTCGCGGGTCTGCGCGCCGGGCAGCGTCGCCGTGCCGACCCTGTGCGGCCTGGAGACCTACGCCAACGTCCACCATCTGGTGTCGGTGGTGACCGGCGACCTCCGCGACGGGCTCGACGCCCTCGACCTCCTGGAAGGGACCTTCCCGGGCGGCTCGATCACGGGCGCGCCGAAGATCCGCGCCATGGACATCATCACGGAGATCGAGGGCGACGCGCGGGAACTCTACTGCGGCGCCATCGGCCGGATCGGCTTCGACGGGGCGCTCGACACGTCGATCGCGATCCGCACCGTGTTCATGGACGACCGGCAGGCGGTCCTGCAGGCCGGGGGCGGGGTGACGCTGCTGTCGGAGCCCGGCCCGGAATACGACGAGACCCTGGCCAAGGCCGCCCGCGTGTTCGAGGCCTTCGCATGATCCTCGTCCTCGACAATTACGACTCGTTCGTCTTCAACGTCGTCCGTTACCTGGAGGAGCTCGGCGAGACGGTCCGGGTCGTGCGCAACGACGCGCTGGACGTCCCCGGCATCCGGGCGCTGGAGCCGGAGGCCCTGGTGGTCTCGCCCGGGCCCTGCACCCCCGCGGAGGCCGGGATCTCCCTGCCGGCGATCCGCGACCTGTCGGGCGCGGTGCCGATCCTCGGCGTCTGCCTCGGCCATCAGGCGATCGGCGCGGCCTTCGGCGGCACGGTCGCGCGGGCACAGCGCCCCCTCCACGGGCAGATGACGCCGATCGCCCATACCGGCGAGCGCCTGTTTTCCGGAATCCCGGCGCCGATGCCGGTCGGGCGCTACCACTCGCTGGTCGTGAATCCCGGCCCCGACATGGAAAGACACCTCTCGGTCGACGCGGTCTCGCAGGAGGGGGAGGTGATGGCGCTGTCGCACCGGACCCACCCGACCTACGGCATCCAGTTCCACCCGGAATCGGTCCTGACCGAGGGCGGCCACGCCCTGTTCGCCAATTTCCTGGATCTCGCCCGCGCGTGGCGGGAGAGGCCGGAGGGGCGCCGCGATGCTGTGGCGTGACGGGGCGCCTCTGCCCGGAACCACGGCTCCGCTCGACCACACCGACCGCGGCCTGACGCTCGGCGACGGCCTGTTCGACACCGCACTGGCGCTCGGCGGCCGCGTCGCCTTCGAGGACGCCCATATCGCCCGGCTCGTGGCCTCCGCGGAGACGCTGGGGATCCCCGCCGAACCCGAGCGGATCCGTGCGGCCATGCGGGACCTCGCGGGTCAGGGGGAGCGGCTCGCGATCCGGACCACGCTGACGCGCGGCTCCGGCCCACGCGGCCTGAGGCCGCCGGACGCGCCGAACCCGACCCTGTTCGCCACCGCGGCCGCGAGCGCCAGGGCCGCGTCCTTCGCGCCCCTGCGCCTGTGGCCGACGGCCATCGCCCGCAACGACACCTCCCCCGCCGCCCGCCTGAAGACGCTGGGCTATCTCGACGCGGTGCTGGCCGCCCGCGAGGCCGCCGCCGCGGGGTTCGACGAGGCGCTGTTCCGCAACACCCGGGGCCGCGTCGCCTGCGCGGGCACCGGCAATCTCTTCGCCCTGTTCGGCGCCAATCTGGTGACGCCCCCGCTCGGGGACGGCGTGCTCGCCGGCATCGTGCGGGCGGAGGTGCTGGGTCTCGCCGCCGGATGCGGGCTGCGGGCCGAGGAACGGTCGCTCGGCCTGCCCGATCTCCTCGGCGCGGAGGCTGTGTTCCTGACCAACTCCCTGCGGCTCCTGGCCCCCGTGACGGCCATCGGCGACACGGCCTTCCCGGGCGCCGGCCCGGGCGCCGGCCATCCGGCGGTGACCCGCCTCGTGGCGGCCCTGCGCGCCCGCGTGGCGCAGGCCTGCGGCGTCACGGAGGACGCGGTCGCGTGACCGAGGGAGCGATCGAGGCGTCAATCGAGGGGGCAATCGAGACTTGGCGGCGCCGGCTGCGCTACGCGCTCGCGGCGATCTACGGGTTCATCGGCGTGGTCCACCTCGTGGCGACCGACGCGATGCTGCCGCTCATGCCCGACTGGGTGCCGCAGCCGCGGCTCGTCATCCTGGCGACCGGCCTGTGCGAGATCGCCGGCGCGGTCGGCCTCCTCACCGGGCGGTTCCGCCGGGCGGCCGCGCTCGGCCTCGCCCTCTACGCGGTCTGCGTCTACCCGGCGAACCTCAAGCACGCGTTCGAGCACGTCCACGTCGAGGGCATCCCGGATTCCTGGTGGTACCACGGGCCGCGGCTCGCGTTTCAGCCGGTCTTCGTCTGGGCGGCGCTCTGGGCCGGCGGCCTGATCGACTGGCCGTTCGGCGGCCGCCGCAGATCCGCCGCGACCGGGATCTCCGGTGATCCGGCACGGCCGCCGAAAGGTCCGGATCCCGACGCGCCGGCAACCATCCGCGAACCTTGATCACAGGATCCCGGGATCCCCGGATCCCGGCAGGCTTTGATCCCAGGATCCTGGCCGATCGACCGGCCGGAAGCCGCCGCGCGGGCCGGAAGACCGGTCGGCCCGGCGGCGATACGGGCGGACGACATGCCGAAGCGCCGCGACCCGGGCCGATCGCCCCCGCCTCCGCCTGACGCGGTGCCGGAGACCGTGCCGGACCGCGACGCGGTGGAGCGCGCCCTGGAAACGGTCCTCGACCGCCTGCGCCCGAAGCCGGGCGGCGCGCCGCGGGGCAGCCGGAAGCCGCGCCCGGACGGGGCGGGCGGCTGAGCCCCGAAAGGTTCCTCCACAGGGCGAAGATATCGCCCGGATACGGCCGGCCGGACCGGAGTTCCCCGGAGGACGCCGCCGAACCCGGCGCGCGGACCCCAGCGGAGACAGACCGAATGGCCAAGCAGAAGACGCTGCAGGACGCCTTCTACGAGACCCTGAAGGACGTCTACTACGCCGAGAAGCAGTCGGTGAAAGCCCTCAAGAAATCCGCCCGGGCGGCGGAGCACGACGAGCTGCGCCAGGCCTTCGAGACCCATGCCGAGGAGAGCGCCCAGCAGGTGGAGCGCCTGACGCAGGTCTTCGAGATCATCGGGAAGCCGGCCCGGGCCAAGACCTGCGAGGCGATGCAGGGCATCGTCTCGGAGATGGAGGAGGATCTCGACGACTTCGCCGACAGCCCGGCCGCCGACGCGGTGCTGGCCGCCTGCGCCCAGGCGGTGGAGCATTACGAGATCGCCCGCTACGGCACCCTGAAGACCTGGGCGGCCCAGCTCGGCTACGCGGACGCCGCCGAGCTCTTGGACGAGACCCTGCAGGAGGAGAAGCGGACCGACGCGCTGCTCTCGAAGATCGCGGAGTCGATCAACGCCGCGGGCGAGCCCGGCGGAGCGGAGCCGGACGCGGAGGCGTCGAAGGGCAGGGGCAGGAAGGCCGCCTGACCGCGTTCCGGCCGCGCGGGCGGGCCGGCGCCCCCGGGCGCCGGTTCGCCGCGGCCCGGGCCGGCGGCGTCAGTTCGCCTTCTCGATGGCGCTCAGCGGCGTCCAGTAGCAGCGATCCTGGGTGTCCTTCAGGGCGAGGCAGCCGTAGCTCATCGTCCGGGACTCGAGCCGTACCTCCTCGCCGGGCTTGAACGACCGGCACTCGCCGCTGGCGAGGCTGCCCTGCAGCAGCTGGCCGAACCCGGACTCGTCGCCCGCCATGACCAGCTTGAACAGGCGGTCCGTGACCTCCTGGGTGTGGCACCCGAACCGCTCCTGGAGGATGGTCTCGGCCGCGGCCGGCCGGGACAGGGCGGCGGTGACGGCGAGGACGGCGAGGGCGGGCAGGGCGAAGCGCATGCGCGGAACATATCCGCGCGCCGCGACGTGTCGAGCCCTCGCCGCGCGGGGGAGCCGCGGAGGATCGCCGCGAAGGCAGCCAGCCCGGTCGGGCGGCGCGTCCGGGCGAGGGCCGATCCGCGCTACCCGGCGACGGGCCTGACCACGACGTCCTCGGCGTAGACGAGGGTTGCCATGACGCCGGACCGGATCCGATCGAAGACCGCGTCGAGATCCCCGACGCTCTGCATCAGCACGGCGCACGAGAGGGCGACGATCTGCGGGGTGCGCTCCGTCCCTTCGGCGAGGAACTCGCGGATCGCGTCGACGAGGGACGTGGTGGCGTCGGCCTCCTCGGTGGCACCGAGGACGTGCAGGCAATCCTGCCGCAGGGACGCCAGATCACCGTCCACGACCGAGACCCATTGCCGGTCGTGATCGTAGATGAGCCAGCGCACCGATCCCGCCGCCACGGGGGCCAGTCCCGCGAGATAGCGCTGAGCGGCTGCGTCGTCGAACATGGCACGGGTTTAACGCCCGCCCTCCGGAACGCCAACGCGTCGGATCACCGTTTCGGAGCCCGACGGATCCGCCGCGACGGGCCGGCATCTCGGGCCGCGAGCGTACGGCGCGGCGCCGCCTGACAGCGCCGCTAAGCCCCGCCCGCCGCCTCGTCGCGCTTGGCCGCCCGCCACGCCGCCTCCATGGCGGCGAGGTCGGAGCGGCCGAGGGCGCCCCCGGACGCCGCGAGATGGCGCGCCATGGCGGCGAAGCGGCGCTCGAACTTGGCGGTGCCGTCGCGCAGGGCCGTCTCCGGGTCGATCCCGGCGTGCCGCGCGAGGTTCGCCACCGAGAACAGGAGGTCGCCGATCTCCTCGGACAGGGCCTCCGGGTCGCCCGCCGCCAGGGCCTCGGCGACCTCGTCGGTCTCCTCGCGGACCTTGTCGACGACCTGGGCGGCGTCGTCCCAGTCGAAGCCGTAGGCGGCCGCCCGCCGGGAGATCTTCTCCGCCCGGGCGAGGGCCGGCAGCGCCCGCGCGACGCCGCCGAGGGGGCCGGGCGCCGGGTCCGGCGCGAGCCCCGCGTCCCGCCGCTCCCCCTGCCGGGCCGCCCGCTCCTGCGCCTTGATCGCCGCCCACTGGGCCTCGACCGCCGCGGGGTCGAGCAGGGGCGAGCCGGCGGGCAGGGGCGCGCCGTCCGGGGTGAAGACGTGGGGATGGCGCCGGATCAGCTTGTCGCCGATGGCGCGGGCCACGTCGTCGAACGCGAAGGCGCCCCGCTCCTCGGCCATGCGGGCGTGGAACACCACCTGGAGCAGCAGGTCGCCGAGCTCGTCGCGCAGGTCGCGGAGGTCGCCCCGCGCCACCGCGTCGGCGACCTCGTAGGCCTCCTCGATCGTGTAGGGCACGATGGTGGCGAAGCTCTGCGCCACGTCCCAGGGGCAGCCGGCGACGGGATCGCGCAGGGTCGCCATCAGGCGCAAGAGCCGGCCCAGGGGCGCCTCCGCGGCGGGATCGGCGTCCCGCCCCCCCTTCGCCCCGGACCGGTCCGCGTCGCGTGTCTCGCTCATGCGGACGGGGTTAGAGCATGGCGCGGCGCAGGGAAATGCGTCTCGCGGATCGCCGGTCCTCAGCGCCGGTCCTCAGCGCAGGGCCTCAGACCCGGCTCGGGTCGCGCTCGCGCACCTGCTCGGCCTGCAGGCCGTTCAGGTAGCCGGTGAGGCGGCCGCTGACCGCCGGGTCGGCGCACTGCACCCAGAGCGGCGCCGGGAGGGCGCGGACGGGCAGGCGCAGCAGGAAGGCCTCGGCCGAGAGGGCCGCCTCCCGCTCGGAGGCGGCGGCCAGGAGGCGCGCCCCCGCCTTCGTGCCGATCAGGATCGCGATCGTGCTCATGGCAGCTCTCCCGGCAGCTCGCTCGGCCGCACTCTCGGCCTCTCCGGGCCGCGCCCGTGCGGGACAACGGCGCGCGGGCCGCGGGCGTTGCACGGCGCGCCGATCCGCGCGGGTTCCGCCGGGGGCCTCAGCTCGTCGGCCGGACGCAGAGCGGCTCCCGGGCCAGCGCCAGGGTGAACGACCACAGGATCCGGCCGAGGGAATCGGTCAGCACCGCCCCGGTCAGGAGCATGTTGGCGGCGGTCCGGCACAGGTCGCGGGCGCGGCGGATCGCCGCCTCCGCGTCGTCCGCCTCCAGGCGGTCGCTGGCGAAGGCGAGGCCGCAGCGGCCGTCCGCGTGCTCGAGGGTGCGTCGGAGGTGATAGGCCGGCATCGCTTGGACCCACGCGAGGCGAATCACCGGCCGCCCGCGGCGCGGGCGGGAGCCGGCTGGCCAAGCTAGCGGCCCGGCGCGGGCCCGCGACTGATCCAGATCAAGCCGACGCGCATCCGCCGCCGTCCGGTCACGTCCCGGTGTCGCAGGCTGTCGCAGGGTACGCCCGCCGCCGGCGGCCGCTGCGGGAGGTCCGCGCGAGGCCGTGCCGGGTCTTGTTCCAGCGCAGCGGCGCCCGGACCAGCTCGATCAGCGCCAGCCACGCGGCGAGGCTGACCAGCAGGAAGTAGACCGGCATCCACGGGACCGACCGGGCGAGGTCCCCCCAGCCGCGCCGGGCGCAGCCGACGAGGGCGGGCAGGACCAGGGCGGCGAGCCCCGTCCCGAACAGCGTGATGGCGAGCCCCGTGGAGAGGTTGTCCAGGAAGACGGGGGCGACCGGGATGTCCCGGACCAGGAAGGACCACGCCGCCGCGGCGAGGCAGGCCGGGTAGGCGAGCGCCGAGACCACCGTCCCGGGGACCAGGGCGGCGGCGCAGAGCGTCTCCAGGCCGCCGAGCCTGCGGGCGTTGGCCAGCGGGTGCCGCCCGTGGGTGAGGCTCGTCTGGACCAGGCCCTTCAGCCAGCGGGTGCGCTGGCCGAGCCAGGGCCCGAGGCGGGCCGGCGCCTCCTCGAAGGTAGGGCTGGGCAGGTCGCCGACGGTGTAGCCCGCCAGCGCGAGGCGCAGGCCGAGATCCGCGTCCTCGGTGACGTTGTGGGCGTCCCAGCCGTGCAGAGCCCGCACCACGACGGTGCGCAGGTGCATCGAGGTGCCGCCCAGCGGGACCGGCAAGCCGCAGCGGGCGAAGGCCGGGTTCAGCACGTCGAACAGCCCGGCATATTCGAGGGCGAAGGCACGGGCGAGGCGCGAATCGCCGGCATTGTCGATCACGAGCCGCCCCTGGAGGCAGGCGGTCCGCGCGGGTAGGCGCGCGAACAGGGCGGCCGCCAGCCGCAGTTGCCCGGGATCGGGCACGTCCTCGGCGTCGTAGACCGTGATCAGGGTGCCGCGGGCCAGCGGCAGCGCGGCGTTGAGCGCCCGCGGCTTGGTGCGCGGGCCGCCCGGCGGCACCGTGATCACCTCGAACCGGGCCGGGAGGGTGTCGCGGGGGAGGGCCGCGGCGGTCTCCGCGTCGTCCGCCTCGAGCAGCAGCTTGATGTCGAGCTTGGCGGCCGGATAGTCGAGGGCGGAGAGCGCCCTGAGCAGGTCCGGCACCACCGCCGCCTCGCGGTGGAGGGGGACGAGGATCGTGTAGACTGGCAGGTCGGCCTCGGCGAGGGGCACCACCGCCTCCGCGGCGACCGGGGCCGCGATGGCGAGGGCCGCGATCCGCAGGGTCGCCATGGCCAGGAACAGGACCTGCCCGGCCGTCATCACCGCGCGCGCCAGCGGGGCCGGCAGCGCCGCGCACAGGCAGAGCGCGGCGGTCCCGCCGAGGGCGAGGACCAGCAGCCAGCGGAAGGCCGGCTCGGGGGCGGCCGCCCACTCGGGGCCGTGCCGCCGCAGGTCGTGCGCCGCGTGATCCGCCACCTGCCCGGGCACGGACGCGAACACGGCCTCGCGCAGGCGGGTAGGGCTGGTGATCGCCGGCACGGCGGCGTGGCCAGCGGCGCGGCCGGCGGCGTCGAGGAGGTCCGCGATCGCCCGCCCGCGGGGCGCCAGGACCCAGGGCGCCACCGCGCCCGGCGCCAGCGGCGCGAGGCCGGCCACGAGGCTGTCGGGGAAGCGCAGGCCCAGGCCGAACGGGATCGGGCCGTCGAGGTAGGGGGCGCCGAGCGCCCGGGCCAGGGCCGCGTAGTAGGCCGATTCCGCGATCAGGCCGGCATTCATCAGCGCGGTCGCCGCGTCGGTCCCGGCCGCGGCCGCCGCGGCGGCGGCCCGGGCCAGCAGCCGCGCATCGACGCCCTCGTCCAGCAGGAAGGCGATCTCCGGCGGCAGGCCCTCCGGCCCCGCGGGCGGGCGCTGGAACGACACGCCGCGCGCTCCCCCGGCGGCCCGAGGACGTGGTAGAGGAGGGGGGTGAGCCAGTCCCCGCCCCCGCGCTCCAAGAGGAGCACCGCCCCGTCCCCGTCGTCAAGAGGCGATAGGACAGCCATCCCATCCCGGATCGCGGCGGCCGCGGTCGCGGCGCTCCTCGCGGGGCCGGCCGCCGCCGCGGCGCCCCCGGCCGCGCCGGCCACGGGCGTCACCGCCACCCCCGCCGTCACGATCCCGGATTTCTGGAACCCGCGCAGCCGGGGCGAGCGCGTGGAGGCGCCGCAGACCGGCCGGGCGGTCCGCTTCCTCACGGACGACGAGTTCCCGCCGCTGCACTTCGCCGGCCCCGACGGCAACCCGACGGGCTTCGTGGTCGAACTCGCCCGGGCGGTCTGCGAGAAGCTGACGATCACCTGCACGGTGCAGGCGCGCCGCTTCGACACCCTGCTCGACGCCCTCGACGGCAAGCAGGGCGACGTGGTCGCGGCCGCCATCCCGCTGACCGCGTCCCTGCGGTCGCGATTCCTGGCGACGCGGCCGTATTTCCGCTGGCCGGCGCGCTTCGCGGCCCGGGCCGACAAGGGCCTGCCGGTCCCCTCCGCGGCGGCGCTCGCCGGCCGCAGCGTCGGGGTCATCGCCGGCAGCGCCCACGCGGCCTACCTCAAGGCGTTCTTCCCGAAGGCCGTGCCGAAGGACTTCACCGATCTCACGGCGGCCGAGAGCGCGCTCAAGCGCGGCGAAATCGACTACCTGTTCGCCGACGGCCTCAACCTCGCCCTGTTCGTCGGCGGCCAGGACGCGGAGAGTTGCTGCGCGCTCACCGGCGGCGACTACCTCGAGAACCGCTATTTCGGGGAGGGGATCGGCCTGATCACCCGCCAGGAGGACGCCGCCCTCTCCCGGGCGCTGGACGACGCGCTCCAGCGGGTCTGGGACGACGGCAAGTACACCGAGCTGTACCTGCGGTTCTTCCCGGTGAGCCCGTTCTGAGGAGACGGGCGCGGGGCTTCCGTCTGCCGCCGCCCCAGGAGGCGGCGGAGGAGCGGGACGCCGCCGATGCCGCGGCCCGCGGCGGCCGCGCCACCGACGCGGAGATGCGCGCCATGCGGGCCGAGGGCGTTCCGCTCCGGTGCGAACCGCTCTAGGGTGCGCGCGCCCTATCCGCGTTCAGCCCCGAAGATCACCCCCGACGACATGCCCGCCGCTCCCCCAGCCCTGACCCTCGACGCCGACGTGATCGAGGCCGCCGCCAACGCCGCCGCCTGGCCCTTCGAGGAGGCGCGCAAGCTCGTGGCGCGGCTGGAGAAATCCGGCAAGACCGAGGTGCTGTTCGAGACCGGCTACGGCCCGTCGGGCCTGCCGCATATCGGCACGTTCGGCGAGGTCGCCCGCACCTCCATGGTGCGCCACGCCTTCCGGGTGCTCACCCGCGACGCGGTGCCGACCCGGCTGATCGCCTTCTCGGACGACATGGACGGGCTGCGCAAGGTTCCCGACAACGTCCCGAACCGGGAGATGCTGGCCGCGCACCTCAACCAGCCGCTCACCCGCGTGCCGGACCCGTTCGGCACCCATGACAGCTTCGGGGCGCACAACAACGCCGAGCTGCGCCGCTTCCTCGACGCCTTCGGCTTCAGTTACGAGTTCCGCTCGGCGACCGAGTGCTACCGCGCGGGCGTGTTCGACGCGACGCTGCTGCGCGTGCTGGAGCGCTACGATTCCGTGATGGAGATCATGCTGCCGTCGCTGCGGGCCGAGCGCTCGGCGAGCTACTCGCCGTTCCTGCCGCTCCACCCGGTCACCGGCCACGTGATGCAGGTGCCGATCGACGAGGTGAGGGCGGAGAGCGGCACGATCGTGTGGCGCGATCCCGCCACGGGCGAGCGCTACGAGACTCCGGTGACCGGCGGCCACGCCAAGCTGCAGTGGAAGCCCGACTGGGCGATGCGCTGGGTGGCGCTCGGCGTCGATTACGAGATGGCCGGCAAGGACCTGATCGACTCGGTCAAGCTCTCGGCCAAGATCGCCCGGGCGCTCGGCGGCGAGCCGCCGGAGGGCTTCAACTACGAGCTGTTCCTCGACGAGAAGGGGCAGAAGATCTCGAAGTCGAAGGGCAACGGCCTGACGATCGACGCGTGGCTCACCTACGGCACGCCGGAATCGCTCGCCCTGTTCATGTACAACAAGCCGCGCGAGGCCAAGCGCCTGTTCTTCGACGTGATCCCCCGGCACGTCGACGAGTATATCGGCTTCCTCGACCGCTACGCCGGCCAGGACGCGAAGCTGCGGCTGGGCAACCCGGTCTGGCACCTCCACGCCGGCACCCCGCCGGAGCCCGAGCGGGTCGAGGGCGCGAGCCTGACCCTCGCGATGCTGCTCAACCTCGCGGCGGTCGCCAACACCGAGGATCCGGCGGTGCTGTGGGGCTTCATCCGCCGCTACGCGCCGCGGACCGGGCCGGAGACCCATCCGGGCCTCGACCGGCTGGTGAAGCACGCCCTGAAGTACTTCTCGGACTTCGTGCGGCCGGCCAAGACCTACCGGGCGCCGACGCCCGAGGAGCGGGCGGCCCTGGAGGACCTGTCGGAGACGCTGGCCGAGCATGCCGGCTCCACCGATCCCGAGGCCCTGCAGGCGGCGGTCTACGAGGTCGGCCGGCGCCACTTCCCCGACACGTCCGGCAAGGCCAAGAGCCCGGACGGGCGGCCCGGCGTGTCGCAGGCGTGGTTCACGAGCCTCTACAACGTGCTGTTCGGTGAGGCGCGCGGACCCCGGTTCGGCTCCTTCGTGGCCCTCTACGGCGTCGACGAGACCCGGGGCCTGATCGCCGCGGCGCTGTCGGGGGCGCTGGTCGCGGAGCACGAAGCCTTCGCGGCCGGCAAGGCCGCCCCGGTCGCGTGAGGGCGCGATGATCGTCGACGATCTCGCCGCGCTGGAGGCGCTCTACAGCGCGCCCCTGGCGCCCGCCTCGACGGTGAAGGTGGCGGCCGCGATCACGCCGGACTACGCGGCGCTGATCGCGGCCTCGCCCTTCGCGGTGCTGGCGACCGCCGGCCCGGAAGGGCTCGATTGCAGCCCGCGCGGGGACCGGCCGGGCTTCGTGCGGGTCGCCGACCCGCGCACGCTGATCCTGCCGGACCGGCGCGGCAACAACCGGATCGACTCGCTCCGCAACGTCGTGCGCGACCCGCGGGTGGCGCTGCTGTTCCTGATCCCGGGCTCGGGCACGACGCTGCGTGTGAACGGCCGGGCGGTGATCTCGGCCGACCCGGACCTGCTCGCCTCGTTCCGGGTCGACGGCCACGCGCCGCGCACCGCCCTCGTGATCACCGTCGCGGAGGTGTACTTCCAGTGCGCCCGGGCGATCATCCGGGCCGGGCTGTGGGATCCGGAAGCCCGCGTCGACCCGGGAAGCCTGCCGACGCCGGGGGCGATCCTGGCGGCGCTGACCGCGGGCGAGGTCGGCGGCCAGCGCTACGACGCGGAATGGCCGGAGCGGGCGGCCAAGTCGATGTGGTGAGGGTGGCGTCCGCGACATCCCCGTCCTTGCGGGCGGAGCGGAGCGATCCGGTGTCGCGCCACCTTCGGGGATGTCGCGCCGCCCTGGGTCGCTTCGCTGCGCTCGCGATGCCGGAGCGTCACCTCATCCCACCAGCGCGAGATCCCGCGTCTCGGTGTCGGGGATGACGTCGACCTCGACCTTGAGGCGCTGCTTGCCCGAGCCGCTGACGATGCCGTCGACCGGCGCCACGTCGCCGTAATCGCGGCCGCGGGCCACCACGATGTGGTCGTCCCGCACCGCGACGCCGTTGGTCGGGTCGAGGCCGAGCCAGCCGGCGCCGCACCAGACCGCCACCCAGGCGTGGCTCGCATCCGCCCCGCGCAGGCGCGGCCGGCCGGGCGGCGGCACCGTGCGCAGGTAGCCGCTGACATAGGCCGCGGGCAGGCCCATGCCGCGCAGGGCCGCGATCATCACGTGGGCGAAGTCCTGGCAGACCCCGGCCCGGAGCGCGAAGGAGTCGGCGAGCGGCGTCGAGACGGTGGTGGCCTTGGAATCGAAGCGGAAATCCCGGCCGATCCGCAGCATCAGGTCGTGGGCCGCCCCGTAGGCGCTGCGGCCTGCGGCGAAGCTCGGCCGCGCGTAGTCGGTGATCGCGGGCAGCAGCGGCACCCGGCTGCTCGGGAACAGGAAGTGCACCGGCGCCCGGCCGCCGAGGTCGCGCCCGGCGAGAACGGCGTCGCGGACCCGCTCCCAGGGCATCCCGGATTCGGGCGGCGGCGGGGCCGGGCGCTCGACCCGCACGGTGGAGAGCGCCTCGACGCTGAAGGTGGTGTGGGGCGTCTCCAGGGTGATCGCCACCGCGTCGATCCCGAGATAGTCGCGCCGCATCACCGCGCGGGCGGGGCTCGGGTCGATCGTGACGGCGCTCGCCAGCACGCTCTGGCCCTCGCAATCCTGCGGCTTGAGCCGCAGGGTGCAGCGGGCGAAGTGCACCGGCCGGCCGTAGCGGTAGGCGGTGCGGTGGCGCAGCGTGTAGATCATCCCGGCCACCGCCCATCGCGACGTCCGTCGCCTGCGGTCGCCGGCAAGCGCGAAGGCGCGCCGCAGCCCGTGCTGCGGATCGTCCTTGAGGCGGCAGCGTCAAGGACACACAGCATCAAGCCAGCCCCGTCAGCTTCTCGGGGCGCAGCGCGTTCGGCCCGGTGGGGAAGTAGCGGGCCGCGATGCCGTCGGCGAGGCGCTCGAGGTCGGTCGCGAGCGCGGTCAGGCGCACGGCGTCGAAATCCGCGGCCTCGCCGCTGCGCAACTCCGCCAGGATCCGCGTCGCGAGGCGGCAATGGGGCTCGGGGATCCCGTCCGCGGCGAGCGCCGGCAGGTCGGCGAGGTGCCGGGTGATCGCCTCCGCCTGGAAGGCGATCGAGCGCGGGTTGTAGGGGTCGAGCAGCACCATGTCGCGCACGGGGTCGAGGGCCGCCCCCTGCAGGTAGCGCCGCCCGTAGCTGATCTGCGAATCGCACAGGGACAGCATCACCCCGAGGCAGCCGGGGGTCGCCTCGTCGTTGGCGAAGGCCAGCGCGAAGGCGCCGGTGTTGATCGCCCGCTCGATCCGCCGCCCGAGCTCGATGAAGTGCCAGCCCTCGGCGCGGCTCATGTTCTCGTGGGTGAGGCCGGCGAGCGCCGCGAGCTGGCTCAGGGCCCGCTCGGCCCGGCCCGCGAGCTGCGACTCGGTGAAGGCCCGCTCGGTGTTGAGGGACAGGAACTCGTTCAGGTCGGCGAGCACCCGCCACGCCTCGCCCGACAGGCGGGCGCGGAGCGCGGCGGCGTTGCGGCGGGCCGCGATGACGTGGGACCGGGCCGAGCCCGGCCGGTCGCGCCCGGCCAGCGCCTCCTGGGCGAGGCGGGCGGTCGGCAGGTCGGCGGCCGCGATGGCGCCCCACTCGTGCAGCAGCGCCCGGAGCGCCAGGGCCGCCGGCGTGTCGAGGGCGCCCGAGATGTCGGTCCCGACGGCGTCGCCGACGCTGCGCAGGTGGGCGAGCACCAGCCGGATCACCGCCTCGCCGCGCTCCAGGTAGCGGCCGAGCCAGAACAGGCCGTCGGCGGCCCGGGCGGGGAGGTGCCCGCCGACCCGCCGCACCCGCGGCGCCGCCTGCGTGCCGATCAGGGGCGCGGCGACCGGCTCCTCGGACAGGACCCAGACGTCGGCGGAGCGGATGCCGAGCCGCAGCTCGATCGGGTCGACGTCCTCGCGCTCCGAGACCCGGCAGAAGCCGCCGGGCATGACCTGCCAGCCGAGGGGCGTCCGCGCGGCGAAGACGCGGACCACGAAGGGGCGGGGCGTCAGGAACAGGCCGTCCGGGCCGCGCTCCCAGCCCGGCATCGTCGAGAGCGGCGCCGCCTCCTGGGCGACGTAGTCGAAGGGCCGGTCGCGCAGGGCCGCCACGACCCGCTCGCGCTCGGCTGCCAGGACCGGGCCGGCCAGGATCGCGTCGCGCCCCGCCCCGCGCTGGGGCGTGGCGGCCGGGCGCAGGGTCAGGCTGTCGAGGTTGGCCCGCGCGTGCGCCAGGCCCTCGAGGTCGCCGCACCACCACGTGCGCGGATGGCCGAGCCGCAGGGGCTCGCCGAGGACGCGCCGGGCGATGCCGTCGAGGTAGGGGGCGAGGGCGGCCGACTCGACGAGCCCCGCGCCCGGCATGTTGGCCATCACCAGGGAGCCGTTGCGCAGGGCGTCGAGGATGCCGGGCACGCCGAGGCGCGAGGCCGGGTTCAGCTCCAGGGGGTCGAGGAAGTCGGCGTCGATCCGCCGCCACAGGGCGTCGGCCCGCTTCAGGCCCGAGACGGTGCGCACGTGCAGGCGCCCGTCGCGCATGACGAGGTCGTCGCCCTCCACCAGCATCAGGCCGAGGTAGCGGGCGAGCGCCGCCTGCTCGACGTAGGTGCTGCTGTAGGGGCCGGAGGTCAGCAGGCAGATCCGCGGGTCGGCGCGCTCCGCCCCCAGCGCCAGCCCGTCGCGGAACGCCTGGAAGAAGGCCGGCAGGCGCTCGACGTGGAGGTCCTGGAAGAAGTCCGGGAAGGTCCGGGCCAGGACCATGCGGTTCTCCAGCGCCCAGCCGAGGCCCGAGGGCGCCTGGGTCCGGTCGGCGAGCACCTGCCAGCGCCCGTCCGGTCCCCGGCCGAGATCGGCCGCGTAGAGCTTGAGGTAGTGGCCGCCGGGGGGCGCGACCCCGTGGAGCGGGTGCAGGAACTCGGGCGTGCCGGCCACGATCGCGGCGGGGAGGAGCCCCTCGGCGACCAGCCGGCCCTCGCCGTAGGCGTCGGTGAGGATCGCCTCCATCAGCTCCGCGCGCTGGACGATGCCGGCGCTGAGCGCCGCCCATTCCGGCCCCTCGATCACCAGGGGCAGGCAGCCCAGCGGCCAGGGGTGCTCGCGCTGGTCGCCGGCGATGCGGAACGAGATGCCCGCGTCCCGGATGTGCCGCTCCGCCGCGACGAACCGGGCCATGATCTCCGGCTCGGTGAGGCCGCCGAGACGGTCGAGCAGGCGCGGCCACGCCCCGCGGGGCGCGCCGTCGGGGCCCAGGAACTCGTCCGGCCGGCCGGGGGCGGGGCGGTAGCCCGCGCTCCAGCGGGCGACGCGCTCGCGCGCGCCCTCCGGCCGCTCGGCCCGGCCGCGGCTGCCCGCGAGCGCCGCCTCCATCACGGATCCCGGGTCATCGCGGCTCGCGGATCCACGCAGCGTGGACGACGTCGCGGCCGCAGAGCGGAGCGCGGGTCCCTCTCCCGCACGGGAGCGGGGGCGCGTCGCGCTCTGCCGCCCGCGCCGGTGTCCGCCCCGGATGTCCGAACATCGCGGGTCATTGCGAGGCCGGCGTCCGCAGGTCGAGGGTCAGCGGGAACTCGGCGCTCGATTCCGGGCGGGGCATCTCCAGCCGGCCGGGCGTGTGGCCGTTCGGCTGGAACCGGGCGAGGCGCCGCCCCTCCGCCTCGTAGGCATTGACCGGGTGGGTCTCGTAGTTGCGCCCGCCCGGATGGGCGACGTGGTAGCGGCAGCCGCCGAGGGAGCGCCCGCTCCAGGCGTCGAGGATGTCGAAGGTCAGCGGCGAGTGCGCGGGGATCGTCGGGTGCAGGGAGGAGGCCGGCTGCCACGCCTTGAAGCGCAGGCCCGCCACGGCCTCGCCGCCGCGGCCGGTGGAGGTCATGGGCAGGCGGCGGCCGTTGCAGGCGATGACGTGCCGCTCGGGCACGAAGCCCTCGACCCTGACCTGCAGCCGCTCGACCGAGCTGTCCACGAAGCGCACGGTGCCCCCGCTGGTCCCTTCCTCGCCCATCACGTGCCAGGGCTCCAGCGCCTGGCGGAGTTCCATCCGGACCCCGCCCTGCTCGACCGTGCCGAAGACCGGGAACCGGAACAGGGCCTGCGCCTCGAAGGCGACCGGATCGAAATCGTACCCCGCCGCCCGGAGATCCTCCAGCACCGCGAGGAAGTCGGACCAGAGGAAATGCGGCAGCATGAACCGATCGTGGAGGTTCGTGCCCCAGCGGACACAGCCGCCGGTCTGCGGCTCGCGCCACAGCCACGCCACGAGGGCGCGGAGCAGGAGCTGCTGCGCGAGGCTCATCCGCGCGTCCGGCGGCATCTCGAAGGCGCGGAACTCCAGGAGGCCGAGGCGCCCGGTCGGCCCGTCCGGCGAGTAGAGCTTGTCGATGCAGATCTCGGCCCGGTGGGTGTTGCCGGTGACGTCGACGAGGATGTTGCGGAAGATCCGGTCGACGAGCCAGCGCGGGATGTTGGGCGCGTCCGGGGCCGGCACCTGGGCGAGCGCGATCTCCAGCTCGTAGAGCCCGTCGTGGCGGGCCTCGTCCATGCGCGGCGCCTGGCTCGTGGGCCCGATATAGAGGCCCGAGAACAGGTACGAGAGCGACGGGTGGCGCTGCCAGTAGAGCACGAGGCTCTTGAGCAGGTCCGGCCGGCGCAGGAACGGGGAATCGTCCGGCGTGACGCCGCCCATGACCACGTGGTTGCCGCCGCCGGTGCCGGTATGGCGCCCGTCGGTCATGAATTTCTCCGCGCCGAGCCGGGTCTGGCGGGCCTCGGCGTAGAGGTCGGTGGTGATGGCGACCGCCTCCCGCCACGAGGCGGCCGGGTGGACGTTCACCTCGATCACGCCGGGATCGGGCGTCACCTTGATGACGCCGATCCGCGGGTCGTAGGGCGGCTCGTAGCCCTCGAGGTGGATCGGCAGCTTCAGCGCGGCGGCGGCCGCCTCCAGGTGGCCGGCGAGCTCCAGATACTCGTCGGCGCGCTGCACCGGCGGCATGAACACCCGCACCACCCCGTCCCGGGGCTCGAACGACAGGGCCGTGCGCACCGCCACGCCGGTGATGCCGGCGCCGTTGACCACAGCGGCGCCGGGATGGCCCTCGGGGTGCCCGTCGGGGAGGGCGGCGCGGGGCTCCAGCGGGTCCTGCGGCTGGTAATAGGGATAGTGCTCCGGCGGCACGTAGGGCAGGGACGACAGCGGCAGGCGGAAGCCCACGGGCGAGTCGCCCGGGACCAGGAAGGCGGCGCCGCGCCGGAAGTCCCACGTCTCCGAGATCCAGACGCGGTCGGCCTCGCCGCCCTTGCCGGTGGGCAGGCTCGCCAGCGGCAGGACGTAGCCCGCCGCCTCCCCGAGGCCCCGCGCGTAGACCCGCCTGATCCGGGCGTCGAACTCCACCGAGCCCGACTTGGCGTCGCCCGGCGTGACGTTGACCGGCAGCTCCGCGGTCTTCCGCTCCCAGAGCTCCCCGTCCTCGAAGGCCGGGAAGACGTAGTCGGCGAGGCCGAGGCGGCGGGCCAGCGCGTCGGCGAGCGCCTCGGCCTGCGCGATGGTGGCGTGCCCCGCCTCCCCGGCGGCCACCTCCGGCGCGATCAGGTCCGGGTCGCGCCAGATCGGCTTGCCGTCCTTGCGCCAGTAGAGCGCGAAGGCCCAGCGGGGCAGGCTCTCGCCGGGATACCACTTGCCCTGACCGTAATGGAGCAGCCCCCCCGGGCCGAACCGGTCGCGCAGGCGCCGGATCAGCTGGTCGGCGAGCCCGCGCTTGGTCGGGCCGACGGCCGCGATGTTCCACTCGGGCGATTCGAAATCGTCCACCGACACGAAGGTCGGCTCGCCGCCCATGGTCAGCCGCACGTCCTGCGCGGCGAGGTCGGCGTCGACCCGCTCGCCCAGCGCGTCCATGGCGGCCCAGACGTCCTCCGAGAACGGCTTGGTGATCCGCGGCGTCTCGGCGACGCGGGTGATCGTCATCGCGAAGTCGAACTCGGTCTCGGCCGGCTCCATCGCCCCCGAGATCGGCGCGGCGGAGTGGTAGTGCGGCGTCGCGGCGAGCGGGATGTGGCCCTCGCCGGTGAGCAGGCCCGACGTGGCGTCCATGCCGACCCAGCCGGCGCCCGGCAGGTAGACCTCGGCCCAGGCGTGCAGGTCGGTGAAGTCCGCCGACGCGCCGGTCGGCCCGTCGACCGCGGTCGTGTCGGGCACGAGCTGGATCAGGTAGCCGGAGACGAACCGGGCGGCGAGGCCGATCCGGCGCAGCACCTGCACGAGCAGCCACGCCGAGTCGCGGCAGGAGCCGCTCTTCAGCCGCAGGGTCTCGGCGGGGGTCTGCACGCCCGGCTCCATGCGGACGCCGTAGGCGGTCTCCCGGGCGATCAGGCCGTTCAGCGCCACCAGGAACTGGACCGTGCTGGTCTCCTCCGGGAGACGGGCCAGCAGCGCCTCCATCTCGGGACAATCCGCGTCGACGGGCGTGAGATACGGGGCCAGCTCCCCGGCGAGGGCGGGGTCGTACGCGAAGGGCCGGACCTGGACGTAGTCCTCCACGAAGAAGTCGAACGGGTTGATCACCGCCATGTCGGCCGTGAGGTCGACCTCGATCCTCAGCTCGTCGGTCTTCTCGGGGAAGACCAGGCGGGCGAGCCAGTTGCCGCTCGGATCCTGCTGCCAGTTCAGGAAGTGGTTGGCGGGCGTCACCGTGAGCGCGTAGGCCGGGACCTTGGTACGGGCGTGGGGGGCCGGGCGCAGGCGGATCACCTGGGGCCCCAGGCTGATCGGCCGGTCGTAGCGGTAATGCGTGACGTGGTGCAGGGCGGCTCTGATCGACACGATGGCTCCGTCGGAAGGATCGAACGCGGTCGCGCTGCCGGTCCCTGGCGCCGGCGCCCACCGCACGGTTATGCGACACGGATCGCGCAACAAGCAATTTCCGTGCGTCGCCCGTCCGTCCGGGGCGCTGGCAGGAACTTTGCCGCCCGGCCCCGCTTGACCGGCAGGTGGGCCGGCCGCCGGCCCGGGACCGCGCGATGAAGATCTTCCAGTGCCAGGCCTGCGACCAGCCGGTCACCTTCGAGGCGACCGCCTGCGAGAGCTGCGCGCGGCCGCTGGGCTACGCCTGCGCGGTCCACGAGGTCTCGGCGCTGGAGCCGCAGGGGCTCTCGGCCCACCCGCTGATGGGCGGCGCGCAGATCTTCCACGCCTACGCGGATCCCGGCCGGCGCTACCGGCTGTGCAACAACGCCCTCGCGCAGGCCTGCAACTGGCTGGTGCCGGAGGACAGCCCCGACATCTACTGCACCGCCTGCCGCCACAACCGCGTGGTGCCGGACCTGTCGCAGCCCTGGAACCTCGCCCGCTGGCGCCAGATCGAGGCGGCCAAGCACCGGCTGTTCTACTCGCTGCTGCGCCTGGAACTGCCGCTCGCCACCCGCGCCCAGTACACGGACGGGCTGGCCTTCGACTTCCTGGTCGACCCTTCCGAGAGCGTCTCCGGCGGGCCGCCGGTGCTGACGGGCCACATCAACGGCCTGATCACCATGAACATCGCCGAGGCCGACGACGTCGAGCGGGAGCGCCGCCGGATCCTGTTCGGAGAGCATTACCGCACGCTGCTCGGCCATTTCCGGCACGAGATCGGGCATTACTTCTGGTACCTGCTGGTGCTGAACAGCCCCGACTGGGACGCCTTCCGGGCGCTGTTCGGCGATGAGCGCCGCGACTACGTCCAGGCGCTGCAGGACCACTACGCGAGGGGCGCCCCCGCCGACTGGGACGAGGCCTACGTCTCGGCCTACGCCACGGCCCATCCGTGGGAGGATTTCGCCGAGACCTTCGCGCACTACCTGCACATCGTCGACACGGTGGAGACCGCCTCGACCTTCGAGCTGCACGTGCGCCCGCGCCTGCGCCAGCGGGGGCCTTCCGGGCCGCAGGCACCGACCGTGATCGACTTCGACCCGTACAACACGGCCGACCTCGACCGGCTGATCGCCGCGTGGCTGCCGCTCACCTACGCGATCAACTCGCTGTCCCACAGCATGGGCCAGCCGGCGCTCTACCCGTTCAAGCTGACACCCGCGGTGATCGCCAAGCTCGCCTTCGTGCACGAGCGGGTCTACGCCTCCCGCACCGGCACCCTGCCGGATGCCGGCGCGGCGGGCGCCGAGATGCTCCGCGCGGTGATCCTGGGCCTGCGCCAGAAGGTGGCGGCGCCGACGGCGTGAGGGTGGTGGTCGCGGCAGACACGCCGTCTCGACGCGATGACGGTCGGAGGAGCGCCTCACGCCCCCCCGTGCCGCTCCGCGAAGGCGCGGAACGCCGCGAGCGTCTCGGCGCTGACGTGGTGCTCGATCCCCTCGGCGTCCCGCCGCGCGGTCTCGGGGCTCACGCCCAGCGCGCACAGGAAGCGCTCGACGATGCGGTGGCGCTCCCGGGCCTGGGCGGCGAGCCGGCGGCCGGCCTCGGTCAGGAACACGCCGCGATAGGGCCGCTGCTGGACGAACCCGTCCTCGCACAGGCGCTTCAGCATCTTGGCGACGGTCGGCTGCGCCACGCCGAGCCGGGCCGCGATGTCCACCTGCCGCGCCTCGCCGCCGTCGCCGATCAGGTCGTCGATCAGCTCGACGTAATCCTCCACGAGTTCCGAGCGCCGGGCCTCGCGGGCCTGGCGGAAGCTCTCCACGTGGCGCTCGGGATCGACCAGCGCGGTCTCGGGCGAGCCCGGCTCGGACGGTTCCTGCATCGGCTCTCCCCCACCGCGGTCCGCGCGGGCCGCCCCGACCCCTGTCTAGCAAACACCGCCACCTTGAGGGGAGTCCCGCGGGGCCGATACCGGCGGCCGCTGCCGGCCCCTTGAATCCAACCCCTTGAATCCTGGCCGCGAACCCTGAATATAGCCTCCGCTATATCTTTGAGGAGAGGGTTCGAGCATGGTGGCGCCGAACGCCGCGACGGCCCCCGGGCGCGCCGCGCCCGGGGCGATGAGCCGGCGGACCGAGGGCGCGATCCGCGACGTCCTCGACGGCCGTCCCGGCGGCCGGGCCCGGTTCCTGCTGTTCGCCGGCCCCGCCGTGACGGCGTCGATCGCCTACATGGACCCCGGCAATTTCGCGACCAACATCCAGGCCGGCGCCCGCTACGGCTACGGCCTGCTCTGGGTGGTGCTGCTTGCCAACCTGACGGCGATGCTGTTCCAGGCCCTGTCGGCCAAGCTCGGCATCGTGACGGGCAAGAACCTCGCCGAGCACTGCCGGGACGCGACGACGCGGCCGGTGCGCCTCGCCCTGTGGGGCATCAGCGAGGTCGCCGCCATGGCGACCGACCTCGCGGAGTTCCTCGGCGGCGCGATCGGCCTGTCGCTGCTCACCGGCATGCCGCTCATGGCCGGCATGGCGATCACCGCGGTGGTCACCTACGCGATCCTGCTCCTGGAGCACGAGGGCTTCCGGCCGCTGGAGATCGCCATCGGCGCGATGGTCGGCACGATCGGCCTCTGCTACGCGGTCGAGCTCCTGATCGCGCCCGTGGCCTGGGGCGAGGCCGCCAAGGGCCTCGTCACCCCACGGATCCCGGACGCGCAGGCGCTCACCATCGCGGTCGGGATCATCGGCGCCACCGTGATGCCGCACGCGCTGTTCCTGCATTCGGGCCTGACCCAGGGCCGGGGCAATCCCCGCACCGAGGCCGACCGGCGCCTGCTGGTCCGCTACTCGAACCGCGAGGTGGTGGTGGCGCTGCTGCTGGCGGGCCTCGTCAACATGGCGATGGTGATCATGGCGGCGGCGGCCTTCCACGTCGGCCACAGCGAGGTGGCGGAGATCGGCGAGGCCTACCGCACCCTGACGCCGCTCCTCGGGCCCGCCGCGGGGGCGGCCTTCCTGGTGTCGCTGCTCGCCTCCGGGATCTCCTCCTCGGTGGTGGGCACGCTCGCCGGGCAATTGGTGATGCAGGGCTTCACCGGCTGGCGCATCCCGCTCCTCGTCCGCCGGCTCGTGACCATGCTGCCGGCCTTCGCGGTGGTGGCGATCGGCGTCGACCCGACGCAGGCGCTGGTCCTGTCGCAGGTGGTGCTGTCGCTCGCCCTGCCGGTGCCGATGGTGGCCCTGGTGGTGTTCACCCGGCGCCGCAGCGTGATGGGCCCCTTCGCCAACGGGCCCATCACCCAGGCCGCGGCCGTGGCGGGGGCCGCCCTGGTGCTGGCCCTCAACATGGTGCTGCTGGCGGTCGCCTTCGGGGTGCCGGTGCCGGGGCTGGAGTGAGAGCCCCGCCGGCAGCCCTGACGACGGCCCCGCTCAGGTCGCCCGCACCACCACCTCCACGAGGTTGGCGCCCCCCGAGCGGATCCCGGCCTCGATCGCCGGGGCGATGTCGGCCGCCCGGGTCACCCGCCGGGCGGGCACGCCCATCGAGGCGGCCAGCGCCGGGAAGTCGATCCGCGGGTCGGTGAGGTCCATGGCGATGAAGCGGTTGGCGCGCACCGAGGCGTAGTGCGCCTGGCCCTTCATGAAGGTCTTGAGGATGTTGTACTCGGCGTTGTTGATCACCACGAAGGTGACCGGCAGCTTCTCGTGCGCGGCGGTCCACAGGGCCTGCGGCGAGTATAGCGCGGCGCCGTCGCCCACGACACAAACGACAGGCGCACGATCAAGTCCCAAAGAGAAACCCACCGCGGCCGGCATGCCCCAGCCGAGCACGCCGCCGCGCATCGCCGCGTACTGGTGCGCGGAGGGGCTGTCGAGGAAGGTGCGCAGATGGGTGAGCGTCGCGGGCGCCTCGTCCACGATGGTGGTCTCGGCCCCGACCGCGCGGGCGACCTCCCGGGCGGCGACCAGCGGCGCGATCACCGGATCCTCGAAGGCCGCGTCGGCGGCGGCGGCGAGCTTCGCCCGGCGCTCGGCCCGGGCGGTCACCGCCTGGGCGCGCAGGCCCGCGAAGGCGTCGGCCCGGTCGGCGAGGCGGGGCGCGAGCAGCGGCAGCAGGGCGTCGAGGGAGGCGCGGATGTCGCCCACCGTCGACAGGCAGGTGGCGTAGGTGCGCCCGAGGTCGCGCACGTCCGCCGAGAGCTGGAACACCTGCACCCCCGGCGGCACCGCCGAGACCTCCGAGTAGAGCACGGTGATCAGCGACTTGCCGCCGAGCGCGAACACCGCGTCGTAGCGCCCGAGGATCTCGGCGATGGCGTCGGCCCGGGTCGGCAGGTTCCCGGCCCAGAGCGGGTGCGCGGTGGGGAAGGGGATGTGGGCCGGCCAGGACGAGCCGTAGACCGGCGCCGCCAGCAGGTCGGCGAGCGCCACCATCTGCGCCGAGGCGTCCGAGGCGTCGATCTCGTCGCCCGCGATCAGCGCGAGGCGGCCCGGCGCGATGGCGGCGAGCTTCTCCGCGAGGCGGTCGAGGGAACCCGCCACGGCCCGCTGGTCGATGGTCGAGGTCTCGCCGGCCGGCACCGCCGACAGCGCCTCCATCACGTCCATGGGCAGGGACAGGAAGACCGGCCCGGAGGGGGCGGCCCCCGCGTCGTGGAAGGCCCGGCGCAGCAGGATCGGGATCTGGTCCGGGCTCGTCACCTCGCGGGCCCACTTCATCACCGGGTCGGCGATGGCGACGAGGTCGCCCATCAGCAGCGGGTCGGTCAGGGCGTGGCGGAGATCCTGCTGCCCGGCGGTGACCACCAGCGGCGTGCCGGAGACCTGGGAATTCACCAGCCCGCCCATGGCGTGGCCGAGGCCGCCCGCCGTGTGCAGGTTGAGGAAGGCGGGCCGGCGGGCGCCCTGCGCGTAGCCGTCCGCCATCGCCACGGCGGTCGCCTCCTGCAGGGCGAGGATGTAGGCGATGTCCGGCGCCTCGGTGAGCGCGTCGATGAGCGGCAACTCGGTGGTGCCGGGATTGCCGAAGATGTAGCGCACGCCCTCCGAGCGCAGCACCTCCACCAGGAGGTCGGCGCCCCGGCGGCGGCCGGCGGTCTCCACGGTCTCGATCGGCATGCCCTGTCCTCTCCGACGGAATCAGCCGGAGGCTACCCCATGGGCGGACCGGGGCAATGCCGGCGCCGCCCCGCGCCGCCCCGCGCCGGGCGGCAACTGACCGGCAACCGATCGGCAGCCTTTTCGGCGTAGCCTCCGGCCGGGACGCGCCCGCGCCCCCGGGCGCAGGCCCGCCGATCCACGCCACCGACCAGGACGACACATCATGCGGATCGCGGCGCCCCTCGCGCTCCTCGCCACCCTGGTGGCTCCCCCGACAGCCCTCCTGGGCCTCGCCGCGGACGCGCGGGCGCAGGGGCTCGAGCGCGGGGCCCAGGAGGGCGCCTCGCGCGGCGAGGAGATGGCGGGTCCCCTCGGGGCGATCGTCGGCGGCGCGATCGGTGCGGCCGTGGGCACCGCCAACGGCATCCTCGGCGTCGACCGGCGGGAGCGGTTCCGCATCTACGCCCGCGGCGAGCGCCGCCCCTCCATCGCGCTCGCGGGACCCGTGCGGGTCGGCACGGTGCTCCCGGAGGACGGCATCGTGTACTACGATGTCCCGCGGGAGTTCGCCCTGCCGGATTACAGCTACACGATCGTCAACGACCACCCGGTCCTCGTCGACCCGCGGTCGCGCCGGATCGTGGAGGTGATCGACTGACGGCCTGGGCGGCCGGGGATCCGGCGCGAGGGAGAGGGGGAGCCGATGCCGAGAAGGGTGGGGATCCGGGCGGCGCTCCCGGTAACGGGCCTGGTGACGGGATGAGCGCGCGCGACGCCGCGGATGCCGGACGGCGGCACTGGTTCTACGACAGCCGGATCCTGGTCTGCACCTTCTGCCTGCTCGCGGTCATGGTCATCTTCTGGCAGGTGAGCCGGTTCGAGGGTTTCCAGCCGATCTTCACCTGCGCGCGCAATCAGGACGTCGATCGCGACCTGCTCTCCGTCGGGATGCGCGCCTGCATGGGCGACGCGCCCTCGCAGGCCGCCCAGGCGCGCTGCATGCACGTCGTCTACCTGCTGGCCTGCACGGACGAGCGGTGGCGCTGACGCCGCCGCGCGCGGGCCCGTCCGCGGCGGGGCGGGTTCCGCTCAGGCGCGCAGCTCCGCCACGAAGGCCCGGATGAACGGCGGCAACCCGTCGAGGTCGCGCAGGCACAGGGTCAGGTCGCGCCGCGCCCAGGCGTCGGCGAGGGGCACCACCGCGAGGGCGAGGCCCTGCGCGGCGCGGGCGGCGGCGCTCTCGGGCAGGATCGCCAGCCCGACCCGCGCCTCGACGAGACGGCAGACAGCGTCGAAGTCCCGGAGTTGGACACGCAGGCGCATCGGCCGCCCCTCGCGCACCGCCTGGGCGACGAGGAAGCGGCTGATGGCGCTGCGCCGGTCGAGGCCGACGAGGTCGTGGCCGAGCACCTCGGCGAACGGGATCGTCCCGCGCGCGGCCAGGGGATGGTCCCGGGCCGCCACCAGCACGAACCGGTCCTCCCGGAACGGGAAGGTCTGCAGCGAGCCGGTATCCACCGTGCCGGACAGGATGCCGAGATCGGCCGCCCCCTCGGCCACCAGCCCGACGATCTCCTCGGAGGTGCGCTCGTCGATCTCGACGCCGATCCCGGGGTGATCGGCCAGGAAGGCCGAGAGCGCCTCCGGCAGGAATTCGGTGAGCGCGTTGGTGTTGGCCAGCACCCGGATCTGCCCGAAGGCGCTCCCCGAGAAGGCCGCCATCTCCTCGCGCAGGCGCTCCACCCCGGCCAGGACCTCCCGGGCATGGACGAGGAGCGCGCGCCCGGCCGGGGTCGGGCTGACGCCCTGCCGGCCCCGGGTCAGCAGGGCGGCGCCGAGGGATTCCTCCATCAGCCGGATCCGCGTCGAGGCGGCCGCCAGGGCGAGGTTCGCCCGCGCGGCCCCGTGGGTGATCGAGCCGGCCTCGACCACGTGCCGGAACAGGCCGAGATCGACGAGATCGAACCGCATCATCGCGAAGGCGCCTCCCGCCGCGCCGTCCGGCCGGCGCGCTCCGGGCCGCCTGGGACCCGTCCCGGTCCCCGTCGGGGGGCCGCGCGGCCGCGTCAACCCTTCGTCCCGGAGCCGGGCCGCGGCGGCCGCGGCGATCCCCGTTACAGACGCGCCGATCCTTCAGGCGCCCCGGAGCGGATGAGGCCGGCTCTCCGCCCGTCGATCGCCGCGGCCTCACCTGTCTCCGACAGACGAGGACAGGAATTCACGCGCACTACGCCCCTGATTAAAATAAAACTTCCAAATATAGCCCAGAGCGAAGATTTACCACCCGTTAATGCCGCATCCTTCAATGCTGCTCGACAGTCTTGCGAGGCGTCGCGGCGATGGTTCCTGTGTCGACATACCCGGTCCGGCGGCCGCCCCGGGATCGCCTGCGCCGGCCCGGGAGCCGCTGATGGACGCGCTCCTCGTCGACGACAGCGCCACCATGCGGATGCGGCTGCGCCTGCTGCTGGAGGCCAAGCCCGACGTGTCCGTCACCGATCACGGCGACCCGGTCGCCGCCATGGTCGAGGCGCGGACGCGGGCCTTCGACCTCGTCCTGGTCGACTGCCACATGCCCGACATCGACGGGATCGCCTTCATCCGGCAGATGCGGACCATCCCGCACTACGCGCAGGTGCCCATCGTGATGGTCACCAGCGACATCTCGGACGCGGTGCGGCTCGCCGCCCTGGAGGCCGGAGCGACCGATTTCCTCGACAAATCCATGCAGGGCGTCGAACTCACCGTCCGCCTGCGCAACCTGATCCGGCTCGCCCGGGCGGTGCGGCGGCTGGCCGAGCAGGCCGCCTGGCTCGACGGCGAGGTGGAGGCCGCCCTGCGCCACATGCGCGAGCGCGAGGAGGAGATCATCTTCCGGCTCGCGCTGGCGGTGGAGTACCGCGACAACGACACCGGCGACCACACGTGGCGGGTGGCCCGCTACAGCCAGATCGTGGCCGAGGGGCTCGGGCTGGCGCCGGAGACCTGCCGCAACCTCTACCTCGCGGCGCCGCTGCACGATGTCGGCAAGGTCGGCATCCCGGACGCCGTCCTGCTGAAGCCCGGCCGGCTCGACCGGGACGAGTTCGACCTCGTCAAGACGCACCCGGCGATCGGCCGGCGCATCCTGGGCGGGAGCGCCTCCGAGCTGATCCGGCTGGCCGCGGAGATCGCCGAGTTCCACCACGAGCGGTGGGACGGTGGCGGCTACCCGCACGGGCTCGCCGGCGCCGCCATCCCCCTCTCGGCCCGGATCGTCGCGGTGGCGGACGTGTTCGACGCCCTGACCACGGCGCGGCCCTACAAGGACGCGATGCCCTTCGAGGCGGCCCTGGACTGCGTCCGCGCCGAGAGCGGTCGCCATTTCGACCCGGACTGCGTGGCGGCGTTCTGCGCGCGCTTCCCGGACATCCGCGTCGCCGGCGGGCGGACCCGGGCGGGCATGCGGCCGAGCGCCGGGCCGGTCACGGAACCCTGGGCTCGGGTCCCGACCCTGCTGCGCGAGGTCGCCCCCGCGGCGCCCGGCCCGGCGGAGTGGCGCGCCGACACCCTCGACAGGATCCTGGAGCCGTCATCGGCCCTGTCGGCGAACCCGGAGGCGTTTGCGCCGTTGATCCCCGACCCGCACGGATCACGGACGGAGCCGGACCATGACCCCGACTTGGAAGACGCTGCCGGAGATCGCCCTGGCGCACGGGATCTCCCTGGAGGATGCCCAGCGCCTCGTGGACGGGGCGAACTGCCCGAAGGTCTTCCGCGCGGACGGCACCGTCTACCTCATCTGAGCCCGTCCCATCCGGGTGCATCCCATGCGGGCGCGCCCCGCGAGGCCGTCCCGGGCGGATGACGCGCGGCCCGGCGGGCCCTAACCTGCCGGCATGCGCATCGTCCACACGCCCGATTCGAGCCGGCACGATCCCGAGCGCTACATGCGCCGCGGCGCGCCGATCCCGCATCCCGAGCAGGCGGCCCGCTACGCGATCCTGCGGGACGCGGCCGTCCGGGGCGGCCACGACCTCGCCGAGCCGGCCGATCACGGCCTCGACCCGATCCGGGCGGTGCACGATCCCGACTACGTGGCGTTCCTGGCCGAGGCCTGGGCGCGCCGGGACGCGATCTCCGGCATCGGCGACGAGATCCTGACCGGGGCCTTCGCCCGGCCGCAGATGCACCGGAAGCCCGCCGGCCTCCTCGGGCGCCTGGGCCTCTACACCGCCGACACCTCGACGCCGATCCGCGCCGGCACCTGGGCGGCGGTCTACGGATCGGCGCAGTGCGCGGTCGCGGCCGCCGACGCTGCGCTGGCGGCGGGGCACGCCTACGCCCTGTGCCGCCCGCCCGGCCACCACGCCTACGCGGACTCCGCCGGCGGCTTCTGCTTCCTCAACAACAGCGCCATCGCGGCCGAGCGGATGCGCGCCGCGACCGGCGGCCCGGTGGCGATCCTCGACATCGACGTCCATCACGGCAACGGCACGCAGGGGATCTTCTACGCCCGCGCCGACGTGCTGACCGTCTCGGTCCACGCCGACCCGTCCGACTACTTCCCGTTCTTCGCCGGCTACGCCGACGAGACCGGCGCCGGGGCGGGGGCGGGGTTCAACCGCAACCTGCCGCTGCCGCCGGGCTCGGGGGACGCGCCCTGGCTCGAGGCCGTCGAGGCGGGCCTCGCGGCGATCACCGCGCACCGGCCCCGGGCGCTCGTGGTGGCGCTCGGCCTCGACGCCGCCGCGGACGACCCGATCGGCGCCCTCGCGGTCTCCCGGGGGGGCTTCGTCGGGGCGGCGGAGCGGATCGCCCGGTCCGGGCTGCCCACGGCGCTGGTCCAAGAGGGCGGCTACCTCTGCGCGGCCCTGCCGGACAACCTCGCGGCCTTCCTCGCCGCCTTCGACGCCGCGCGCTAGGCCGAACGCCGCGGGCGCGCAGAAGGTGCCCAGTGCAAGGTGCGCAGTGAAGCTGCGCAGTGAAGGCGTGATGCGATCGTGATCGCCGGGGCGCCGGATCGGCCGCCCGGATATGGTCGACCCGATGCCACAACCGACCTATCAGGGCGGGGCGGGCGCCGCAGACGCGTCCCGGGCGGGAGGAACGGGCGATGGACGCGGGCGACGTGGGCATGCGCGAGGCGGCCGGCGCTCCGTGGCACGCGGGTCTCACCCGGCGCCACTGGCGGATCCTGTGGGGCAGCTATCTCGGCTGGATCTTCGACGGCTACGAGGCGGTGGCCCTGGTCTACGCCCTGCGCCCGGCTTTGGCCTCGATCCTCACCCCCGAGCAGGCCCAGGCGCCGGCCTTCTACGTGGGCCTCGCCATCGGCATCACGCTGCTCGGCTGGGGGATCGGCGGCCTGATCGGCGGGATCGCGGCCGACTACATCGGCCGCAAGCGCATGATGATGGTGTCGATCCTGGGCTACGCGCTGTTCACGGGGCTCACCGCCTTCGCGGAGAGCTTCACGCAGCTCGCCGTCCTGCGCTTCATCACCGGGCTCGCCATCGGCTCGGAATGGTCCACCGGCATCGCCCTCGTGGCCGAGACCTGGCCGAACCGGGCCCGCCCGAAGGGCTGCGGCTTCCTGCAATCGGGCTTCGGCGGCGGCGCGGTGCTCGCCGCCATCGTGTGGGCCGTGCTCGCCGCCACCGAGCCCCTGGGCGCGGAATCCTGGCGGATCCTGTTCGCGCTGGGCGCGCTGCCGGCCTTCGTGTGCCTGTACCTGCGCCGGGCGCTGGAGGAATCCGAGCAGTGGATGCGGGCGCTCAAGGCGCAGCGCTGGGCGGCCACCGCCGAGGATGCGGAGGACGCGGACCGGGCCCCGCGGAGCGCGCGGCGCCCGTTCTCCCTGACGGAGATCTTCCGCGAGCCCGAGAGCCGTCGGCGGGTCCTGCTCGCCACGCTCCTGTCCTTCGCCACCACGGTGGGCTGGTGGGCGGTCTCGTCCTGGCTGCCAGCCTACACCGAGGGGCTCGCCAAGGCCGCGGGCGCGCCGGCCAATGTCTGGGGCCCGCGCATGGGCATCGTCTACAATATCGGGGCGATCACCGCCTACGTGATCTCGGGCTTCGTGGCCGACGCGATCGGGCGCCGCGCCTTCCTGCTCGTGACCTATGCCGGCTGCATCGCCACGTCGCTCGCCTGCTACCTCTGGACCGGCGGGCTGGTGCCGTTCATGGCGCTCGCCTTCCTGAACGGGTTCTTCACCCTGGGCTTCGCCTTCTCATGGATGGCGATCTACCTCGCGGAGCTGTTCACCCCGGCGGTCCGGGCGACGGCGTCGAGCGCGGTCTTCAACGGCGCGCGGCTGATCGCCTGGATCTTCCCGATCCTGGCCGGGCAGATCGTGACCGCCTTCGGGGGCGTCGCCGCGGCGGCGCTGACCCTGTCGAGCGTCTACGTGATCGGCCTCGTGGTGCCGTGGTTCATGCCGGAGACGCGGGGCCGGCCGCTGCCGGAATAGGTCGGTCCGGCCCCCGCTCGGTCGGAGCGGGGGCCGGTCCTGGTCCTAGTCCTCGTCGTCCTCGTCCTGGTGCCGGCCCTTGAGCTTGGCGAAGACCGAATCGGCGTCGAGCCGCTCCTCGCGGCCGCCGTGATCGTCCTCGTGGTCCCGCTCGTCGGCGTCGCGGGCCGTGGAGACCTCGGTCGGCAGCAGCGAGGCGCCGGACTCGGCCGCCACCGCGGCCGGGCGGTCGGCCGCCGCGCGCTGGACCTCGAAATCGAGGTTGATCTGGGTGGTCAGGCCGAGGGTGACCGGGTCCATCGGCTGGAGCGAGCCCGAGTTCCAGTGGGTGCGCTCGCGGATCTGCTGGATCGTCGACTTGGTGGTGCCCACGAGCCGGATGATCTGCGAATCCTTCAGCTCGGGGTGGTTGCGCAGCAGCCACAGGATGGCGTTCGGCCGGTCCTGGCGGCGGGAGAGCGGGGTGTAGCGCGGGCCCTTGGTGGTGCGCTTCACCTCCGGCAGCTTCACCTTCGAGACGGCGGGCTTGAGCTTGTAGTGCGGCGCCTTCTGGGCCTTCTCGATCTCGTCGCGGGTCAGCTGGCCGGTGGAGACCGGGTCGAGCCCCTTGATGCCGGCTGCGACCTCGCCGTCGGCGATGCCCTTCACCTCCAGCGGGTGCAGCTTGCAGAAATCGGCGATCTGCTCGAAGGCGAGCGAGGTGTTCTCGACCAGCCAGACGGCGGTCGCCTTCGGCATCAGCGGACCCTGGGACATGCTTCTCGTGCTCCGGCCTGGCGGGACGGGGGCCGGGCATCGGGCCGCGGGCTCCGGATGACCGATCCGGATGTCCCGTCTCACGCTGTCGAATGGGGATGACGCACTATAGGCCCGGGCGGGGAGGGGCGCAATCGCGGGTTGGACCCGTTCGGAGCCCGGCGTGCCGATTCTACCGGCGGCCGGATCACCGGCGCCGACTGGTCGCCCTCAGCGCGGGCGCACCCCGTCGAGGAACAGCCGCACCGCCGCCTGCCGCCGCCGCTCCTGCGCCTCCGGGTCGGTGGCGATGCCGTAGAGGGTCGCCTGGGACGACCGGCCGAGGACGAGGCTGAGGAACAGGTCGGCCGCGATCTCCGGATCCGCCACGGCGATCCGCCCGCGCCGCGCGAAGGCGTCGAGCAGTTGCGCCACCGCGCGCACGCCGCGCAGCCAGCCCTCCTCGTGGGCGAGGCGGGCGAGTTCGGGAAACTGCAGCGCCTGGGCCACGAGGTTGCGCTTGAGCATCGCCGCGCCCGGCGACTGCCCGTGGGCCAGCAGGGTGCGGCTGAGATCCTCCAGGGCGGTCTCGACGTCGTCGCTCCCGCCCTGCGCGGCCTGGGCCTCGGCCGCGGCGGAGAGCGGCGCCAGCCACGCGGCGATCCGCTCGCGCAGGACCGCCTCGAACAGGGCCCGCTTGTCGCGGTAGCGCGCGTAGACCGTCGGCTTGCTCATCCCGGCGGCCTCGGCCACCGCGTCGATGGAGGTGGCGTCGAAGCCGCGCTCCAGGAACAGAGTCGTGGCGACGGCGATCAGGTGCGCCTCGCGCCGGGCCGCCTCCGCGCGGGTCGGCCGGCCGCCGCGCCGCGGGCCCGCCTCCGCCCGCTCGATCTCCGTGACCGTCACCCCGCGATCCTCCTTGCTCACCACCGCCGTTCGTCCTATTAAAACGATACCGTACCGTTTTGATTCTGGCCAGACCCGATGGACGCACGTCGCAGCGACAGCTTCAAGAGCGCCGACCCGGTCGCGGGTGCGCCGCTCACGACCCCGGTCACCGCCCCGACCACCGCGGCTGTCACGCCCCCGGTCTCCGCGCCGGTCCCGGCCACCGTCTCCGCACCGGCGCCGCGCCGCCGCCGCGCGCGGATCGTGCTGCCCTTCCTCGGCCTGCTCGCGCTGGGCGGGGCCGGGACCTACGGCTGGCACTGGTGGAGTGTCGGGCGCTTCCTCGAGGTGACCGACGACGCCTATCTCCAGTCCGACAAGGTCACGGTAGCGCCGCGCATCGCCGGCACCGTCGCGGCGGTGCTGGTCGGCGACAACCAGCCGGTGAAGGCCGGGGACGTCATCGCCCGCCTGGACGACCGGTCCTACCGGGTCCAGCTCAGGCAGGCCGAGGCCGAGGTCGAGAAGGACCGGGCGCAGATCCTGGGCGTCGCCTCGGCGATCGTCCAGCAGCGGGCGCAGGTCGCCTCGTCGCGGGCCGACCTCGCCAACGCCGAGGCCGCCCTCACCTTCGCGCAGCAGGAATACACCCGCTACCAGAACCTGCTGCAGACCGGGTCCGGCACGGTGCAGCGCCAGCAGCAGGCGGAGTCCGACCTGCGCCAGCGCCACGCCGCCCGCGACAAGGCCGCCGCCTCGCTCGACGCCGCGCAGAAGCAGATCGACAGCCTGCAGGCGCTCGAGGCCAGCACCCGCGCGAGCCTGGAGGGCGCGCAGGCCAAGGTCGAGGGGGTGAGGCTCGACCTGAGCTACACCACCATCGTGGCGCCGATCGACGGCGTGGCCGGCGACCGGGCGCTGCGGATCGGGCAGGTCGTCTCGGCCGGCACCGGGCTCCTGACCCTCGTGCCGATGGGCCGCGACATCTACCTCGTGGCGAACTTCAAGGAGACCCAGACCGGCCGCATGGTCGAGGGCCAGCGCGTCACCTTCACGGTCGACGCCTTCGGCGACCACGCGTTCCGGGGCCGGATCGAGAGCTTCTCCCCGGGCACCGGCTCGCAATTCGCGCTGCTGCCGCCGGAGAACGCCACCGGCAACTTCACCAAGGTGGTGCAGCGCGTGCCGGTGCGCGTCGCCCTCGACCCGTCGGATCCGCTCATCGCCCGCCTGCGCCCGGGCCTGTCGGTGGAGGCCACGGTCCACACCCAGGATCCGGTCGAGCCGGTGCGGCCCGCCCGGCCGAAGCCCGCTCCGGCCCTCGTCAGCGAGGCCCTGCCCCGATGAGTCCGGCCCCGACGAGCCCCGTGCCGGCCGTGGCCGTACCCGAGGCGAAGGCGAGCGCCCGGGACTGGCTCGCCGTGTTCGGCGCGATCCTCGGCGCCTTCACGGCGATCCTCGACATCCAGATCACCAACGCGTCGCTCGCCGACATCCAGGGGGCGCTCGGCGCCTCCACCGAGGAGGGGAGCTGGATCTCCACCGCCTACCTGATGGCCGAGATCATCGTGATCCCGCTCACCGGCTGGCTGTCCTCGGTGATCGGCCTGCGCCGCTACCTCGCGGTGAACACCATGCTGTTCACCGCCTTCTCGCTGGCCTGCGCGCTGTCGACGACCTTGGGCCAGATGATCCTGTTCCGGGCCGGCCAGGGCTTCACCGGCGGCGTGCTGATCCCCACCGCCATCGTGATCGTGCGCACCCGGCTCTCGAAGGCGCAGCAGCCCATCGGCATCGCGCTGTTCGGGCTGACCGCGACCTTCGCGCCCGCGATCGGCCCGACGGTCGGCGGCTGGCTCACCGACAACCTGTCGTGGCACTACATCTTCTACCTGAACCTGATCTTCGGACCCGTGGCGGCGGCGATCCAGCTCGGCGCCTTCGACAGCGTGCCGGCGCGCTGGGGCGAGCTGCTCAAGGGCGACTGGATCGGCATCGGCCTGATGGCGATCGGCCTGCCGGCCCTGACCTACGTGCTGGAGGAGGGCCAGCGCAAGGACTGGTTCGGCTCGCAGGTCATCGTGAACATGTCGCTGCTGGCGGCGGCCGGCATCGCCGGCTTCATCGTCCGCGAGCTCACGACCGAGCGCCCGTTCATCAACCTGCGGGTCCTGGCCAACCGCTCGGTCGGCGGCGCCTGCGTGCTGATGACCGTGCTGGGCGCGGTCTCGTTCGGGTCGATCTACATCATCCCGGTCTACTGCGCGCAGATCCAGGGCTACAACGCCCAGCAGATCGGCTACGTGGTGATGTGGTCGGGCCTGCCGCAGCTCGTCCTCTTCCCGATGATGCCGCTGCTGATGCGGACCTTCGACGCCCGGGTGCTGGTGGTCACCGGCACGCTGTTCTTCATCGCGAGCTGCTGGATCAACGTCGGCCTGACCCACGATGTCGGCGCCGACCAGCTGATCCTGCCGCAGCTGATGCGGGCCATCGGCCAGCCGCTCTTCACCATCCCGCTGTCGCAGCTCTCCACCGTCGGCCTCGCCCCGCGCGACACCGCGGACGCCTCCGCCCTGTCGAACATGATGCGCAACCTCGGCGGCTCGATCGGCATCGCCATGCTGTCGACGATGATCGACCGGCGGGAGCACTTCCACTTCTCGATGCTGGCCGAGGCGATCACCGTCAACGCCACCCGCACCCAGGACCGGCTCGCGGCGCTCGCCGCCGGGATGCACGCCCGCATCGCCGACCCGCTGGCCGCCAAGGGCGCCGCGCTGGGCCAGCTCGCCGCCCAGGTCCGCCGCGAGGCCTACGTGATGGCCTACGCGGACGGGTTCTGGCTGGTGGGCGTGAGCCTCGTGGCGAGCCTCGCCGTGGTGGCCATCCTCAAGAAGCCGCAGCGCGCCGCCGGGCCCGTGGAGGCGCACTGAGCGGCCGGGGTCCTACCGCCCCGGCAGGTTGTGGACGATCGGGAAGAACGTGTCCTTCCAGTCCTTGGGCTCGGTCTTGATGGTCTTCATCGCGTAGAAGTGCCGGGCCTGGAGCATGATGCCGTAGGGCGTGGTGGAGAAGTTCGTCCCGGGCTCCTTCATGATCTCGACCAGGATCTCGGGGGGCGTCTTCTCGTTGGTGGCCGCGACGTAGTCCTTGGCGGCCTTCAGCGGATCCCGGGCGATCTCGGCATTGGCCTCGTCGATGGCGGCCACGATGGCGGCGGCGAGCTTCGGGTTGCGGTTGTACCAGCCGGTCCGGGCGTAGAAGATCGCGTTGCTCACCGGCTCGCCGACCATCTCGTAGGAATTGAGCACCTTGTGGATCGCCGGGTCCTGCAGCTCGCGCTGCTGGAACGGCGGCAGCGAGAAGTGGCTGTTGACCTCGTTGTGCGGGCTCGCCAGCGCCGCCACGGCGTCGGGATGGCCGAGCTGGACGGTGAGCGGGTCGAGCTTGGTGGCGTTCTCGGGCCCGAACGCCTTCTTGGCGGCGATCTGCAGCAGCACCGCCTGGGACGAGACCTTCACGGAGGGCAGGGCGATCTTGTCCTTGGACGAGAAGTCCTTGAGTTCCTTCACGTCCGGATTGCGGGTGAGCAGCATCATCGGCGTGGTGCCGACCCCGCACAGGCCCTTCACGTCGCCCTTGGTGCGGTCGTTGAGCAGCAGCATGTTGGTCGAGCCGCTGTCGACGATGTCGATGTTGCCCGAGAGCAGCGCGTCGTTGCCGGCAGCGCCGCTCGTCAGGTTGACCCACTCCACCGTGACGTCCCCGAGGCCCGCGGCCTTGGCGTGCTTCTCGATCAGCTTGTGCTGCTCGGCCAGCACCGCGGGCAGGTAGACGAAGCCCGGCTGCCGGCTGATCCGGACCTTGGCATCGTCGGCCCGGGCGGGGGTGGCCAGCGCCAGCCCGGCCAGCAGGAGGACCGATCCCGCGCGCAGGAGCCGGCGGCGGCCCGGCAGCAGCGAGCCCGTCCGAGACGTACGCACCATGACGCTTCTCCCTGTGGCCCGGCGCGATCCTGAGCGGCGCCGGGCTTTCGTTGGACGGGGAGTGGACAGGCTCGGGCCGGCGCGCGCAAGGCCGTCTTCACGCTCCGCTAACGCAGAAGCTGCAAAATACCGCACGTTGAAATCATCTTCTTGCAATCATCATCGCGGGGGCGTGGGTGAAGATCGGGCTCGGAGCGAAGCTCCACACCATCACGGCCACCGCGCTGGTCGGCATCGTCGCGGTCTCGGGCATCGGGCTCGTCAGCCTGAAATCCCAGGTCGAGCAGGACCGGATGGCCAAGACGCGGAACCTCACGGACGTCGCCTACGGGGTCGCGGCCTATTTCGAGGGCGAGGAGCGGGCCGGGCGCCTGTCCCGGGCGGACGCGCAAGGCGCCGCGATCCGGGCCCTCAAGGCCCTGCGCTACGACGACAAGGAGTACTTCTGGGTCAACGACATGCAGCCCCGCATGGTCGCCCACCCGATCAAGCCCGAGCTGGAGGGCAAGGATCTCGCCGCCGTGCAGGATCCCACCGGCAAGCGCCTGTTCGTCGACTTCGTCGAGACGGTGAAGCGGCAGGGGCAGGGCTTCGTCGACTATTACTGGCCGAAGCCCGGCGCCGACGCCCCCGTGCCGAAGCTCTCCTACGTGCGCGGCTTCGCCCCCTGGGGCTGGGTGATCGGCACCGGCATCTACGCCGACGACACCGCGGCGATCCTGCGGGACGCGGCCTGGAAGGCGGCGGCCGGCATGCTCGTGGTGGTGGCGCTGATCGGCCTGCTCGCGGCGCTGATCGGCCGGCGGCTGACGCGGCCGCTGCGCGCGCTGAACGGCGCCATGCACCGCCTCGCGGCCGGCGAGACCGCCGTGCCGGTGCCGGCACGGGAGCGCCGGGACGAGATCGGCGCCATGGCGGGCGCCGTGCAGGTGTTCAAGGACGCGCTGATCGCCAAGGCCGAGACCGACGCCCGCGCCGCCGCCAGCGCCGACGGGGATGCCCGGCGGGCCGCCGCCCTCGACCGGCTGACCCGGTCCTTCGAGACCCGGGCCGGGACCCTGAGCCGCGGCCTCGCGACGGCGGCCGCCGACCTCGAGGCGACGGCGCGGACGCTGACCGTCACGGCCGCCCACACCACCGAGCGCACCGGCGCGGTGGCCGCGCAGGCGGCCGGCACCTCCGCCGACGTCCAGACCGCCGCGGCGGCCACCGAGGAGATGTCGGCCTCGGTCCAGGAGATCGCCGGGCAGGTGAACCGCGCCTCGGAGATCGCCGGGCAGGCCGCGATCAGCACCCGCCAGGGCGAGGCGACCGTGCGGGCGCTCGCCGCCGGCACCGAGAAGATCGGCGACGTGGTCGGGCTGATCGCCTCGATCGCCGGCCAGACCAACCTGCTGGCGCTCAACGCCACGATCGAGGCGGCCCGCGCGGGCGCGGCCGGGCGCGGCTTCGCGGTCGTCGCCTCCGAGGTGAAGGCGCTGGCCGAGCAGACCGCCAAGGCGACCGAGGAGATCTCCGGCCAGATCGGCCGGATCCAGGGCGAGACCCGGGACGCGGTCGCGGCGATCGGCGCGGTCGGCCGGACCATCGAGGAGATGCGCGGCATCGCGGTCGGGGTCGCGGCCGCCATGGAGGAGCAGAACGCCGCCATCCAGGAGATCGTCCGCGGCGTGGCGAGCGCCGCCACCGGGGCGCAGGGCGTGTCCGAGAACGTCGTCGACCTGCGCCGCGGCGCCGACGAGACCGGCAGCGCCTCCGAGCAGGTGCTGGCGGCCGCACGCGACCTCACCCGCGGCTCGGACGAGCTCGACCACGCCGTGAAGGCCTTCCTGGCGGAGGTCCAGGCTGCCTGAGGGCGCGGCCTGAGGGTGGCCTGAGGGGCGGGGCCCCCGCGGGCGGGCAGGACGGCGCTCAGCCCGCGGAGAAGCCCCGGACCGCGGCCCGCACCAGCGCGTCGATCATCGGCCGCACGTCGCTGACCCCGAGGGGACCCAGGCTGCCGAGATCGGCGAGATAGGTCATGCCGTGGACGCTGGACCACAGCGCCCGCGCCATCACGGGGATCGCCGCCTCGCCGAGGCGGCCACCGTCGCGCAGCACCCCCTCCAGGATCCCGAACAGGGCCGCGATGTCGGCCTGCACCGAGTCCGGCGCCGCCACCGTGCGCCGCTCGAAGATCGCCGCCCAGGCGGCGTGGTGCTCGGCCGCGAAGGCGAGATACGCGTCGGCCAGGCACAGGAGCCGCGCCTCCGTCTCCCGCGACGGACAGGCCGCCAGCGCCCCCGCGAGGGTGTCCCGGAGCCGGCGCATGGTGACGGCGTTCGCCTCCAGGCGCAGCACTTCCAGGCTGTCGAACTGCGTGTAGACCGAGCCGACCGCCGTGCCGGCCCGCTCCGCGACGCCGCGGGCGGTCAGCGCCGCCGCGCCGCCCGCGTTCAGGATCGCCACCGCGGCCGCGATCAGGGCCTGGCGATCGGCCGCCCGATCGCCGGGCTCCTTCCGCGGCCGCCCCCTCACTTTTTTATGAACCTCGTTCATTTTATCCCTTGCGGCCCGGCACGTCCCGTGTTTACTTGTTTCATGAACGACGTTCAATCAAATCCGGACGCGGTCCGGCCCGTCGTTCCCGCGAGGTGAACCGTGATGAGGACCCTCTCCTTCCTGATGCGCGGCGTGATCGCCGACAACGCCCAGGCGATCCACGACGCCCATGCCGTGACGATCCTGCGCCAGCAGATCCGGGACGCCGCCGGCGCCCTGGCGACCGCCCGGCGGGAACTCGCCGTCGCCATGGCCTACCACGCCGCCGAGGCGCGCGCCCTCGACGCCATCGGCACCCGCATCGACACCCTGTCGGACGGGGCGCGGCGGGCGCTCAGCGACGGGCGCGAGGATCTCGGGACCGAGGCGGCGATCCACATCGCCGCCCTGGAGGACGAGCGGGCCGACCGCCGGGCCGCCGCCGAGCGCTTCGCCGCGGAGGTCGAGCGGCTGAAGCGCCTGGTCGCGCAGGGCGGCGAGCGCCTGCGGGACCTCGACCGCGGGCTCCAGACCGCCCGCACCACCGAGGCGCTGCGGCGGGCCGGACTGGAGGGCCGCCGGGTGACGACCCTGTCGGCGGGGGCGCTCGGGGAGGCCGAGCGGACGCTGGCGCGCCTGCGCGAGCGGCAGGCGGCCGAGGCGGACGTCGCCGCCGCGCTGACCGCGCTCCAGGCCGAGGCCGCGGGCGGGATCGAGGCCGATCTCGAGGCGGCGGGCTACGGCCGCCCCCCCCCCCCCCCCGCACCGACCCGCGGGCCGTGCTCGACCGCCTCAGGGCCGGCGCCTGACCGGCGCCGCACCGCTTCCCCTTCGATCATTCCTCAGGAGACCGCACCATGACACCGCAGATGCCCCATACCGGCGCCTGGAAGACCTTCACGCTGGTCAGCTTCGCCGTCGCCGCCGCCATGCTGACGTTCGGCATCTTCTTCCTGCCCGCCGACATCTGGATCAAGGGCTACCTCGCCATGGCGTCGCTGTTCCTCACGGGCACGACCTTCACCCTGGCCAAGACCCTGCGCGACGAGCACGAGGCGAAGCGGCTGATCAACAAGATCGAGGACGCCGCCACGGAGCGCGTCCTGCGCGAGGTGGTGCCGGGCCGGCTCTGAGGCCCGGCAGGTCCGCGCCCCGACCCGGGCGGCGCGCGTCCGGGGTCGGGGAGGCGGCGCGCGGCGGAGCGCGGCACCTCCCCGGATCGCTCACGCCGCGGCGTCCAGGAACCCGGCCACGACCCGGGCGAATTCCGGGGTCCGCAGGTAGCCGTAGGATTTGTGCCGGTTCTCGGCGCCGTCCGGCCTCCGGTAGGCGTTGATCACCGGTACGTCCCGCACCCGCACCCCGGCGGCGTTCGGCGCGTAGAGGGCCGCGAGGTCGTCGCCCACCGTGGCGATGTCCTGGCGATCCATCAGGTTGGTCCAGGCGGCGAGCGCCGCAGGCACCCGGAGGTCGCCGTGCTCGTCGGCGAGCTTCAGCTTCAATTCGGCGAGCCCGAGGGGCGCGCCGAGGGTGACGAGGTCGCAGCGGGGCATCGGCGTCCCGTCCGCCTCGGCGGCGCGCAGCACGTCGTAGGCGATCAGGCCGCCCATCGAGTGCGCGGCGATCAGCACGCGGTCCGCCGCGGCCGCCGCCAGGGCGTCGCGCAGGCGCGCCCGCGCCGCCGCCCGGAAGTCCGCGTCCTCGTAGTAGCCCCAGAGGTCGTCGAGGCGGTATTCCAGGATCAGGTCGTCCACCGGCGTCAGACCGGCGGCCTCCTGCAGGTGCGACAGGCCGCGGTAGATCCGGTCGGTGAGGGTCGGCTCGGCGCGCTCCGGCTCCCCCGCCGGGGAGGGGAACGGCCCGAGGCCGTGATCGGGGCGGTAGGGCTCGCGGTTGCGGTCGCCCGCGAGCGGCTGCGGGTAGCGCAGGTCCGCCCAGTAGACGAAGGTGAAGGGCAAATCGGGCTCCGCGACCCGGAGCCCGAGATTGCGGTCGAGCCCCTCGCGGATCGCGGCGCGCCACCAGGCGGCCTTCTCGTCCCGGGGCGGCTTGTTGGCGAGCCCGTGGATGCCGATGATGTGCGTCCGACCCAGTGTCCGCTCCCAGACCGACGAGAGTGCCGGCCGGGCAAGATAGGGCCGCCCCGCGCGGACGGAACTGCGGCTTAGTTTCCGCGCGGCCCGCCGTCACGCCGCTACCCTCCGCCGTCACGTGGCCGTCACCTCGCCGTCACCTCGCCGTCACGCCCGCCGATACCCCATTGCCACGCGGCCGCTCCGCCATAGCTGCGCTGCGGGAACCGGATCGGGCCCGGGGCCTTCTCCCACGACAGATGATCCTGCCGCGCTTGCGTCCCGGTCGCGCGGCCAATGACGAGGACGGTGGCCCGATGCGGCGCGCCCACAGCATGGATTTCGGGGCCGAGATGGTCGGGGGCGGCGTCCGCTTCGCCCTCTGGGCGCCCACCGCCCGGAGCGTCGACCTCGTCGTCGACGGCGTCGACCACCCGCTGCCCGAATCCGGCGGCGGCTGGCGCCGCACCGCCCTGCCCGGGGTGAAGCCCGGCGCCCGCTACGGCTTCCGCGTCGACGGCGACCTCGTCGTGCCCGATCCCGCCTCCCGCTTCCAGCCGGATGACGTCTCGGGCCTCAGCGAGGTGATCGACCCGCGGAGCTTCGAGTGGTCCGACGCGGGCTGGACCGGGCGGCCCTTCGAGGAGGCGGTGATCTACGAGTGCCATGTCGGCACCGCGACGCCGGAGGGCACCTATGCCGGCCTGCAGGCCCGGCTTCCCGACCTCAAGGCGCTCGGCGTCACCGCCCTCGAGCTGCTGCCGCTCGCCGACTTCAAGGGCTCGCGCAACTGGGGCTACGACGGCGTCCAGCCCTACGCGCCGGACGGCGCCTACGGTCGACCGGACGACCTCAAGCGCCTGATCGACGCCGCCCACGGGCTGGGCCTGATGGTCTATCTCGACGCGGTCTACAACCACTTCGGGCCGGCCGGGAACTACCTCCACGCCTATGCCGGGACGTTCTTCACCGAGCGCCACCAGACCCCCTGGGGCGCGGGCATCAACTTCGACGGCAAGGAGAGCGGCGCCACGGTGCGGCAGTTCTTCATCCAGAACGCCCTGTACTGGCTGGAGGAGTACCATTTCGACGGCCTGCGCTTCGACGCCGTCCACGCCATCCTCGACGATTCGCCCCGCCACTTCCTGGCCGAGCTCGGCGAGACGGTCCGGAGGATCTTCCCGAACCGGCAGATCCACCTGATGCTGGAGAACGAGGCCAACCAGGCCCGCTGGCTGGAGCGCGACGCCGCCGGGCGCCCGAAGATGCACGACGCCCAGTGGGCCGACGACCTGCACCATTGCTGGCACGTCCTGCTGACGGGCGAGGACGCCGGCTACTATAAAAGCTTTGCCGACAAACCGGTCGCCCACCTGGCCCGCTGCCTCGCCGAGGGCTTCGCCTACCAGGGCGAGCCCTTCCCGACGCTCGACAACCACCCGCGCGGCGAGCCCTCCGGGCACCTGCCGCCCTCCGCCTTCGTGACCTTCCTGCAGAACCACGATCAGGTCGGCAACCGGGCGCTCGGCGAGCGGCTCAACCACCTCGCGGATCCCAAGAAACTCGACCTCGCCCGGGCCGGGCTCCTCCTGGCACCGCAGATCCCGATGCTCTGGATGGGCGAGGAATGGTCGGCCTCCGCGCCGTTCCTGTTCTTCGTCGACTTCGCGCCCGACGCGGAACTGAACAAGGCGGTGCGCGACGGACGCCGCCGGGAGTTCAAGAGCTTCGCGGCCTTCGCGGACGACACCTCCAAGATCCCGGACCCGACCGAGGCCGAGACCTTCGCGGCCTCGAAGCTCGACTGGTCCGAGCGGGAGCGCTCGCCCCACCGCGAGGTGCTGGCCGAGACGACGCGGCTCCTGGGGCTGCGCCGCGACTTGGTCGTGCCCCTGGCGAAGTCCGGCTACGACGGCGCCGCCGCCGCGATGCCGCGCCCGGACGTGGTCGACTGCACGTGGCGCTTCGGCGCCGGCACCCTGCGCTTCGTCGCCAATGTCGGGACCGAACCCTTCGCGCTGGATCCGGGCGGTGCCCGGCTGGTCTGGACCAACGCCCCGGACGGGGCCGGACGCGATCTCCCGTCCTGGACGGGCGTGTTCCTGACGGAGTCCCGCGCGTGAGCCGCCTCGAGACACTCGCCGACCTCGTCGGCGTCGCCCCCGGCTACACCGACGCCTTCGGCCAGCCCGTCGAGACGTCGCTGGAGGTGCGCCGCGGCCTGCTGGCGGCCCTCGGCTTCGCGGTGGAGGACGAGGCGGCGATCGCCGCGAGCCTCGCGGAGGTCGAGCGCCTGCGCCGCGGCCTGATCCCGCCGCTCCTGCCGGTGGAGGCCCGCCGGGCCGCCCGGGTGCCGGTGCGCCCGCAGGACGGCGCGCCCCACACCCTGGTGTGGCGCCTCGTCGACGAGCGCGGCGCCGCTCGCGAGGGCCGGGCCAACCCGCAGGGGTCGGAGCCCGGCTTCGAGCTGCCGCCGCTGACCCCGGGCTACCACCGCCTCACCGTCCAGGCCGGGCAGACCCGCACCGAATCCTGGGTGATCGCCGCGCCGCAGCGCTGCTGGCGCCCGCGGCCCTACACGGAGGAGGGCGCCTCCGACTGGGGCATGGCCGCCCAGCTCTACGGCCTGCGCTCGGCCACCAATATCGGCATCGGCACCTACGCGGATGCCGGCGAGGCCGCCCGCGAGGCCGCCCTGCGCGGGGCGGCGTTCCTGGGGCTCAGCCCGGTCCACGCCCTGTTCGGCTCCGACCGGACCAAGATCTCGCCCTACTCGCCGTCCTCGCGGCTGTTCCTGGAGACCCTGTTCATCGCCCCGCGCAGCCTGCCGGGGCTCGCGGGCTCCCGGGCCGAGGCGCTGCTCGCCGAGCGCGCGGACGCGATCACGGCTTTGCGCGAGGCCGCCCTCGTCGACCACCAGGGCGTCCACGACGTGCTCGACCCGGTGCTCCGGGCGCTCTGGGCCGAGTCGCCGGCCCGGGCCGGCACCGATGCGGGCTTCGAGCAGTTCCGCCAGGAGGGCGGGGAGGATCTCGAAGCGCACGCCCTGTTCGAGGCGCTGTCCGAGCATTTCCGGGGGCAGGGGGCGCACTGGCTGGGCGACTGGCCGGAGGCGTATCGCCGCGCCGGCACGGAGGCGGTCCGAGCCTTCGCGGCGGGGAACGCGGACCTCGTCGGCTACCACGCGTGGCTGCAGTACCTCGCCGACCGGCAGCTCGCCGAGGCCTCCGCGGCGGCGCTCGGGGCCGGCATGCGGGTCGGGCTCTACCGCGACCTCGCGGTCGGCGCCGACCGGGGCGGCTCCGAGATCTGGTCGCATCCCGAGCGCTTCGCCGACAAGGTGTCGATCGGCGCGCCGCCGGACCTGCTCGCACCGAAGGGCCAGAACTGGGGCCTGCCGGCCTTCGATCCGCTGGCGATGGAGCGCGACGGGCTCGCGGCCTTCCGGGCCCTGGTCCAGGCCAACATGCGCCACGCCGGCGCGATCCGGATCGACCACGCCTTCCAGCTCGCCCGCCTGTTCCTGATCCCGCTGGGGGCGGGGGCCCAGGCCGGCGCCTACGTGGCCATGCCGTTCGAGCCGATGCTGGCGGTGCTGCGGCTGGAGAGCCACCGCAACAAGTGCCTCGTCATCGCGGAGGATCTCGGCACGGCGCCGGAAGGCTTCTCCGACGCGTTGATGCGGGCCGGGGTGCTGAGCTACCGGATCCTCGCCTTCGAGCGCGAGGCCGACGGACGCTTCAAGCCGCCCTCGGCCTACCCGCGGGACGCGCTCACCGCCATCACCACCCACGACCTGCCGACCTTCGTCGGCTGGTGGCGCGGGGTCGACACCGACACCCGCCAGTCGCTCGGCCTCTACGATCAGGAGCGGGCCGAGGTCGAGCGGGGCGAGCGCGTCGTCGAGCGCCGCCGCCTCGCCGAGGCGCTGGCGGCCGAGCAGCTGCTGCCCTCCGCCGAGCCGCCGGATTCCGCGCCCTTCGAGGCCGCCGCCCGCTACCTCGCCCGCGCGCCCGCGATGCTCACCGCCGTCCAGTACGAGGACGTGGTCTCGGAACTCGCCCAGGCCAACGTGCCCGGCTCGACCGAGGGCTACCCGAACTGGCGGCGCAAGCTCGACCGGGATCTCCTGGACATCGCCGCCCCCGGCGGGCCGCTGGCGAAGCTCGCGGCGTCCCTCTCGGCCGAGGCGCGGGGCCCGCGCTCGGGCGCCGCGCGGCTCGCCGCGCCGCCGCCGCGCGCGACCTACCGGCTCCAGTTCCACAAGGACTTCACCTTCGCGGATGCGGGCCGGATCGTCCCCTACCTGCACCGGCTCGGGATCAGCCACGTCTACGCCTCGCCGCTCCAGAAGGCGCGGCCCGGCTCGACCCACGGCTACGACATCGTCGATCACGGCGCGATCAACCCGGAGCTCGGCGGCGAGGAGGGCTTCATCGCGCTCTCCGAGACGCTCCACGCCCACGGGATCAAGCTCCTGCTCGACATCGTCCCGAACCACATGGGCGTCGGCGGCTCCGACAATCCGTGGTGGCTCTCGGTGCTCGAATGGGGCTCCCTGTCGCCCTTCGCCGACGCCTTCGACATCGACTGGCAGCGGCTCGGGGCCGGGCGCAACCTCGTGATCCCATTCCTCGGCGACCGCTACGGTGAGGCCCTGGAGAAGGGCACGCTAGAATTGAAGTTCGACCCCGAGACCGGCGCCTTCAGCGTCTGGCACTACGAGCACCAGCTGCCGATCCGCCCCTTGAGCTACCCGACCATCCTCAACCGGGTGATCGCCGCGATCGGGGCGGTGGACGACGACACCACCGCGGAACTGCTCGCCATCTCCGAGCGGCTGCGGGCGATGTCGATCGATACCGACGAGACCCGCCGGCAAACCTTCCCCGAGGAGGCGGAGGGGCTGAAGCGCCGGCTCGCCGAGATCTACGGCGTGTCGCCGCTGATCCAGGAGGCGACCGCCAGCACGCTGGCGCTGCTCAACGGCTTCAAGGGCCGCCCGGACAGCTTCGGGCCGCTGCACCGGCTGCTGGAGGCCCAGGCCTACCGGCTGGCCCACTGGCGGGTGGCGTCGAGCGACATCAACTACCGCCGCTTCTTCGACGTGAACTCGCTCGCCGGCCTGCGGGTCGAGCTGTCCGACATCTTCCACCGCTCGCACGAGACCGTGTTCCGGCACGTCCGCGAGGGCCGGATCGACGGGTTGCGCATCGACCACATCGACGGGCTCGCCGACCCGCTGGGCTACGCGCGGGCGCTCCAGGCAGCGGTCGGACCGGGCTTCTACGTCGTCGTCGAAAAAATCCTAGAGCCGGGCGAGCGGCTGCGGCCCTGGCCGGTGGCCGGGACCACGGGCTACGACGTGCTCAACCAGCTCGACGGGATCCTGGTCGACAAGTCCCGGCGCGGGAAGGTCGAGCGGCTCTACACCTGGGCCACGGGCTTCGACGAGCCCTACGGCTTCCAGCTCCGCGCCGCCAAGGCCGAGATCCTGGAGATCAGCTTCGCGAGCGAGCTGGAGGTGCTGACCACCGACCTCAAGGAGGTCGCCGACGCCGACCGGCGCACCCGCGACTTCACCGTCAACGCGCTGCGCCGGGCGCTGATCGAGATCATCGCGCGCTTCCCGACCTACCGGAGCTACCTGCCGTCGGATCTGGAGGAGGGCGAGGTCGAGCCCGAGGATGTCCGCCTGATCGAGGGCGCCGTCGCCAAGGCCAAGCGCTGGTCGAGCCTGCCGGACCGCTCGGTCCACGACTTCGCCGCCGACGTCCTGCTCGGTCGGGTCGAGACGGCGGGCCCCGGCCGGCCGGACCCGCGGGTGGTCCTGCGCTTCCGCCGCCGGTTCCAGCAGCTCACCGGCCCGGTCATGGCCAAGAGCCTGGAGGACACGCTGTTCTACCGCTACGCCTGCCTGCTCGGCCTCAACGAGGTCGGCGGCGATCCGGGCGAGTACGGCATCGACGCCGAGCATTTCCACGACCTGCAGATCGCCCGCGCCCGGGACTGGCCGAGCGCCATGATCACCACTGCGACCCACGACACCAAGCGCGGCGAGGATGCCCGCACGCGGCTCCTCGCCCTCTCGGAGATCCCCGAGGAATGGGCCGGGGCCTGGGACCTGTGGCAGCGGAAGGCCGGGCCGCACCTCGCCCGGATCGACGGCGAGCCGGCCCCGGACGCCAACGACCAGTGGATGTTCTTCCAGGCGATCCTGGGCGGCTGGCCGCTGGAGCTTCTGGAGCGGGACGAGGCCGGGGCGATCGCGGATTTCCGGGACCGGCTGATCGCCTACGGCGAGAAGGCCATGCGGGAGGGCAAGCGCCGGTCGAGCTGGGTCAACGTCGACGAGGTCTACGAGGGCGCGGTCAAGCGGCTGTTCACGGCGCTGATCGCCCCGGGGTCGGATTTCCTGAGCGAACTCCGGCCCTTCGCCCGGCGTCTCGCCCATCTCGGCATGCTGGCGAGCCTCGGCCGGACGGTCCTGAAATGCACCCTGCCGGGCCTGCCCGACACCTACCAGGGCACCGAGATCTGGGACTTCTCCTTCGTCGATCCCGACAACCGCCGCCCGGTGGACTACCCGGCGCTGGAACGGATGCTGGAGGAGGGCGGGGCGCCCGCCGACCTGCTGGGCCACTGGCCGGACGGGCGGGTCAAGCAGGCGACGCTGACGCGGCTCCTCGCCGAGCGGGCCGAGCGCCCGGACTTCTACGCCAGCGCCGCCTACGAGCCCGTCGCGGCCACCGGCGCCCGGGCCGACCACGTCATCGCCTACCGGCGGACCGACCCCGTCCAAGAGGGCGGCGACCTGTTCGTGGCGGTGCCGCGGCTGGTGGCGGGCTTCGTCGGGGACGCCGTCTGGTCGGGCGAGGCCTTTGCCGGCACCCGGGTCGATCTCGGGGCGGGGACGCGCTGGCGGGACCTCGCCTCGGGGCGGGTGGTGGAGGGGGAGGGGGCCGATCTCGGCGCTCTCCTGCGCGACCTCCCCTACGCGGTGCTGCGGCGGGAACCGTGACCGCGCCGTCATCGCGAGCGGAGCGAGGCGACCCAGGGCAGCGCGACCTGGATCAGCGTGGCGCCGCTCGCAGAGACGGCGGCGGTCCGGGCGCGTCTTCCGGTGGCCCCTCCGCAGCCCTGTCACGCGACTCTGCTGAGACACGTCGGACCGGATCGCGCGGCACAGCCCGGCGGTTCGGGCGTTACGACACTGGGAACGGGAGCCGAGAGGCAGCATGAACGCACCGACCAAAGCCGCTGCGACGTCCGGGGCCGCGGCCGTCCTGCCGGCCGCGCTGGCCCCCCGGGCCGAGGGGCCGCGGATCTACAACCTGTTCCCGCTCCTGGTCGGGCGCGTCTCGGACTGGACGGCCGAGCTGCCGCGGATCGCCGCCCTCGGCTTCGACTGGGTCTACCTCAACCCGTTCCACCAGACCGGCGGCTCGCGGAGCCTCTACGCGGTCGCCGATCCCGAGCGCCTGGACGAGCGGTTCCGCGACCCCGACGGCACGCCCGACGACGAGCAGATCCGCCGCTTCTGCACCGCCGCCGCGGCTCTGGGCCTGTCGGTGATGACCGACCTCGTGATCAACCACACCGCCGACAACGCCCGGCTCGCCACCGAGCGGCCCGACCTGTTCATGAAGGAGCCCGACGGCTCGATCATGCACCCGGCCGCCGTCGACCCGGACGACCCGTCGATCCGCACCGTCTGGGGCGACTTGGCCGAGCTCGACTACCACACCCCCTCCGCCCGGGACGAACTCACCCGGATCTGGGGCGCCTACGTGGCGCATCTCCAGGGCCTCGGCGTGAAGGGCTTCCGGTGCGACGCCGCCTACAAGGTGCCGCCGGAGACCTGGCGGGTGCTGATCGGGCAGGCCAAGAGCCAAGACCCCGCCTGCCTGTTCGCCGCCGAGACCCTGGGCTGCACCTTCGAGGAGGCCCGGGCCACGGCCGGCGCCGGCTTCGACTACCTGTTCAACTCCTTCGCGTGGTGGGACTTGAGGAAGCCCTGGGCGCTCGAGCAGTACGAGCGCCTGCGGGTGCTGGCCCCCTCGATCGCCTTCCCCGAGAACCACGACATGAAGCGGCTCGCCGCCGAGATCGGCGGCGGCCCGGAGGCGGTGGCGGCGCATCTGCGCACCCGCTACGCGCTCGCGGCCTTCTTCTCGGCCGGCGTGCTCATGCCGATCGGCTACGAGTGGGGCTACCGGCGGGCGCTGCACGTGGTCGAGACTACCCCGCGCGACCGCGAGAACGAGACCGGCATCGACATCTCCGGCTCCATTCGGGCGATCAACGCCCTGCGGGCGGAGCTGCCGGCCGCCAATGTCGAGGGCGCGCAGATCCGGATCTCGGCCCCCGACAGCGATCTGGTGGCGCTCGCCCGCTTCGACACCGGCCACCCGGCCTCGGCGCGGCACGGGTTGATCGTGCTCTTCAACCCGACCGACAAGCCGGTGCCGGTCGAGGCCGGGTCGCTCATCGCCCGCACCGGCGGCATGCTCGGCGCCTTCGTCGACCGGACCCCGGAGGCCGAGCCGATCGCGTTCCATCCCGGCAGCGCCATCGACCTGATGCCGGGCGAGCTGCGCATCCTCGCGGCAAGCACCCAGGAGGTCGCCCGGCTCCCCGGGCGCGGCACCCCGGACGGCGAGGGGCGGGTGGTGATCGAGGCGGTCAGCCCCGAACTCGACGGCGGCCGCTCGGCGGTGAAGCGGATCGTCGGCGAGTCCCTGCGGGTCGAGGCCGACATCTTCTCCGACGGCCACGAGATCATCGACGCCGCGATCCTGTCGCGGGTCGCCGGCACCGAGGCGTCTGGAGGCGAGACCTGGCGCGAGGACCCGATGGTCTTCGTCGACAACGACCGCTGGGCCGGGCACTTCCCCCTGGAGCGGAACGCCCGCTACGAGTTCACCTTGATCGCGTGGCGCGACGCCTTCTCGTCCTGGGTGCGCGACACCCTGAAGAAGCGCGCCGCCGGCGTCGACGTGCGCCTGGAGACGATCGAGGGCGTGGCGCTGGTCGGGACCGCCGCCTCGCTGGCCCGCACCCGGGGCGGGCGCGACGCCGAGCGCCTCGCCGCCCTGGTGGCCGCGCTCGCCGCCGAGGAGACCGGCTCGGCGGCCCAGCTCGACCGGATCCTCGCGCCCGACGCGGCGAGCCTCGTGCGCCGGAACGCCGAGCGGGTGAACCTGACCCGCTATCCCGTGACCCTGCCGGTGATCGCCGACCGCCTCGCGGCCCGGTTCTCCGCCTGGTACGAGATCTTCCCGCGCTCGCAGTCGATGGACGTCAACCGCCACGGCACCTTCGACGACGTCATCCGGCGCCTGCCCGAGATCCGCGAGCTCGGCTTCGACGTTCTCTACTTCACGCCGATCCACCCCGTGGGTCGGACCAACCGCAAGGGGAAGAACAACACCCTCAAGGCCGAGCCCGGCGATGTCGGCTCGGTCTACGCGGTCGGCGCGGAGGAGGGCGGCCACGAGGCCGTGCATCCCGACCTCGGCACGCTCGCGGATTTCGAGCGGCTGGTCGCGGCGAGCCACGCCTACGGGATGGAGATCGCCCTCGACTTCGCGATCCAGTGCTCGCCCGACCATCCCTGGATCAAGAACCACCCGGAATGGTTCGAGTGGCGCCCCGACGGCACGCTGAAATTCGCCGAGAATCCGCCGAAGAAGTACGAGGACATCTCGAACGTCCACTTCTACGGCGGCGCCCTGCCCTCGCTCTGGATCGAGCTGCGCGACATCCTGCTCGGCTGGTGCGCGCGCGGCGTGCGCATCTTCCGGGTCGACAACCCGCACACCAAGCCGATCCCGTTCTGGGAATGGGTGATCGGCGAGGTCAACGGCCGCTACCCGGACGCGATCTTCCTCGCCGAGGCCTTCACCCGGCCGAAGATGATGAAGAAGCTCGCCAAGGCCGGCTACCAGCAGAGCTACACCTACTTCACGTGGCGCAACACCAAGCAGGAGCTCACCGACTACGCCCTGGAGCTGGCTGGCGAGATGGGCGAGTACTACCGCCCGAACTTCTTCGCCAACACGCCCGACATCAATCCCTACTTCCTCCAGACCAGCGGGCGGGCGGGGTTCGTCATCCGCGGCACGCTCGTCGCGACCCTGTCGTCGGTCTACGGCATCTACAACGGCTTCGAGCTGTGCGAGGCCGCGCCGTACCCGGGCAAGGAGGAGTATCTCAACTCCGAGAAATACGAGCTCAAGGCCTGGGACTACGACCGGCCGGGCAACATCCGCGAGCACATCGTCAAGCTCAACAGGATCCGGCGCGAGAATCCCGCTCTCTGGGATTTCCGCAACGTGACCTTCACGGGCGCCTGGAACGACAACATCATCGCCTACGCCAAGGCGACGCCGGAGCGCGACAACTGCGTCTTCACCATGGTCAACCTCGACCCGAAGAACCGCCAGGAATGCACCTACGAGGTGCCGCTCTGGCTGTTCGGCCTGCCCGACGACGGCGCCGTCGAGGTCGAGGACCTGCTCCAGGGCTACACGTTCGAGTTGCGCGGCAAGACCCACCGCATCGCCCTCGATCCGGCCGAGCGATCCTGCGTGATCTGGCGCCTCCGGGCGCCGCGGCGGGTTGCGGGCTGAGGCCGCGCGTGGCACTCGGCCATGGCCCTTGAATGCGGCGGCGGGAATTCCCGTCGCCGACCCTCGCACCCGCGCGGCGGCCCGCCGCCCGCGCCCCGGCCGGGTCCCCCGCCGGTCCCGTCAGACTCGACCGATGAGGCAGCGACGCGATGATCGATCGCAGCGACCCGCAATGGTACCGTGACGCCATCATCTACCAGATCCACGTCAAGTCGTTCTTCGACTCGAACAACGACGGGATCGGGGATTTCGAGGGCCTGACCCAGCGCCTCGACTACGTGCGCGATCTCGGCGTGACGGCGATCTGGCTGATGCCGTTCTATCCCTCGCCGCTGCGCGACGACGGCTACGACATCGCCGATTACCGGGACATCAACCCGTCCTACGGGACCATGGAGGACTTCAAGGCCTTCGTGGAGGCGGCGCACGAGCGCGGTCTGCGGGTCATCACCGAGCTCGTCATCAACCACACCTCGGACCAGCACCCCTGGTTCCAAGCCGCCCGCGAGGCCCCTCCCGGCTCGCCCGAGCGCGACTTCTACGTCTGGTCGGACACCGACGAGCCGTACAAGGACACGCGGATCATCTTCCTCGACACCGAGGCGTCGAACTGGACCTGGGACCCGGTCGCCAAGCAGTATTTCTGGCACCGGTTCTACAGTCACCAGCCGGATCTCAACTTCGACAACCCGAAGGTGCTGGAAGCGGTCATCGACGTGATGCGCTACTGGCTCGACATGGGCGTCGACGGCCTGCGGCTCGACGCGATCCCCTACCTGATCGAGCGCGACGGCACGAACTGCGAGAACCTCGCCGAGACCCACGACGTCATCAAGGCGATCCGCGCCGCGCTGGACGCGAGCTACCCCGACCGGATGCTGCTCGCCGAGGCCAACCAGTGGCCCGAGGAGACCGCGCAGTATTTCGGCGACGGCGACGAGTGCCACATGGCCTTCCACTTCCCGCTGATGCCGCGGATGTACATGGCGATCGCCCGGGAGGACCGGCACCCGATCACCGACATCATGCGCCAGACCCCGGAGATCCCGGAGGGCTGCCAGTGGGCGATCTTCCTGCGCAACCACGACGAGCTGACGCTCGAGATGGTCACGGCCGAGGAGCGTGACTACCTCTGGTCGTTCTACGCCGCCGAGCGGCGCGCCCGGATCAACCTCGGCATCCGCCGACGCCTCGCGCCGCTCCTCGAGAACGACCGGCGCAAGATCGAGCTGATGAAGTCCCTCGTCCTGTCGATGCCCGGCACGCCGGTGCTCTACTACGGCGACGAGGTCGGCATGGGCGACAACATCTACCTCGGCGACCGCGACGGCGTGCGCACGCCGATGCAGTGGTCGCCCGACCGCAACGGCGGCTTCTCGCGGGCGAACCCGCAGAAGCTGTTCCTGCCGGCGATCCAGGACCCGATCTACGGGTTCGACGCGATCAACGTCGAGGCGCAGACCCAGGCCCAGACGAGCCTGCTGAACTGGACGCGGCGCATGATCGCGATCCGCAACAACAGCGTCGCGCTGGGGCGCGGCACCATCCAGTTCCTGTACCCGTCGAACCGGAAGGTGCTCGCCTGGATCCGCGAGCACGAGGACGAGCGGATCCTGTGCGTGGCGAACCTGTCGCGCGCGCCGCAGGCGGTGCAGCTCGACCTGTCGGAGCTGCGCACCGCGGTGCCGATCGAGCTGACCGGCGGCACCGAGTTCCCGCCGATCGGCGACCTGCCCTACCTGCTGACCCTGCCGTCCTACGGCTTCTACTGGTTCTCCTTGAGCGCCGCCCGGTCGGGGGTGATCGGCCCGCAGCAGGAGCCGCCCGAGCTGTTCACCCTCGTGCTCACCGGCGGGATCGAGACCCTGATGAGCGGGCGCGAGCGCGTCGCCTTCGAGCGCACCGTGGTGCCGCCGTTCCTGACGAGCCGGCGCTGGTTCGGCGCCAAGGGCTCGCGGATCAAGGCCACGAAGGTCGTCGACTGCGCCGCCCTGAAGGACGTCGACGGCAGCGCGCGCTTCCTGCTGCCGCGGCTGCAGGTGCAGCTCGCCAGCGGCGAGACCCAGGAATACTTCGTGCCCGTGGGCGTCGAGGAGGGCCGCGAGGACGAGACCCTCATGCCCTTCGCGGTGGCGCGGGTGCGCCGGGGGCCGCGCACCGGCCTGCTCTACGGGGCGGCCGGCTCCAACGACTTCGCCGCCTGCCTGATCGACGACATGCGGCAGGCCCGCGAGATCCCCACGGAGACCGGGCGGCTCGTCTTCGCCGTCACCTCGGCCTTCGACCCGGACGTCACGGTCGACGTGGCCGACATCCGCCGGCTCTCGGGCGAGCAGAGCAACACCTCGATCGCCATCGGCTCGAAGATGATGCTCAAGCTGCTGCGCCGCCTGCAGCCGGGCCTGCATCCCGAGATCGAGGTCGGGCGCTTCCTCACCGAGAAGGCGGGGTTCTCGAACACCCCCGCCCTGCTCGGCACCCTGGAGCACGTCGCCGAGGACGGCACCCGGACCGCCCTGGCGGTCCTGCAGAAGTTCGTGATGAACCAGGGCGACGCCTGGACCCTGATGCTGGAGGGCCTGCGCCGGGACTTCGAGACCGTGGTGCTCACGCCCGAGAGCGAGGCCGCGACCCCCGAGGAGGCGTTCCAGGCCCACCGGCCCTGGGCCGACCTGCTCGGCCGGCGCACCGCCGAGCTGCACGCGGCGCTCGCCATCGAGACCGACGACCCGGCCTTCGCGGCCGAGCCGTTCACCGGGGACGACCTCGCCGTGCTGGCGCGTGACGCCCGCCACCAGGCCGAGCGCGCCTTCCGGGCGCTCAAGGGCCTCGCCGACCGCGGCCTCGACGCCGGCAAGCCGGCCTGCGCGGAGCTCGGCCAGCGCCGGGGCGAGGTCGAGGCGCTGATCGCCGCGCTCACCGAAGCGCCGGTCCGGGGCGCCCACAAGACCCGCATCCACGGCGACTACCATCTGGGCCAGGTGCTGGTCGCCGAGAACGACCTGATCATCGTCGACTTCGAGGGCGAGCCCTCGCGCCCGGCCGACGAGCGCCGGGCCAAGTCGATGCCCCTGCGGGACGTCGCCGGGCTGATGCGCTCCTTCGCGTACGGCGCCGAGACGGTGATCCGGGAAATCACCGCACGGTTCGCCGATTCGGAGGAGCGGGCGCGGGACGCGGCGACCGCGTGGCGCGGCATGATCGAGGCGGCATTCCTCGCCGGCTACGAGACCGCGGTCGAGGGCTCCCGGGCGGCGGTGACCGATTCGGAGAGCCGGACCCGGCTGCTGCGCCTCTGCCTGCTGACCAAGGCGCTCTACGAGGTCGACTACGAGGCCAACAACCGGCCGGACTGGATCGAAATCCCCGCCCGTGGGGTTCTCACCATTCTGGACACGGACGGACACGAGCCCGGAGCAACTGTATGACGGCGATCGACGAGACCTTCGCAACGCGGGTCGACCCGGAGGGGGCGACGGCGCGGTCCGCGGATGTCCCGGGCGCCGGCGCCGCGCAGCCGCCGAGCGTCCACCCGGACGCGGTCGCCGCGCTGATGGCCGCCAACCACGGCGACCCCTTCGCGGTGCTCGGCCCCCACCGGGTCGGGCCGAAGGCCTGGGAGGTGCGCGCCGTGCTGCCCGAGGCGCGGGCCGCCACCCTGGTGATGGACGGCCGCACCGCGCCCTTCGAGAAGCGCCACCCGGACGGGTTCTGGGTCGCGAAGGCCGAGGGCGAGCACCGGCCCCTCTACGAGATCGAGGTCGAGTCCTGGGACGGGACGAAGCGCCGCCGCTACGACCCCTACGGCTTCGGCTCCTCGATCGAGCAGTACGACGTGGCGGCGCTCCGCGAGGTCGGCACCAACCTCGTCTACCGGATGCTCGGCGCCCAGTCGGGGCAGCTCGACGGCATCGACGGCTTCCGCTTCGCCGTCTGGGCGCCCAACGCCCGCAAGGTCAGCGTCGTCGGCGACTTCAACGACTGGGACGGGCGGCGCCACCCGATGCGCCTCTGGCAGGACGGCGGCATCTGGGAGCTGTTCGTGCCGGGCCTCAAGGCCGGCGTGCGCTACAAGTTCGAGATCCGCGGCCCCGACGGATCCCTGGTCCCGCTCAAGGCCGACCCGGTCGCCTTCGCGGCCCAGCACCCGCCGGAGACCGCCTCGGTCACCCACGGGACGGGCGACTTCGACTGGCGCGATTCCGGCTGGATGAGCACCCGCGGCGCCAAGGACCCGCGCCACGCGGCGATCTCGATCTACGAGGTCCATCTCGGCTCCTGGGCGCGGGTGCCCGAGGAGGGCAACCGCTACCTCACCTACAAGGAACTCGGCGACCGGCTGATCCCCTACGTCAAGGATCTGGGCTTCACCCATATCGAGATGCTGCCGATCACCGAGTTCCCGTTCGACGGCTCCTGGGGCTACCAGCCGGTCTCGCTCTTCGCGCCGACGAGCCGCTTCGGAAGCCCTGAGGACTTCGCGGCCTTCGTGGACGCCGCCCACGAGGCCGGCATCGGCGTGCTGCTCGACTGGGTGCCGGGCCACTTCCCGCTCGACGCCCACGGGCTCGGCCTGTTCGACGGCACCCACCTCTACGAGCACGCCGACCCGCGCCAGGGCTTCCACCAGGACTGGGGCACCTACATCTACAATTTCGGGCGGACCGAGGTCGCGACGTTCCTCGCCGCCAACGCCCGGTTCTGGCTGGAGCACTACCACCTCGACGGCCTGCGCGTGGACGCCGTGGCGTCGATGCTCTACCTCGACTACTCGCGCCGCCAGGGCGAGTGGATCCCGAACCGCTACGGCGGCAACGAGAACCTCGACGCCATCGACTTCCTGCGCAAGACCAACGAGGCGACCTACAGCCACGCCCCGGGGACGATCACGGTGGCGGAGGAATCGACCTCCTGGCCGGGCGTCTCGCACCCGACCTACACGGGCGGCCTCGGCTTCGGCTTCAAGTGGAACATGGGCTGGATGCACGACACCCTGCATTTCATGCAGGAGGATCCGATCCACCGCCGCTACCACCACCACAACCTGACCTTCGGGTTGCTCTACGCCTTCTCGGAGAATTTCATCCTGCCGCTCTCCCACGACGAGGTCGTGCACGGGAAGGGCTCGCTGCTCGGCAAGATGCCGGGCGACCGCTGGCAGAAATTCGCGAATCTCCGGGCCTATTACGGTTTCATGTGGGGGCATCCCGGCAAGAAGCTGCTGTTCATGGGCGGCGAGTTCGGCCAGGAGCGGGAGTGGAACCACGACAACAGCCTGGACTGGCACCTCCTGGACGATCCCCTGCACAAGGGCGTCCAGAGCGTGATCCGCGATCTCAACCGGCTCTACGTCTCGACCCCGGCCCTCTACGGCCGCGACGTGGAGCATACCGGCTTCCAGTGGCTGGTGGCGGACGACCAGGACAACAGCGTCATCGCCTGGGCCCGCAAGGGTGCCAAGCCCGGCGAGGTGGCGATCGTGGTGTCGAACTTCACACCGGTGCCGCGCGAGGGCTACCGGATCGGCGTGCCGCAGGCGGGTTTCTATCGCGAGGCGTTCAACTCGGATGCCGGGGTCTACGGTGGGTCCAACCTGGGCAACCAGGGCGGCCGCCACACCGACGATCAGGCGAGCCACGGCCAGGGTCAGAGCCTGTCGCTGACCCTGCCGCCGCTCGCCACGATGATCTTCCTGCTGGAGGGGTGAGGAGACTTTCGCCTTCGCCCAGGCGTCACCGCGTCGTCCCGGGGCCGCGCAGCGGAGCCCGGGATCCAGGCCCGCCGGCGGTCAAGGTCCGCACCGACGGCGGTCCGGGTCGCCCCCTCCGGCATATCCGTCCGGGTCCGGCTGCGACGCCCCGGGACGACGGGCGCGGTGAAGCGGCGCGAGGGGAAGCGCCCGCGCCGTTGGCAGAGATGATCTGACCCGACCGGACCTCCCCGCCCCGCAGGGGGGCCCGCGAGAAATCCCTACGCCGCCCGCCAGCGCAGCCCGACGCTGTTGCCGATGGCCCGGCCGTAGAGCCCGGCATAGTCCTCGGCGGCCCGGTCCCAGCCGAAATGGGCCGCCATGGCCCGCCGCCGCATGGCGTTGAGGCGCTTCTTCTGGCCGAAGGCCTCCAGCGCCCGCCGCACCGCCGCCCCGAAGGAGGCGGCCGAGGCCTCCCCGAAGGTGAAGCCCGTCACGCCGTCCTCGACCGTGTCGGCGAGGCCGCCGGTCCGGCGCACGATCGGCAGGGAGCCGAAGCGCTGCGCGTACATCTGGGCGAGGCCGCAGGGCTCGAAGCGCGAGGGCATCAGCAGGAAGTCGCTGCCGGCGAACATCCGCCGGGCCTGCGCCTCCTCGAAGCCGACATGCACGCCGACCGCGTCGGGATGGCGCTTGGCCAACCCCTGCAGCGCCTGCTCGAACCGGCCCTCGCCCCGGCCGATCACCACGAGCTGGCCGCCCCCGGCTACGATGGTCTCGGCCGCCTGCAGGCTCAGGTCGATGCCCTTCTGGTGCACGAGGCGCGACACGATGGCGAAGAGAGGCCCGCGGGAGACCGCGAGGCCGAATTGCTGGCGCACCGCCTCGGTGTTGGCGCGCTTGCCCTTCCAGTCGTCGATCTCGAAGCGCGTGGCGAGGTGCGGGTCGGTGGTCGGATCCCAGCTCTCGTCGATGCCGTTCAGGATGCCGGCGAGCCGGCCCTGGCCGGCGCGGGTGCGCAGCAGCCCGTCGAGGCCGCAGCCCAGCTCGGGCGTCTGGATCTCCCGCGCGTAGGTCTCGCTCACCGTGGTGACCTGCGAGGCGTAGAAGATGCCGGCCTTCAGGAAGGAGAGCTGTCCGTAGAACTCGGCGCCGTCGACCTGGAAGGCCGCGTCCGGCACGCCGAGCCGGGGCAGGGCGTCCCGGGGGAACAGGCCCTGGTAGGCGAGGTTGTGGATGGTCAGCACGCTCGGGACCCGCCGGCCGCGCCACGCGAGATAGGCCGGCGCCAGGGCCGCCTGCCAGTCGTTGAGGTGCAGGAGGTCGGCCGCCCAGTCGGGATCGGCGCCGGTGGCGAGGTCCGCCGCCGCGAGGCTGAGGCGGGCGAAGCGCAGGTCGTTGTCGCCGAAATCGCCGTGCTGGTCGCCGTAGGGCGTGCCGTCGCGCTCGTAGAGGTCGGGGCTGAGCAGGACGTAGATCCGCAGGCCGTCGGCCGCCTCGACCAAGCCGAGGTCGCAGGCGGGAATGCCCGCGAAGCCCTCGAGGCGGGCGACGACCGGGATCTCCGGGAAGGCGGCCCGGACCTGCCGGTAGCCCGGGATCAGGACGCGGATGTCGTAGTGCGGGACCAGGGCCCGGGGCAGGGCGGCCGAGACCTCGCCGAGGCCGCCGGTCTTCACGAAATCCGCCATCTCGGGCGTCGCGTAGAGGATGCGGCGGCGCAGCGAGGCCGGCCGGGCCGGAACCGGTACGGGACCGACGTCGTTCCCCTCGCCGGACGACCACTCGGCGAAGGGACCACCACGGCGCGCATCGAGCATCAGCATTGATCCTGGCCGGGCGGAATGCCCCGGTCTGGCAGTCGACCGGGCAGGCACGGCTGTCACGATCTCAACCACGGCCAATGCTCCTTCGCCGCGACGGTTCCGTTGCGACGCACAAAATAGGCCACCGTGGTGATTAAGCGTCACTTACCTATGTGGCATCGCAGCGAGAAATCGCGCCGCCACGGCGGATTTCGGCCTCTGGATACAGATCTTCGGCCCGGAACGACGGCGCCCGGCGTAACCGGACGGGTCCCGCATGTCCGTCTTCGCCCGATCGGCGGTGCCCGCCGAGCCCCTGATTCGGTCCCCGGCCTGAGGGGTGCCGGAGCCGGGGCGGCCTCGCGTCACCCGGCGCGGCGCAGAATCACCCCCTCGGCGGGCTCCAGCGCGAGGGTGAGGCCGGCCGGCTCGCCCGCGCGCCCCGGACGGGTCGAGAGCAGCACGGTCCAGGCCCCCTCGGGGAGCGGCAGGTCCTGCGACGCCGCGCCGAAATTCAGGAGCACGCGCAGGACGTCCCCGTCGGCGAAGCGCTCGTAGGCGAACACCTCGGCGATCCCGAGCGGCACCTCGCGGTAGCCGCCCACGGCGAGCGCCGCGTGGTCGCGGCGCAGGGCGAGCAGCCGCCGGTGCAGGGTGAGCATCGAGCCCGGATCCGAGCGCTGGCTCTCGACGTTGCAGGCGGCCCAATCCGCCGCCAGCGGCAGCCAGGGTTCGGCCGTGGAGAAGCCGGCCTGGGGACTGTCGTCCCACTGCATCGGCGTGCGCTCCGGGTCGCGGCCGTGCCCGGGCTCGTTGTGCTCCCAGGGATCCCGGGCGCGGTCGGGCGGGATCGGCACGTGGCCGAGGCCGATCTCGTCGCCGTAGTAGAGGGTCGGCGTGCCCCGAAGGGTCAGCAGCAGCATCGCGGCGATGCGGGCCTGCGCCGGCCCGACCCGCGCGGCGATGCGCGGCTGGTCGTGGTTGCCCAGCACCCAGTTCGGCCAGCCGCCCTCGGGCAGGGCCGCCTCGTACTGCGCCACGAGGTCGGCCACCGCGTCGGCCCGCCACGGGGTCTGGATCAGCTGGAAATTGAACGGCAGGTCGGCCCCGGTCAGGTCCGGGCCGTAATAGGCGACCAGCCGCTCCACCGGCAGGTAGATCTCGCCGATCAGCACGCGCTCGCCGTACTGGCGCAGCACCGCCCGCATCCCGGCGATCACGTCGAAGATCTCGGGCCGGTCGGCGGAGTAGACCTGGGTGAAGCGGTTGATCTCGGGCGAGCCCGGCGCGTAGTCGGGATTGGCCGGGTTGTCGCGGAATCCCGCATCCTTCATCAGGTGCCAGATCACGTCGACCCGGAACCCGTCGACTCCGCGCTCCAGCCAGAAGCGGAGCACGTCGTGCATGGCCGCCCGCACCGCGGGGTTGCGCCAGTTCAGGTCCGGCTGCTCCGCCAGGAAGGCGTGGTAGTAGTACTGGCCTGTGGTCTCATCCAGCGTCCAGGCCGGGCCGCCGAAATTCGACAGCCAGTTGTTGGGCGGGCCGCCGCCGGGCGCCGGGTCGCGCCAGATGTACCAGTCCCGCTTCGGGCTCGCGCGCGACGACCGGCTCTCGGAGAACCAGGGATGCGCGATCGAGGAGTGGTTCGGCACGAAGTCGAGGATCACCTTCAGCCGACGCCGATGTGCCTCCGCCACGAGGGCGTCGAAATCGGCCAGCGTGCCGAACAGCGGGTCGATCCCGCAGTAATCGGCCACGTCGTAGCCGAAATCGGCCATGGGCGAGGGGTAGACCGGCGAGATCCACACGGCGTCGACCCCTAGCCATGCGAGGTAGTCCAGCCGCGCCGTGATGCCCGGCAGGTCGCCGACCCCGTCGCCGTTCGTGTCCTGAAAGGAGCGCGGATAGACTTGGTAGACGGTCCCGCGCTTCCACCAGACGGTGTCGGTCATGCTGCGCCCCTCGCATCGGCGGCCCACGCTTAACCGCTGACCCGCGCGCTGGCGACCGGCGATGGATGCGCTCAGAGCGCGCGCCGCGCGCGAAACGCCCCGACGCGGCGTCGCCCAGGGAATGGCTGCGCCCCCCAAAACCTGTGCGCATGCCCCTCACGCAGGGCGACGCCGCGCGGCTGTGCCTGGAATGTCACGCCGCCCTGCCATATCTCTTCCGCCGTGCCCGTGCGCTCCGCCGGAGCGGCGCTGCCACGACTTCGCCGGAAGCCGACCGCATCGTCGGACGCTTCGGGGCACGGATCGCCCGTCCGTTCATGCGGCGGCAATCCATCAAAAGAGATAATCCGCCCACGATACCCCCGGCGCTAGAATCCGGGGCGACGACTTTGGGGGACCCGCACGTGTTGAACGATGTTCTGACCCGGCCTGTGCCACAAGATGTCTCGCGCGACGAGCGCGCAACCGAGGCGCCCGCCCCGGCCGCCTGGACCGCCCCGGCTCTGTCCGGGAGCGGCGACGCGGTGGTGGACCTGCGCGAGGCGATCCGCGCCAAGCTCACCTTCACGCTCGGCCGCACGCCCGAGACCGCCCGCCCGCGCGACTGGTTCGCCGCGACGGCGCTGGCCCTGCGCGAGCGGATCGTGGCCGCCGCGCTGACCTCCGAGCGGAGCGTGCCGAACAAGCGCGTCTACTACCTGTCGCTGGAATTCCTGATCGGCCGGCTGATGTCGGACGCGCTGAACAATCTCGGCCTCACCGAGACGACCCGCGGCGCGCTCCGGGAGCTCGGGATCGATCTCGACGCCGTGCAGGACGCCGAGCCCGACGCGGCCCTGGGCAATGGCGGCCTCGGGCGGCTCGCCGCCTGCTTCATGGAGAGCATGGCCAGCATCGGCATCCCGGCCATGGGCTACGGCATCCGCTACGACCACGGCCTGTTCCGGCAGTCCTTCGAGGACGGCTGGCAGCGCGAGGCGCCGGAGACCTGGCTGGCCGAGGGCAACCCCTGGGAATTCGTCCGGCCCGAGGCGACCTACGCGATCGGGTTCGGCGGCACCGTCACGCTGTCCTCGCCGGAGGAGGGGGTGATCCGGCGCCACTGGCAGCCGGCCGAGACCGTGCGGGCGGTGGCCCACGACGTGCCGGTGGTCGGCTGGCGCGGCCGCCACGTCAACGGCCTGCGCCTGTGGAAGGCCGAGGCCGGCGAGCCCGTCGACCTCGCCCGCTTCAACGGCGGCGACCATGTCGGCGCAGTCGCGGCGCGGATGCGCGCCGAGGCGATCTCGCGAGTGCTCTACCCGAGCGATTCCTCGGCCGAGGGCCAGGAGCTGCGCCTGCGCCAGGAATACTTCTTCACCGCGGCCTCGATCCAGGATCTCGTGGCCCGCCACGTGGCCGAGCGCGGCGACGTCCGGTCCCTGCCGGACCACGCGGCGATCCAGCTCAACGACACGCACCCGGCCATCGCGGTGCCGGAGCTGATGCGCGTCCTCCTCGACGTCTACGGCCTCTCCTGGGAGGATGCGTGGCACGTCACCACGCACACGCTGCACTACACGAACCACACCCTCCTGCCCGAGGCCCTGGAGACCTGGCCGGTGGAGCTGATGGAGCGGCTGCTGCCGCGCCACATGCAGATCATCTACCTGATCAACTGGATGCACTTGGAGGAGCAGGCCAAGCACGGCCGCCAGGGATCGGCGGATGCCGCGGCCTACCTCGCGTCGATCTCGCTGATCGACGAGTCGCACGGGCGGCGGGTGCGGATGGGGCACCTCGCCTTCCACGGCGCGCGCCGGGTCAACGGCGTCTCGGCCCTGCACACGGACCTGATGCGCTCGACGGTCTTCTCCGACCTGCACGCGCTGGATCCGGACAAGATCGTCAACAAGACCAACGGCATCACCTTCCGCCGCTGGTTCCACAACGCCAATCCCGGCCTCACCCGGCTCGCCGTGGAGACGGTGGGCGCCGGCGTGCTGGACAATCCCGAGCTGCTCCGGGGCCTCGAGGCCCATGCCGAGGACCCGGCCTTCGTGGCGCGCTACGCGGCCGTGCGCCGGGAGCGCAAGGAGGCCCTGGCGGCGATCATCGCCGAGCGCACCGGCATCGACGTCGATCCGGCCGCTTTGTTCGACATCCAGGTCAAGCGCATCCACGAGTACAAGCGCCAGCTCCTCAACGTGGTCGAGACCGTGGCGCTCTACCAGGCAATCAAGGCCGAGCCGCACCGGGACTGGACGCCCCGGGTGAAGATCTTCGCCGGCAAGGCGGCGCCGAGCTACGTCCAGGCCAAGCTGATCATCAAGCTCGCCTGCGACGTCGCCAAGGCGGTGAACGACGATCCCGAGGTCGCGGACCGGCTGAAGGTGGTGTTCCTGCCGAACTACTCGGTGAGCCTCGCCGAATCGATCATCCCGGCCGCCGACCTGTCCGAGCAGATCTCCACCGCCGGCATGGAGGCCTCGGGCACCGGCAACATGAAGTTCGCCCTCAACGGCGCGCTCACGGTGGGGACCCTCGACGGCGCCAACATCGAGATCCGCGACCATGTCGGGGCGGACAACATCTTCATCTTCGGCCTGGAGGCCGACGGCGTCCGCGCCCGGCAGGCCGAGCCGGACTACGCGGCCCGGGCGATCCAGGCCTCGCCGCGGCTGGCCGCCGCCCTCGACATGATCGCCTCGGGACGGTTCTCGCCGGAGGAGCCGGGCCGGTTCCGGCCGCTCACCGACGACCTGCGCCGGCGCGACCAGTACCTGCTCACCGCCGATTTCGACGATTACTGGCGGGTGCAGCGGTCGATCGACGCCGCGTGGCGCGATCCCCGCGGCTGGTGGGCGAAGGCGATCCGCAACACCGCCCGCATGGCGTGGTTCTCCTCCGATCGCGCCATGCGCGAGTACGCCGAGGAGATCTGGCGGGTCCGCCTGGGCTGAGTCGCCACCGGCCCGCTCCCGCGCGGGAGCGGGCCTGCGCCGCCCTCAGGCCGCGCGCACGTCGGCCAGGAACCGCCCGACCTCCGCCGAGAGCCCCTCGGACTGACGGGACAGGGCGGTGGCGGCCGTGAGCACGTGGTCGGCCGCGACCCCCGTCCGATCGGAGGCCTCGGCCACCCCGGCGATGGTGCCGGTGACCTCCGCGGCGCCCCGCGTCGCCTGAGCGACGGTGCGCACGATCTCCCGGGTCGCGGCGCCCTGCTCCTCCACGGCCGCGGCGATCGCGATCGCCACCCCGTTGATCTCGCGGATCCGGTCGATGATCGCGCCGATGGCGCCGACCGCGGATCCGGTCACGCCCTGGATCCGGCCGATCTGCGCGGCGATCCCGTCGGTCGCCCGCGCGGTCTTCTCGGCCAGGGCCTTCACCTCACCCGCCACGATCGCGAAGCCGCGGCCGGCCTCGCCGGCCCGCGCCGCCTCGATGGTGGCGTTGAGGGCCAGCAGGTTGGTCTGCTCGGCGATGGACGCGATCAGCCGCACCACCTCGCCGATCTCGGAGGCCGCCTGCCGCAGCTCGGCCACGAGCCCGGCGGTCTGGTCGGCCTCGCCGACCGCCTGCTGGGCGAGTTCGGACGAGCCGCCCGCCTGACGGCCGATCGCCTGGATGGCGCTGCCGAGCCGCTCGGTCGCGGCCGCCACCGCGCCGATGTTGACCGCCGCCGCCTCGGCCGCCAGCGCCACCGCGCCGGACTGGCTGGCCGTCTCCTGGGCGGTCACAATCATCTGGTGGGCGGTGCCCTCGAGTTCGCCCGCGGCGGTCGAGACCCGGTCCACGATCCTGGCCACCGCCGCCTCGAAGGTCCGGGCGAGGCCCATCGTGGCCTCCTTGCGGGCCGCGGCCGCGGCGGCGTCCGCGCGCCGCCGGCCCTCGGCTTCCGCCTCGGCGTTGCGGATGATCAAGCTCCGGATCGCCTCGACCGCCCGGCCCACCGCTCCGATCTCGTCGCCGCGCCGCGCCTCCGCGATCGTGGCCGCGCCGTCGCCCTGCGCCACGCGCCGCAGCGCGGCGACGAGGCGGTGGAGCGGCCGCGTGACACCGACCACGACGATGGCCGCGGAGAGTCCCAGGGCGACGAGCAGGCCCGCCACCGTGGCGCCGATCAGGACCGACCGGGCCTGCTCGGCCCCCTGCTGCGTGGCGATCTTCGCCTCGCCGAGGCGGGCCGCCGCCGCCGCCTCGTACGCCTGGGCCGCCCGGTCGAACTGCGCCCGGACCTCGCGGCTGGCAACCACGCCGACCTGGATCGCCGCCGGCCGGTCATTCCGGAGCGCGAGGTAGTTGGAGCGGTCGAGCAGGTCGAAATAGTCCCGGGCGACCGTGCCGATCTGGCGCTGCAGCGCCGCGATCTCCGCGCGCCGCGAGCCCTGTTCCAGCGTCTCGATGCCGTCGGCCACGGCCTTGACGGAGGCGTCGTAGCGCTTGCGGAAGAGGGGGATGTCGCCTTTCGGCGCGCCGATGATGAGGTTGCGGTTCATGAGCGCCGCATCGACGAATTTTTCGCGGACACGTGAGAAGATCTCGAGCCTCGCGAAATAGTAATCCACCAAAAATCTATTTCTCTCCTCGATCGCTCTGAGTTCTCTGAGCGAGTACGCGGCAGAGGCGGCGCACACGATCACCATGAACAAGAGCGGCGCGGACATTTTCACATGCAGGTTCGCATCGCGCAGGATCCGCATTCCGTTCGATCTCCGCCGGCGTCACCGGCACAGCTTATCACACGCCACGAACAGGAAGCCACGATCGATCACATCACTCTTCGCGCGCACGAGTACACGAACCGATACAGAGACTGAATTGATAATTACAGAGATCGATAGATCGAATGCCATAAAGGTGCGTTATTCAAACGCTCGTGCCTGCATGACTATGCCTGACCGGGGCCGGGGTCAGGCGCCTCGGACGAGCCCGAGCCGCAATCCGACGCGGCGCAGGCCGCGCCGCAGCCGGTGAAGCTGGCGCGCGGCGCGCGGGGCGAGGCCCAGTCTGCGCCGGCAGACGACGTGCGACACGCGCCCGACCCGCGGGCCCGGATCCGGCGCGCCCTTGCGCAGGGCGATGTCCGGGCGCTCCGCCGACTGCGCGATCGTCAGCGCGCGCGCCGCCGGGAGGGTCACGCTGCGGAACATCGCGCGCGTGTAGTAGGAGAACGCGTCGTAGGCGACGAGGGTCCGCGCGCGCCCGGTCGCCGGATCCTCGACCGTCAGCGTGCCCGCCCGCGGCCCGTAGGTCACGAGGAGCCCGATCACGTCGCGGGGGCGCCCCAGGGGAACGGCGACGCGCGTGCCCTCCGGGATCTCCAGGAAGTCCAGCGGGATGCCGTTGCGGCGCAGGGCGAACCCGCAGGTCAGGCCGGGGAGGGCGCGCAGCGGCAGGGCCTCGAACCGGCCCGGCAGGGTCCGGAACCGGTCGATATAGGCCCGCCCCGGCGGCGGCGCGCGCAGGAAGCTGTAGACCAGGGTGCCGTAGAGGTCGGCGCCCGCCGGCGTGACGTGGGTCGCGTCCTTCAGCAGGTAGGTGATGTCGCCCGCGCCCGCGGCCGCCACCGGGGCGGCGATGTCGAGATAGGGGATCCCGTAGAGGGCGCGATACTCCGCCAGCAGGCCGGCGACGGGCTCGGCCGCGTAGTCGACGCCGCCCTGGTGGAGGTTGAGGAAGGCGACGGGCAGGTCCCGCCGGGCGGTCGCCGCGAGGATGTCGTCGAGATAGGCCCGCATCGTCGCGCCGTCGAAGTAGCGGACGTTGCCGGTGAACAGCTCGAGGAGGACGCGGTCGCAGGGGAGCGCGTCGAGGATCTCGTCGATCAGGGCGACAATGGAGGGCAGGGAATGGCCGCCCCAGCCGCTGCGGAGGAAGGTGACCAGGCGCCCCTCGGCCTCGGCCAGGGCGTTGGCCCGCTCGACGTAGCCCGGCAGCTCCGTGACGCTGTAGCCGAGGCAGAGGACGCGGATCATCGGGGCTCGGATCGGGCTCAGGATCGGCCCCGTGCGGCCGCTCCGGCGCCGGTAGCAGCCGGGCGCCGCCGCGTCGAGGCGACGCCGGTCAGTCGATCACGATCGGGTAGCAGCGGGCGCCCACTGCGGCAGCGAGCACCTGCACGGCGCCGACCGTCGAGTGGTCGCCCGCCACGTGGACCACGTCGGTGGCGCGCAGGCTCGGCAGGTGGGCGCTGAGCGGGCCGGAGCGCACGTCCGGCGGCCGCTGGCGGCCGCGATCGGCGCAGAGCACGATCCGGCCGACGCCGGTGCGGCGCAGCCAGTCCAGGCTCTCGCGCATGTAGAGGTCCAGGGCGTCGCGGGCGCCGACGGCCAGGGCCATCTCGCGGGCGGGCTCGACGTAGCGGGCCGCCCGGGCGATCGCCCAGATCGCGCCGAAGCCGGCGCCGGCCGCCACCAGCACGAGCCGGCCGCCCCCGGGGCGGTACTGCCCCCGGCCGACGGGGCCCTTGAGACGCACCGGCTGGTCGAGGCGGAGCCCGTCGAGGGGATCGCCCTCGGGGTCGCGGGCGACGTGGAACACCACGTCGTTGATCTCGGTCGTGCCGTCGAGCCGCAGGGTCGGGGACAGCGTCCGCGTCGGCAGACCCGCGAAGGTCACCAGTGCCTGGTGGCCGGGCTCGCCGGTCGGGCGCCGGGTCAGGGTCGCGACGATCTCGAGGATGCCGGGACTGAGTCGGCGGATCTCCGTGACCGTGCCCTTGCGGACGGCGACCGGCGGCGGCGGCGCCTCCTCCTGGCCCTGGATCGGGGCGCCGGGCAGGGCCGGGCGCAGGGCCTCGGCCCGGGCCCGCCGGGCCGGGTGCCGGCGGCCGGACGGCGCCGCGCTGCCCTGAGCGATCCCCTGAGCGATCCCCTGAGCGATCCCCTGAGCGATCCCCTGGCCGGCGAGCAGGTTGCCGGACTGCGCCTGCAGCGGCGCGATCATGCCCTCGGCCAGCGCCGCCTCCAGCGGCGTGTCGCCGGTCGAGACGCGGACCGACCGACCGTTGACGACGAGCGAGCAGCGCGCCCCCATGGCTCTCCCCCGCATGCCCTGGTGACGGATCAGCGGGCGCGGATCAGGAGCGAGTCGACCAGGGCCGCCCAGCGCTCGCGGGTCGCGCGGACATCGTCGGTCGGGGCCGATTCGGTCAGGAGCTGACGCTGCGCCCGCAGCGACTCGACCTCCTGCCGCTGGGCCCGGAGCACCGCCTTCATCACCTGCAACTCGGTCTCGAGGCGGACGATCGTGTCGGCCTCGGCCAGCGCCTCCGCGTCGTCCGCGGCCTCGTCGGCATAGGCGTCGGCGAACGCGTCGACGCGGCGCGGGTCGCGGAGGGGCATCCGGGTCCGGACCTGCTGCTCCAGCCGGACCGGCCGGGCCATCAGGCGGCGCACAAGGTCCGAGCCGCCCGCCTGCTGGTAACGCCGTGCCGCCTCGGCCATCCGACCCATCCCCATCGCGGGCGCTGGAGGGCCCGCCTATCAACAGGAGCTTGATCGGACATGGTTAAGGCGAACTTAAACCGATCCGCGACTTTCGCCGGATCGGGTCCCGGGAGCAGCCCTCAGGCCGCTTCCGGGGCGGCCCCGACGATCTGGCGGGCCTGCAGCATGGTCATCGGCTCGCCGAAGGCCGGGCCGAGGGCGTACTCGCAGCCGAGACCGGCGAGCGCCTGGGCGTCGGCCTCGGACTCGCAGCCCTCCGCCACGATGGCGAGGTTCAGCTCGCTCGCCATGCGCACGATGGAGCGCAGGATCGCGGTCTGCCCGGTGCCGATCTGGCGCACGAAGGTCGCGTCGACCTTGATCGTGTCGAACGGGAAGCGCTGGAGATAGGAGAGGGCCGAGTAGCCGGTGCCGAAATCCGATAGGCACAGGCCGGCGCCGAGGTCGTGGATCCGCGCCAGCATCTGGGCGGCGTATTCCGGGTTCTCCATCACGAGGCTCTCGCTGAACTCCAGCTTGAGCGAGCCGGGCAGGGCCCCGGAGCGGGCCAGCACGGTCTTCACGTCGTGCAGGAGGTCGTGGCGCAGGAGCTGGCGCGAGGACAGGTTGCAGGCCGCGAAGATCGGCGGCTCGACCTCCAGGGAGCGCTGCCACGCCGCGAGTTCGAGAGCCGTGCGCTCCAGGGCGAAGATGCCGAGATTGACCACGAAGCCGCTCTCCTCGGCGAGCGGCAGAAAGGTCGAGGCGGGGATGCGCCCGAGCTTCGGGTGGTCCCAGCGCAGCACGGTCTCGAACCCCGCCACGGTGCGGTCCTCGAGCCGCACCACCGGCAGGAACAGCACCCGCATCTCGTTGCGCTCGATCGCCTTGCGCAGGTCGCTCTCCAGCATCAGCCGGTCCGAGCGGTCGGTGCGCATGTGGGCGCGGAACACCTCGATCCGGTCGCCGCCGTTGCGCTTGGCCTGGATCATGGCGATCTCGGCGCTCTTGAACACCTCGTCGCGCTTCAGGTTGGCGCCGGCCTCGTAGAGGGCGAGGCCGATCGAGACGGTCAGGAAGATCTCGCGGTCGGCGTAGGTGATCGGCGTGGCGATCGCCCGGCGGATCATCTCGGCGAAGGCCAGGATCCGGTCCGGGTCGCGCTCGGAGAGGAGGATCACCGCGAACTCGTCGCCGGCGACCCGGGCCAGCGTGTCCTGCGGGCGCAGCAGGCGGCCGAGGCGGCGCGACAGGGTCAGCAGGATCGAGTCGCCCGCCGACAGGCCGATCGCGTCGTTGATGCCCTTGAACCGGTCGACGTCGAGGACGATCACGGTGGGCTTGAGGCGCTGGTCCTGGCCGGCGAAGGCCAGAGCCGCGTCGAGGCGGTCGCCGAACAATTCGCGGTTCGGCAGGCCGGTGAGGCTGTCGTGCACGGCGTCGTGGAGCAGGCGCTCCTCGGCGGTCTTGATCTCGGTGACGTCCGCGATGGTGCCGACCACCCGGATCACCTCGCCGTCGGCGCCGATCACCGGCCGCGCCTTCAGCCGGTACCAGAAGAACGTGCCGGCCTCCGAGCGCAGGCGGAAATCGTGGACGATGCGGCCGCGCCGCTCCTCGATCACCGTGTCGAGGGCCGCCGAGTAGCGCTCCACGTCGAAGGGGTGGAGCGCGCCCAGCCAGTTGGTGGCCGGCCCCTCCAGGGTGCCGCGGGCGAGGCCGAGCTGGCCCTCGATCTCAGGGCCGACGAAGACCCGGTCGGCGGGCACGTCCCAGTCGAACACCACGTCGCCGGCGCCGGTCAGCGCCAGCGCCCGCCGCTCCGTGTCGGAGACCAGGGTGTGGCTGAGGCCGCCGCCCGCGAAGGCGTGCTGGAGCACCGTGAAGCCGATCAGCATCACGATCAGCACGAGGCCGCCGATCAGGGCCGGCTGCACGAGGTCGCTGCCGATCTGGCCGGTGACCGCGAAGCCCGCCGCCGTCACCCAGACGACGAGCAGGAGCCAGGTCGGCACCAGCAGGATCGCCCGGTCATAGCCGTTATGGGCTGCGAGGTAGACGATCAGCAGCAGGCCGATCCCGGCCACCGCGGCGATCGAGATCCGCGCCACACCCGCCGCCACCGGCGGGTCGAACACCGCGAGCCCGACGAGGCCCGCCAGGAAGGCGAGCCAGAAGAACGCCACGTGGCTGTAGCGCACGTGCCAGCGGGCGAGGTTGAGATAGGCGAACAGGAAGACCAGCAGCGTCGCCCCGAGCACCGCCTCCGCGGAGGCCCGGTAGACCCGCTCGGCGAGCTCGGTGACCGGGAACACCCGCTGCAGGAAGCCGAAATCGATGCAGGCATAGGCCAGCACCGACCACGCGAGCGCGGCGGCGGCCGGGAAGATGATCGCGCCCTTGACCACGAACACGATGGTCAGGAACAGGGCCAGCAGGCCGCTGATCCCGATGATGATGCCCTTGTAGAGGGTCAGGCCGGCGGTCTTGCGGCGGTAGGCGTCCTGGTCCCAGAGGCGCAGCTGGGGGACGTTGGAGCCGCGCAGCTCGGCCACGTAAGTGACGGTGGCGCCGGGATCGAGCGTGATGGTGAACTGGTCGGCCTCCGGGTTCTCGTCCCGCTCGGGCCGGATGCCCTGGCTCGCCGTGATGGCGGCGATGCGCGAGCCGCCGAGATCGGGCCAGATCACCCCGGAATCGACCAGCCGGAAATGCGGGGCGACCAGGATGCGGTCGATCTGCTCGTCGGTGTCGTTGGTGAGCGCGAACACGATCCAGTCGGGCCGGGCGCCGGCGTCGCGCGCCTTCACGACGATGCGCCGGACGATGCCGTCCTTGCCGGGCGCCGTGGAGATCTGGATCAGGTCGCCGTCGGAGCGGTAGCGCTCGATCGCGGTGGTCAGGTCGATCACCGGCGCGTCGAGGGTGACGCGGACCGCCTCCACGGCCTGGGCGGGCGCGCTCGCGGCGAGCGTGAGCGCGAGGGCACCGACGAGACCGCCGACCAGGGTCAGGAGGAGGGCGAGGATGCGCAAGGGTGTCTTGACTTCCGGCCGTGCGAGCTTCGGCATCGGCCGCCCGGGCGGCCTCGATCGATAGGCGCGGACCTGACCTGGGGCAAGGTCGCCCCGGGGCCGGTCCACCGCCCGCGGATCGCGCCCCTTTGCGGCCAAATCAAGTTGGGCGGGGCGGGGGCCGGCCGTTGCGGGGGGTCTCCGCTCGCAAAGACGGTGGCGCGGCGACCGACCGAAGCTGCCCTACGCCCCCCGGAGCGCGCCCGCGATCCTGTCGAGGGCGGGCAGCTTGCGGATCGGGCCGATCGCCGCCAGCGTCGGCGTGCCCTGCAGCATCGCGGCCGCCGCGGCGCGGACGTCCTCGACCGTGACGGCATCGACCTTGTCGATCACCTCCCCGGCGGGAATCACCCGGCCCCAGGCCAGGATCTGGCGGGCGTTGCGCTCGATGCGCCCGCCCGGCGTCTCCAGGGCCGAGAGCAGCGAGACCTTCAGCTGCGCCTTGGCGCGGGCGATCTCGGTGGCGTCGAGGTCGCGGGCCGCCCGGGCGGTGGCCGCCAGGGTCACGTCGACGAGCTCGGGCAGGTCCGCTCCGGCGGTGCCGGCGCCGATTCCGAACAGGCCGCAATCGGAGAAGGGCCAGTGGAAGGCCTGGATCTCGTAGGCGAGGCCGCGGGTCTCGCGCACCTCCTGCCAGAGCCGCGAGGTCAGGCCGCCGCCCAGCACCTGCGCGAACATGTGGAGCGCGTAGTAGCGGTCGTCCCGGAAGGAGAGGCCCGGCAGGCCGATCACCACGTTGGCCTGCTCGAGCTTGCGCGGCATCCGCCGCTCGCCGCCGCCGTAAACGCCCGGCACCGCCGTGGGGGCGGACTTGGCGGGGAGGGCGCCGAAATGGCGCTCGGCCGCCGCCACGATCGCCTCGTGGGTCACGGCCCCGGCGCCCGCCACGACGATGCGGTCGGGCGTGTATTCCCGGTCGAGATAGGCGCGGATCCCGGCCTCGTCGAAGCTCCGGATCGTCTCGGGCCGCCCGAGGATCGGCCGGCCGACCGGCTGGTCCGGGAAGGCCGCCTCCGTGAAGGCGTCGTAGACCACGTCGTCCGGCGTGTCCTCGACGGCGGCGTATTCCTGCAGGATGACGCCTTTCTCCCGGGCGAGCTCGCCCGCGTCGAACACCGAGTCGGTGAGGATGTCGCCGATCACGTCGAGGGCGAGGCCGGCATCCTCGCCGAGCACCCGGGCGGTGTAGCTGGTGCCCTCCGTGGAGGTGGCGGCGTTGATCTCGCCGCCGACATTCTCGATCTCTTCCGCGATCTTCTGCGCCGACCGGGTGCGGGTGCCCTTGAACGCCATGTGCTCGATGAGGTGGGACAGGCCCGCCTCGTCGGCCCGCTCGTTGCGCGAGCCGGCGCCGACCCAGACGCCGAGGCTCGCGGTGGCGACCCCGGGCATCGGCTCGGTCACCACCGTGACGCCGTTTGGAAGCCGCGTGGTGCGCAGGGACGGCGAGGCGGCGTGGGTGGAGAAATGCTGGTTCATCGACGGCTCGTCGCGGAGGGGGCCGGATGCGGCGCGGGTCCCCGCTCCCGCACGGGAGAGGGGGCGCGTCGCGTGACGCGCGCCGGGCTCACGCACCCCTCGTGATGCGGGCGCGCTCGCGGATGAGCGCCTCCAGGGCGGCCTGGTCGTTGGCGACCCGGGTCAGGCGCTCGGGCCGGTCCATCAGGTCGGCGAGGTGCGGGGGCAGGGCGGGGCGCAGGCCGCCGGTCGCCCGGGCGACCGCGTCCGGGAACTTCGCGGGATGCGCGGTGGCGAGCGCCACCACGGGGGTCGCCGGGTCCCGCTCCAGGAGCCGCCGCCCGGCCCGGACGCCGATGGCGCTGTGGGGATCGAGCACCACGCCGGTGGCGGCCTGGGTCAGGGCGATCTCCGCCATGACGTCGGGCTCCGGCACCGCCACGGCGTCGAACTCTGACCGCACCGTCGCCAGCACCTCGGGGCTCAGCGAGAACCCGCCGGACTGCTTCAGACCGGCCATCAGCCGCGACAGGGACGCGGCGTCGCGCCCCAGCGCCTCGAACAGCAGCCGCTCGAAGTTCGACGAGATCTGGATGTCCATGGAGGGCGAGGTGGTGGGGACCACGCCGCGCAGCTCGTAGGCGCCGTGCTCCAGGGTCCGCACCAGGATGTCGTTGGCGTTGGTGCCGATCATCAGCCGCTCGACCGGCAGACCCATCTGCTTGGCGACCCAGCCGGCGAGCACGTCGCCGAAATTGCCGGTCGGCACCGCGAAGGAGACCGGGCGGTGGGGGGAGCCCAGCGCCACGGCGCTGGTGAAGTAGTAGACCGCCTGCGCCGCGACCCGGGCCCAGTTGATCGAGTTGACGCCCGACAGCCGCACCGCGTCGGCGAAATCGGCGTGCTGGAACAGGGCTTTGACGAGGTTCTGGCAATCGTCGAAGGTGCCGTCGACGGCCAGCGCGTGGACGTTCTGCGCCGGCACCGAGGTCATCTGCCGCCGCTGCACCTCCGAGACCCGCCCGTGCGGGTAGAGGATGAACACGTCGACCCGGTCGAGGCCGCCGAAGGCCTCCACGGCGGCCGAGCCCGTGTCGCCCGAGGTCGCGCCCACGATGGTGGCGCGGGCGCCGCGCTCGGCCAGGACGTGGTCCATCAGCCGCCCGAGCAGCTGCATCGCCACGTCCTTGAAGGCGAGCGTCGGCCCGTGGAAGAGCTCCAGCAGGAACAGGTTGTCGTCGAGCTGGGTCAGCGGGCAGACCGCCGGGTGGCGGAACGTCGCATAGGCCGCGTCGATCATCCGGTCGAGGTCCGGCCCGGCGACGTCGCCGTCGATCAGCGGGCGCAGCACCCTTTTGGCGGCCTCCGCGTAGGGCCGGCCCGCCAGGTCGGCGATCTCCGAACGGCCGATCTGCGGCCAGGTCTGCGGCACGTAGAGCCCGCCGTCGCGGGCGAGGCCCGCCAGGAGCGCGTCCGAGAACGAGAGCGGCGCGGCCGCGCCGCGAGTCGAGACGTGGAGCACGGGGTCCTCCGAGGGAAGGCGCCCCCTCTACACGATGCCGGCGGACCTGTCGAAAGCCGAGCGCCGCCGCTCTGGCTGCCGGGCGCGCACGGGGCGGGGCCGGCGGTTTAACCGGGGCTGAACGGGCCGGTTCAGGGCCGGTTGCCCGGCCGCGTCCTAGAGCCGGACCGCCCCGCGGCCCTGAGCCGCCGGGGCGGATCCCGTCTCGGAGAGAGCCGACATGACCCGAATCATCGCCCTCGCGGGCGTCGCGGCACTGCTGTCCGGCACCGTCGCCTTCGCGCAGGCCCCGCCGCCGCCCGGCGGCCCGAGGCCCGGCCCCGAGGCCGGCGCGCCACCCCCGCCCCCCGGCGACCCGCGCCGCGGTCCCGGCCCGGACGGCCCCCCGCCGCCTCCGCCCCCACCTCCGCCGTCGCGGGCCGCCCACATCGTGCTGGAGCGCGGCGACGCGCGGGTCGACGTGAAGTGCGCCGACGACGACACGACCAAGGCCTGCGCCGACGTCACCCTGCAGATGCTCGAGAAGCTCGGGACGTTCCGGCCCTGAGCTCGGCCTCCGCGCCCGCCGTGCCGGCGGCGGGCGCCCCTCGGGCGCGCGCTCTCCTGCGCGCTCTCCTGCGCGCGTCCTCAGGCGCGCGTGCCGGGCGCCTTGGTGAGGCGGCAGCCGGTGATGCGCCACTGCCCGTCCGCGTCGCGGGCGAGGCTGTACTCGGCCGTCCAGTCGTCACCGTACTCGTCCTGGATCGCCACCGACTGGACCACGCCCGCCGCGTCCGTGTCCCGCGCCTCGCCGAACACGAAGCTGCGGTGGCGGTAGACCGGACGGTACTGGTTCCGGACCATGCCGATGAACAGGTCGGCATTCGGGAACAGCTCCCGGATCCCCGGCGCGGCCTGCTCGTAGGCGGTCTGCGCGTCGTCGCGGCCGAGCGCCTGCTCCTGCTTGGCGATGACCGCCCGGGCCGCCGCGCGCCCCGCCTCGTCGGCCGCCACCGGCCCCGCGAGGCCGAGGACGAGGAGCAGGGCGGGCCACGCGCGCATCGCTGTCACTCCGGCAAGGTCCGGCAAGGTCCGGCAAGGTCCGGCAAGGTCCGGCAAGGTCCGGCAGGGTCGGACCGAGATCCGTCATCGTCACGGGAAGATGGTCTTCGCCACGCCCACGACAATGTTTGTGACCCTGCCGACAGTGATCGCCGCACCGTCACCGCATCGTGACCGATCATCGCGCCGCGCGGAAGCGCGGACCGGCGGGAAGGCGCGGCCGGACGGGAAGCGCGCATGGGTTGGGCAGGCATCGCGCCCTGGTTGTGCAAGTCGCTGGAAAGATAGGCATTTTCGCGCCCGACGGGCGCCGCGGGTTTGACCCTCCGCGGCGGTTTTGCGAGCCTCCGCTTGTCGACTCGGTTCCGGCGGGGAACCGACCGGGCGGAGCGCGGGACGACGATGCAGAGCCACGCGGACGACAGCGCCGATGCCCGTCCGGCACCGGCGATGAGTGTCGGGGTGTTCATCCCCATCGGCAACAACGGCTGGCTGCTGTCGGAGAACGCCCCGCAGTACCGCCCGAGCTTCGCGCTCAACAAGGCGATCACCCTGAAGGCGGAGGGCTACGGGCTCGACTTCGCCCTGTCGATGATCAAGCTCCGCGGCTTCGGCGGCAAGACCGAGTTCTGGGACCACAACCTCGAATCCTTCACCCTGATGGCGGGGCTCGCCGCCGTCACCACCCGGATCCGGCTGTTCGCCACCGCGGCGACCCTGTGCCTGCCGCCCGCCATCGTGGCCCGCATGGCCGCGACCATCGACTCGATCTCCGACGGGCGCTTCGGCCTGAACCTCGTCACCGGCTGGCAGAAGCCGGAATACGACCAGATGGGCCTGTGGCCCGGGGATGAGTATTTTGCCAGGCGCTACGACTACCTGGCCGAGTACGCCCAGATCCTGCGCGACCTGTGGGAGACGGGCGCCAGCGACCGCAAGGGCACGTATTTCCAGATGAACGATTGCCGGCTGAGCCCCCGGCCGCAGGCGCCGGTGAAGATCATCTGCGCCGGTCAGAGCGGCGCCGGACTGGCCTTCACGGCCCAGTACGCCGACTACAATTTCTGTCTGGGCAAGGGGCTCAACACGCCGACCGCCTTCGCGCCCGTGGTGGAGACGCTCGCCGAGGCCAGCGCGCGGACCGGGCGGCGGGTGACCGCCTTCGCCCTGTTCATGATCATCGCCGACGAGACCGACGACGCCGCGATGGCGACCTGGGCGCACTACAAGGCGGGCGCGGATGCCGAGGCGATCGCGTGGCTCGGCGTCCAGGGCGCGGCCGACACCAAGTCCGGCAGCGACACCAACGTGCGCCAGCTCGCCGACCCGACCTCGGCGGTGAACCTCAACATGGGCACCCTGGTGGGCAGCTACGCCAGCGTGGCCGCGATGCTCGACGCCGTCATGACCATCGACGGCGTCGAGGGCGTGCTGCTCGTCTTCGACGATTTCCTCAAGGGCCTCGACGATTTCGGGACCCGGATCCAGCCCCTGATGCGGTCGCGCCGGCACGTGACGGCGGCGGCACTGCCCGAGGTCGCCTGATGGAGCGCCCGATGGACCAGCCAGCCGGATTCCGCGACGCCCAGGGCCGGCACGGCGGCGTCGTCCTGCCGGCCCGCCCGGAGCCGATCGCCCTCGATCCCGCGACCACGGTCCTCATCGTGGTGGACGTCCAGAACGCCTACGCGAGCCCGGGCGGCTACCTCGACCGGGCCGGCTTCGACGTCTCGGGCACCGGCCCGGTGATCGCCCGGATCGCCCGGGCTGTGGCGGCGGCGCGATCCGCCGGCATCCCGGTCCTGTGGTTCCAGAACGGCTGGGACCCGGCCTATGTCGAGGCCGGTGGCCCGGGCTCGCCGAACTGGCACAAATCCAACGCCCTCAAGACGATGCGGCGGAATCCTGAAGCGAACGCGCAGCTGCTCGCCAAGGGATCCTGGGACTACGCGCTGGTGGACGCCCTGAGGCCGGAGCCCGGCGACATCGTGATGGGCAAGCCGCGCTACAGCGGCTTCTACAACACGCCCCTCGACAGCACCCTGCGGTCCCGGGGCGTGACCACGCTGGTCTTCACCGGCATCGCCACCAACGTCTGCGTCGAGTCGACGCTGCGGGACGGGTTCCACCGGGAGTATTTCGGGATCGTGCTGGCCGACGCCACGCACCAGGCGGGGCCGGAGAGCCTGCAGCACGCGGCGCTCGCCAACATCGAGACCTTCTTCGGCTGGGTCTCGGACGTCGCCGCCTTCGAGGCCGCCCTCGGGGCGTCCTCACACGCCGGGATCGATACATATGGCGGTACATCCGGCGGCGATCTGGCCGGATAAGTGCATCGCGCGCCCGGCCGGTGACCGGCAGGGTGCGCGAAGACCGCCGCGACGCGGCCTCCCGCGCGGCCTGCCCGGCCCGGCCGACAGGTCGCGCGCGGGAGGCGCAGGGGAATGCCCAAGCAGGTCGTGATACCGCCGGGGACCGGCAAGCCGCTGGCCCCCTACGTGCCGGGCACCCTGGCCGACGGGATCCTGTACGTCTCGGGCACGCTGCCACTCGATGCGGAGGCCAACGTGGTCCATGTCGGCGACGCGGCGGCCCAGACCCGCCACGTGCTGGAGACCGTCCGGGGCGTGGTCGAGGCCGCGGGCGGCACCATGGACGACGTCACCTTCAACCACGTCTTCCTGGCGGACTGGGCCGACTACGCCGCGATCAACGCCGTCTACGCCGAGTATTTCCCGGGCGAGAAGCCCGCGCGCTACTGCATCCAGTGCGGCCTCGTGAAGCCCGAGGCCCGCGTGGAGATCGCCGCGATCGCCCATATCGGCCGCTGATGGGCCCGCTCCCCCACGCGGTGGCCGGCCCGGCGGGCGGGCGGCCGGTGCTGCTCTCGCCGGGCCTCGGCGGCGCGGCGAGCTACTTCGCGCCGCAGATGGCGGCCCTGACCGCGCGGTTCCGGGTCGTCACCTACGACCACCGCGGCACCGGGCGCTCGCCCGGCCGGCTCGCGCCGGACCACGACGTCCCCGCCATGGCGCGGGACGCGCTCGGGGTGCTGGACGCGGCCGGGATCGACCGGGCCGACGTGGTCGGCCACGCGCTCGGCGGCCTGATCGCCCTCCAGATGGCGCTGGACGCCCCCGGGCGGGTCGGGCGCCTCGTCGTGATCAACGGCTGGGACGCGATGGACCCGGCCACGCGCCGCTGCTTCGCGGCCCGCCGGGCGATCCTGGCCGGGGGCGGGCCGGAGGCCTACGTGCGGGCCCAGGCGATCTTCCTGTACCCGGCCCCCTGGCTCTCCGCGCAGGCCGAGCGGGTCGAAGCCGACGCGGCGCAGGCCCTGGCGCATTTCCCCGGCGCCGAGACCGTGCTGACCCGCATCGCCGCCCTGGAGCGCTTCACCATCGCGGACCATCTCGGGGCGATCGGCCACGAGACCCTGGTCATGGCCGCCCGGGACGACGTGCTGGTGCCCTACACCCGGTCCGAGCGGCTGGCGGCGGCGCTGCCCAAGGCCCGGCTCGCCCTCGCCCCGGAGGGCGGCCACGCCCACAGCGTCACCCGGCCCGAGGCCTTCAACCGGGCGCTCCTGGAGTTCCTGGAACGGGACTGAGCGCCCGCTACGCCCGCAGCGCGATCATCGGCAGCACCGCCGCGTCGAGGGCGGCGGCCAGCACCGGGAGCAGGGCCGGCCAGCGCAGGGCCGCCGCGGTGCCGATCCGCCCCCGGGCGAAGGCCAGGATCAGCATCGGCGCCAGCGGCAGCAGGTCCCGGGCCTGCAACCCGCCGAGGCCGCCCGCCGAGGCGAGGGCCTGCGGCAGCACCGCCAGCCAGAGGCCGAGGAGCGCGCAGCCCGAGAGCCACAGCCGCTCCGCGCGCGGGGGCAGGGGGCCGCGCCGCAGCGCGACGGGCGGCACCAGCAGCGCGGCGGCCCAGACCCCGGTGAGGAAACCGGGCAGCGGGACGGGCAGGGACACCAATCCGCCCCCCGCCGCGCCGGGGGGCGGAAGCCCGGGGCTCGCGGCCGGCAGGAGCGCCGGCAGGAGCGCCGGCAGCAGGGCGAGCGCGGCGAGCGGCAGCCGCTCCCGCCAGGCGCGGACGCGTCGCCCCGGGGGCGGGAACGGCACCAGCAGCATCCCCACGAGGGGCGCGCAGGCCGGCCGCGCCAGCACCACCAGGGCGATCGCCAGCGCCGCGCCGGCGCGGCGCGCCGATCCGTGCCGGCCCGTCATCGGCCGGGGGCTGAGCAGCGCGGCCGCGAGCGCCGCCAGCGCCAGGACGGGCCCGTCCGGTCCCGGGGCGGCCGCGAGCGAGGCCGGGAAGCACAGCAGCGCGAACAGCGCGGCCCGGCCCCGGGTCGCCAGGGCCAGGGCGGCGAGCCCCAGGCCCAGGAACGCCGCGATGCCGGCGAGCCGGCCGCAGACGGCGAGGGCGGACGGGGACTCGCCGGTGAGACCGATCCAGGCCAGCGCGAGGCAGGCCGGGAAGCCGAGGCCCAGGAAGGCAAGGGCCCAGAACCGGCCGCCCCCGGTGATCGGCAGGCTCACGGCCCCGTCCGGGTCGCGCGGGCGGCCGGCCCCTGCGCGGCGGGCGCGCGGACAGGGCACGGCATCGTCGGCCCGCTCAAGCGGCGGGCCGCGCGCGCGCGGCCCGCAGGAGGTCCGGCACGAGCCCCGGCAGCGCCGCGGCCAGGAGGCCCGCCGCCCGCAGGACCTCCGCGGCCTCCCGGGGGGAGCGGCGGGCGAGGGCCAGGGCGAGACGCAGGGGCACCTGCGCGCCGAAGCTCGCCGCCGCCAGGCCGAGGGCCGTCGCGGCGCCGTGGTGCTTGCCGGCGTAGAGGATCTGGCTGCGCAGGAAGTAGAACAGCCGCCGCGCCCGCACCTGCCGGGTCGTGCCCTGGCCGACATGGCGGGCGACCGCCCCGGCCACGTGCCGCACCGCGAAGCCCGCCGCCCGGGCCCGTTCGCAGAGGTCGGCATCCTCCCAGTAGACGAAGAAGCGCGGGTCGAACCCGCCGAGGCTCCGGAACAGGTCGCGGCGGATCATCAGGAAGGCGCCCATCACCTGGTCGACGGCGCGGTCCTCCGCGTGGTCCCACTCCAGCAGGAAGTGCGGCCGCACGAGGCCGAGGCGGTCGAGCGCCAGGGCGCGGCCGAGGAGGCCCAGCGCCGAGGGCGCCCGGGCGCAGGAGCGCGCGGTCCGCCCGTCCGGGTCGACGAGCCGCGCGCCCACGATCCCGGTCCGCGGGTCGGCCGCCAGGGCGGCCAGGGCCACGCCGAGCGCGTCGGGCGCGACCTGCGTGTCCGGGTTCAGGAACAGGATCGCGGGGGCGTCGCCGGCGGCGGCGCCCTGGTCGCAGGCCCGGCCGAAGCCGAGATTCGCGGTGTTCTGGATCAGCCGGAGCGGGCGGGGCAGGGCGGGCAGGGTCTCGGTGGAGCCGTCCGTCGAGGCGTTGTCCACCACGGTGACCTGCACGGCCGAGGCGTCCCGCGCGGCCGCGAGGCTCGCGAGGCAGGCGCGCAGCAGGCCGCCGCCGTTCCAGTTGACGATCACGACGTCGAGGGCAGGGCGGTCGGTCACGGCAGGTCCCGGGGCAGGTCCCGGGGCGGCCCGAGGCGCCCGAGGGCGCCGTCGCGCGCGGCCGCGAGGAGCCTGAGCAGCACGGCGGGCCGGAAGCCCGAATCCGCCCAGTACAGCCCGGCCTGGAGCGGCAGGTAGGCGGCCTGGGCGAGTTTCCAGCGCGGCGGCACGTGCGGCAGCCGCCACGCGTAGATCGCGTTGCGCAGGTAGGTCGCCATGCGGAACAGGGGCTGGCGCGGCATCGTGATCCCGAAGGCCCGGATCGTCCCGCCGCCGACGCGGTGCGGGATCGCGACGGCGTCGGCTCGGTAGCAGCCGTAGCCGAGGCTCCAGGCACGGAAGCACCATTCGAGCTCGACCCCGTCGATGAAGAAGTCGCCGCGGAACGGCCCGACCCGCGCGAAGGCGTCGAGGTCGAGGAGCGAGCCCGAGGTCGCCAGGAACTGCACCGGGGCGAGGCCGTCGCGTGCCGGCGCGCCGGGACGGGGCGGGTAGGCCGGCGCCTTGTGGCCCGGTGCCGGCGCGGGCACCGGGCCCACCACCGCCGCCGGGATCCCGGCCTCCCGCAGCCGGTCCCGCGCCGCCAGCAGCGCGGCGGCGAGATCCGCGGGCGGCTCGGCGTCCTGGTCGAGGAGGAGGAGGGTCCCGCCCCCCGCGGCGCGGGCGGCCGCCGCGATCCGGTTGAGCGCCTCGGCGATGCCGAGATTCGTGCCCGCCGACAGCAGGGTCACGCCGGCCCGGGCGAGCTGGTCGGCCGTCCCGGCCGGGAGGCCGCCATTGTCGAAGGCGATCACCGCGGCGTCGCCGGCCGAGGCCAGGGCCCGGACGCGCGCCACCTGGTCCGGCCGCGGCCGGAACAGGGTGATCCCGAGGACGAGGCTGCCGAGCCGCGTCCCGGTGACGGGTCCGGTGACGGGTCCGGTGACGGGTCCGGTGACGGGCGCGGGACGGCCCGTCACGCCCGCTCCACCGCGGCGGTCGCCGCCTCCAGGGCCGCCGTGATGGCGGCGGCCTGCTCGGCGCTGAGCGGACCGCGGGCGAGCCGCATCTGCAGGGCGAGCTTCAGCCCCTCCTTGGCGCGCACGACCGAGGGCGGGGGACCGTCGCCCCGGGCGGCCTCGGCCTCGGCCATCCGGGCGAGGATCGCCTCGAGGGTCGGGCGGTTGCCGTCCAGGAAGGCCTGCCCCTCGGGCGTGATCGCGTGCAGCCGCTTGGTGCCCTCCCCGGGGGTCACCGTGACGTGGCCGAGTTCCTCCAGGAGGGTCAGCGTCGGGTAGACGGTCCCGGGGCTCGGGCTGTAGGCGCCGCCGACCCGCTCCTCGATCGCCTTGATGATCTCGTAGCCGTGGCGCGGCTTCTCGGCGATCAGGTGGAGGATGACGAGGCGCAGGTCGCCGTGGGCGAAGAAGCGCGCGAGGTCGCCGCGGCCGCCGCGGCCGAACATCCGGCGGTCGCCGGGACCGCGACCCGGGTGGCCGTGGGGCCCGTGCCGTCCGCGGGGGTCGCCGCCCATCGGCCCGCGATGGGCGCGGACGCGGAAGGCGTCGAAGGGATCGGCGTGCAGGCCGTCCGAGACATAGGGATGCATGGAGACGACTCGATTTCGATATGACGAATTTTCAGATATATCGAAATACGGTCGGCAGCAAGGCCCTCCGCCGGTCCGCGGCATGACCCGCGGCATGGCCCGCGGCGCGGATGCCGGCGGCGCCCCGCGGTTTACGGATTCGGCCGGTTCCGCTAGTGCGACTTGTGTCCGACAGGACGATCGCTCCCGCGCCGCCTCGCGCCTCCGACGCTGCCCGCCAGCTGCCGCCCATGACCCGATCAGAGCCCCGCGCCTCGACGGCGCCCGCCCGGCGGGCGGCCGATGGATCCCGCGCCCCGTGACGGCCCGCGGCGAACGCCCCTCCGCAGAGTCCTGAGATGCGCCGCGACTCCGACGGGACCGGCCGGATCTCGGCCCTGACGCGGATGCGACGCCGCCTCGGCCGGCTGCGCGACCCGCTGGCCACGCCGGCGGCGCTGCACCGACGCTGGGCGGGCGCGGCGACCGGCGCGGATCTCGAGGCGCGCCTGATCGCCGCCCTGGCTCCGCACTTTGACACGGCGTTCTACGCGAGCTGGTACGGGATCGCGGCCGACCCGGTGCGCGACTACCTCGTCCACGGCTGGCGCGCGGGCCGCGACCCGCGCCCCGACTTCGACTCCGCCGCCTACCTCGCCGCCCATCCCCACCTCGCCCGCGCCGGCATCAACCCGCTCCTGCACGCCCTCGCGCGCCGCCGCGCCGGACGTGGCGGGGCCGGCGGGGCGGGGGAGGCGGCCGCCCTGCCGAAGCCCGACACGGCCGAGGCCCACCGCCTCGCCCGCCGCCTCGTCGACGGCGCCTACTATCTCGCCGGCAACCCCGACCTCGCCGCCGCCGGCGTCGACCCGGTCGACCACTACATGGCCTCCGGCTGGCGCGAGGGCCGCGAGCCGGCGCCGCACTTCGACACCCTGGCCTACTGCCTCAGCCGCGGGATCACCTTCGCCACCCGGAACCCGCTGGTCCACTACGTCCTCCACGGCGGACCGGCCCGCCCCGACCCGGAGGCCGCGCTCGCGCTGCGGATCGAGACGCTCGCCCCCTACTTCGACGCCGCCCATTACCGGCAGCGCCTGCCCGGACCGCAGGCCGAGGCGCTGGCCGATGCCTCGGACGCGGCGCTGCTGCGCCACTACGTGGCGGAGGGCTGGCGGGCGCGGATCGGCCCGCGGCCGGACTTCGACCCGGCCGGCTACGTGCAGGCGCGGGCCGGCAGCCGGGCGGTCGCGGACGACCCGTTCTTCCGCTACGTCGCCGAGACCCGGCTGACGGGGGCCGAGCCGTTCGCGGGGCCGCACCGGCTGAACCTGCCGGCGGTGGACGCGGCGTGGTACCGGGCGACCTATCCGGACGTGGGCGGGCGCGAGCCGTTCCTGCACTTCGCCGAGGCGGGCTGGCGGGAGCTGCGCGATCCCGGCCCGGGGCGCTCGACGCTGGCGGCGCTGCTGCGGGTCTGCGGGCTGCGGCCGGCGCGGGCGCCGGTCGAGGACACGGGCTGGCTGGGGGCGATCGGGCAGGAGACCCTCGAGCGGGACGCGTTCCTGGACCTGCAGGCGCGGCTGGTGGCGGGGCATTTCGACTACGGCTTCTACCGGGCGCGCTACGGCCTGTCCGAGGCGGAGGACGCGGTGCGCGACTACTGCGACACCGGCTGGCGCGCGGGCCGCAACCCCAGGCCCGACTTCGACGGGCAGGCCTACGCCGACGCGCATCCCGGGATGCGCGAGACGGGCCTCGCGCCCCTCGTCCACCGCCTCGCCACGGCGCTGATGCACGGGACCGACATCGCGGCCGGTGCCTTCCACCCCCGCTACGGCACGCCGGATTCGCGGGAGGCGGCGCTGGCCGACGAGGCCCGGACGGTCGCACCGTTCTTCGACGCCGCCTTCTACGCCAAGCGCAACCCCGACGCCGCCGACGCCCCGCTCGCCCACTTCGTCGCCTACGGGCAGCACGAGGGCCGGGACCCGAGCAAGGCCTTCTCGATCGCGTTCTACCGGGAGACCTACGGGCACCTGCTGGGTCCCGGGGAGTCGCCGTTCCTGCACTACGTGCGCACCGGCCGGGCCGCCGGGCTGATGGGCTGCCCCGAGGATCTCGGCACCTACCCGCCCATGGAGGCCCCGGCCGCCGACGAATGGGACCGCCTGCCCCGGGCCCTGCCCATCGCGCAGGCCCGCGTCGTCGTTATCGTCCCCGTCTACAAGGGCCGCGGCGAGACCCTGCGCGCCCTCCACGCCTGCCTGTCGGCGCCCCAGGCCACGCCCTTCACCCTGCTCGCCGTCAACGACCGCTCCCCCGACCCGCAGCTCACTGCGGACCTCGCCGCCCTCGCCGGCCGCGGCCTGTTCCACCTCGTCGAGAACGAGCGCAACCTCGGCTTCGTCCGCTCGGTCAACCGCGCCCTCGGCCTGCGCCAGGGCCGCGCCGTCGTCCTGCTCAACTCCGACGCTGAAGTCTTCGGCGACTGGCTCGACCGCCTCGTCGCCCACGCCGAACCTCAGACAGACCCTCAGGCCGGGTCCGGCACGGAAGCAGGGGCTGGGGCAGGGATGGGCGCGGGGCTGCCCGTGGGCAGCGTCACGCCGCTGTCCAACAACGCCACGATCTGCTCCTACCCGCGCTTCAACGCCAACAACACCATGCCGCTGGAGATCGCCCGGCCCGACCTCGACCGCGTGGCCGCGCAGGTCAATCGCGGCCGCGCCGTGCCCGTGCCCACCGGCGTCGGCTTCTGCATGTACATGACCGCCGCCGCCCTCGACGCCGTCGGCGACCTCGACGCCGAGGCCTTCGGCAAGGGCTACGGCGAGGAGAACGACTGGTGCCTGCGCGCCATCAAGGCCGGCTTCGTCAACCTGCTCGCCGAGGACGTGTTCGTCCACCATGCCGGCCAGATCTCGTTCGGGCTCGACGCGGGCGGCGAGTACGACCAGGGCCAGGCGGCGCTGCTCGCCAAGCATCCCGACTACCCGGCCCGGGTCGGGCAGTTCGTCCAGGCCGATCCCGGCCGGCGCGGGCGGGCGCGGCTCGACCGGGCGCGGCTCGCCCGGCACTTCGCCGGCCGGGCGCTGCTGTACGTGACGCACAGCTGGGGCGGGGGCATCCAGCGGCACATCGACGACATGGTCGCGCAGGCCCGGGCCGAGGGCCTGAGCGTGGTGCTGCTGCAGATCGACCGGACCCGCAACCTCGAGGTCCACGTCTCGTATCGCGGCCCCGAGTTCCTGTACCTGCCCAACCTCGACAGCCTGTACCTGCCGCGCGACGCGGCGGAGCTCGCGGAGTTCGTCGGGCAGCTGGCGCCGGTCCTGATCCACGTGCACTCGCTGGCGGGCTTGCGCTGGGGCGCGGCGCGGGCGCTGATGGCGGTGGTGGCGGGGTCGGGGCGTCCCTACGCGT
>NZ_JBKFAK010000080.1:0-1465 GCF_053345595.1 Methylobacterium sp. D54C
GCCCTGGCCGACACGCTGCCCGACGCGCTGCGCCCCGCCCGCATCCTCGCCCTGCCCGCCCTGCCGGTCTCCGCCAACGGGAAGCTCGACCCAGGACGGCTCCCCGAACCCGACTGGGCGGGCGCGGACGCCGTGGGCGGGACCGCCGGCTTCGATCCGCCGCGCGGCCAGACCGAGACGCGCCTCGCCGCCCTCTGGGCCGGCGTGCTCGGCCTCGACGCCCGACGCCTGTCGCGCCGGGACAGCTTCTTCGAGCGCGGCGGCGACTCGATCCTCGCCCTCCAGCTCGTCGCCCGCGCCCGGGAGAGCGGCCTCGCGCTGACCCCGCGGGACGTCTTCACCCATCCGCGCCTCGCCGCCCTGGCGGCGCATCTCGACGCGGCCCCGGACAACGCGGCCGCGCCAGCCCCCCAGGTCGACCCGGCGCGCGAGGCCGGTCCGGTTCCCCTCACCCCGATCCAGCGCCGGTTCCTCGACGGCCCCGTCCCGAACCGGCAGCACTGGAACCAGGCGATCGTGCTCGCGCCCCGGGCACCCCTCGACCCGGGCCGCCTCGCTGAGGCCCTCGCGGCCGTCGAGGCCGCCCATCCCGCGCTGCGCCTGCGCTTCGCGCGGGACGCGCACGGGGCCTGGACCCAGACCTGCCGGGCACCGGGGCAGGAGCCCCCGCTGTGGCGGCGCGCGGCGGACGGTGCGCCGGCCTTCGCGGCCCTCGCCGCGCAAGCCCAGACGAGCCTCGACCTCGCCGAAGGGCCAGTCTGGCGGGCCGTGCACGTCACCCTGCCGGCGGACGGGATCGAGCGGCTCCTCCTCGTCGCCCACCACCTCGTGGTCGACGCCATGTCGTGGCGCATATTGATCCAGGACCTCGCGGCGGCGCTCGCCGGGCGGCCGCTCGCGCCCCCGCCGACGAGCTTCCCGGGCTGGGCCCGCAGCCTCGACGTCCTGGCCCGGCACCCCGGACATGCCGGGCGCCGCGAATCCTGGCTGGCCGGCTGGCAGGCCGGGGGGCCGTGCCCCGATGCCGCGTTGCGGCCGGTCCGGCCCGACGCCCCCAACGTCGAATCCGCCCAGACCGAGATCGCCGACAGCCTCGACGCCGACGCGACCGACGCCTTCCTGCGCCGGGCCGGTCGGCCCTACAGCGCCCGTCCCGACGAGATCCTGCTCACCGCCCTGTCGATCGCGCTGGCGCGGCGCGGCGACGGGACGGCAGTGGGCGTGACCCTCGAGCGCCACGGTCGCGATGCCGACGCCCTGGCCGACGCGCTCGCCGAACCCCTCTCAGAACCCTTCCCCGAGCCCCTCTCCGACGCGCAGGACGGCCCGACCCTGCCCCGCCACGACCTGAGCCGGACGGTGGGCTGGTTCACCACGCTGGTGCCGCTGCGGCTCGATCCCCTCGGCGGCGAACCGGACCTGCCGCCGGACCTGCCGCCGGACGACGCCGCCCGCGGCCACGCCC
>NZ_JBKFAK010000082.1:0-1391 GCF_053345595.1 Methylobacterium sp. D54C
AAAAACGTATGGCCCGCCCCGTCCGCAAGGTGGTCGGTGAAGGTGCCTGTGTCCGGTCTGCACAAACGTATCCGGCATGTCGGCGCAGTGGCCGCCGCCAAGATGGAGAGCCGCACGTCCCGGGCCTCATAAGCACGTCGGCCTCGAAGAGCCGCTTTTTTTGCCAGGCTTCCGGAACGTCGCTCGACCGTCAGGCCATCTTCACTGTCCTCCCGCAGACCTCATGGACCCGCGCCGGCCTCTCGTAGTCCGGCCAGGGTCGACGTTTGCGATGTTTCAGGCGTGAGCCGGCTCCGGCTGCCGCTCGAAGCTAACGCCCTTCCGCAGCGTTGCCCAGGCGATTCGAGCGAGCTTGGCGGCGAGCGCGACGACTACGGCGTTGTAGTGCGCTCGCGCCAGCAGGCCCCGCAGCCATTGGCCGGTCGCGTCCTCAGCCTTGGCCATCGAGGGTAGCGCCGCTCTCGCCCCGTGGATGAAGAGCCCGCGCAGGTAGGAGTTCCCCCGCTTGCTGATGCCGAGCAGCTTCGGCTTGCCGCCCGTCGTGTGCTGGCGTGGTACGAGGCCGAGCCAAGCCGCGAGATCGCGGGCACGCGTGAAGGTGCTGCCGTCATCGACGGCAGCACGCAGAGCCGTGGCAGTCATCGTTCCGATGCCCGGGATCGACACCAGGCGGCGCGCCGCCTCGTCGGCACGAGCATGCTCGACGAACTCGCGATCGAGCGCCGCTATGCGGCGATCGAGGTCCGTCCACTCGTCGCGGACCTCTTCGACGAGGGACCGGATGCGTGGTCCGATCTGCGCCTCAGGGTTCCGCATCAGTGCTCCGATTGCCATCTCGAACTTGCGCCGGCCCTGCGGGAAGGTGAGACCACGCTCCAGCAGGATCGCGCGGAGTTGGTTCATGAGCATGGTGCGCATTCCGACCAGCCGCGACCGGACCCGGTGCAGGCTCTGCATATCGAGCTGCTCCTGTTCCTTCAGGGGCACGAAGCGCATGGTCGGGCGTGTGGCTGCCTCTGCGATCGCCTCGGCATCACGATCGTCGTTCTTCTGCGCTTTGACGTAGGGTCGAACATACTCCGGCGACATCAGACGGACGGTGTGTCCCTGCGCTACGAGCAACTGGCCGAGATGATGGGCGCCGCAGCAGGCCTCCATCGCGACCTCACAAGCCGGTAGCTTGGCCGTCAGTCCGACGACCGTCTCACGCCGCGCGCGGCGGCGCAGGACGACAACTCCAGCCGCATCGAAACCGACAAGGCTGCAGCTGTTCTTGCCGAGGTCGATACCCAGCACGGCGATCGAGCTCTTTGCCATTCCAGATCCCTCCACGTGTCCGTGGCAGAAGAATGCCACGACGGTTCAGTGAGGGGCGGGCCATCCCATAAGCC
>NZ_JBKFAK010000083.1:0-1365 GCF_053345595.1 Methylobacterium sp. D54C
GCCTCGTCGCGCCGGTAGTCCTTGACGCGGAAGCTGACGCTCGCCCCGTCGAAGGTGAGGATGCGGCGGCTGGAGATGGCGACGCGGTGGGTGTAGCGCGCCAGATAGGCGAGCACGGCCTTCGGTCCGGCAAAGGGCGGCTTGGCGTAGACCACCCAGCGCTTCCGGCGCACCGGGGCGAGCGCGCGGGCGAAGGCCCTGGGATCCGAGAGTGGGGCCAGGGGGCCGAAGAAGGCGAGCGCCCCGGCCGCGTGGAGCGCGGTGAGCCCTTCGAGGAACAGGCGGCGGAACAGCAGGCCCAGCACCCGCACCGGCAGGAGGAAGCCGGGGCGCGCGGCGATCCAGCGGGTCCCGTCCGGGGAGAGGCCGCCGCCGGGGACGATCATGTGGACATGGGGATGGTGGGTCATGGCCGAGCCCCAGGTGTGGAGCACGGCGGTCAGCCCGATGCGGGCCCCGAGGTGCCTTGGGTCGGCGGCGATCCGCATCATGGTGGTGCTCGCCGCCCGGAACAGCAGGTCGTAGACGGCGGCCTTGTTGTGGAAGGCGATGGCGGCGATCTCGGCCGGCAGGGTGAAGACGACGTGGAAGTAGCCGACCGGCAGGAGGTCGGCCTCGCGCGCGGCGAGCCAGCCGCGGGCGGCCGCGCCCTGGCACCGGGGGCAATGCCGGTTGCGACAGGAGTTGTAGGCGACGCGCAGGTGGCCGCATGCGTCGCAGCCCTCGACATGGCCGCCGAGGCTGGCGGTGCGGCAGCGCTCGATCGCCGCCATCACCTTCAGCGTATCCAGGCTCAGATGCCCGGCCTGCTCGGCGCGATAGGCCGGACTGGCGGCGCGGAAGACGTCGGCCAACTCGATCGCGGCGGGCATCGTCTCAATCCGGCGCTGCCCCCTGTCTATGGAACAGGGCGAGCCTGTCGAGGGGGCTGGTCACGGCCCGCACCGTCCGGGTTGCGACCTTGGCGTAGAGGGCGGTGGTGTCGAGCCGGCTGTGCCCCAGCAGGACCTGGATGACGCGGATGTCGACGCCGACCTCGAGGAGATGGGTGGCGAAGGAGTGGCGCAGGGTATGGGGACCGACCCGCTTGGGGATCCCGGCCGCGCGCGCCGCCTCGACGACGACGCGGTGAAGCTGGCGTGTGCTGATCGGCCGTGCCCAGTCCTGGCCGGGGAACAGCCAGCCCTGGCGCTGCAGGACACCCTGCCGGTGGCCCTCGCTCCACCAGCGCCGCAGCAGGTCCAGGAGATCGGCCGACAGCATGGCATTGCGGTCGCGGCCGGCCTTGCCGCATTCGATCCGCAGGATCATGCGGGTCGAGTCGATATCGCCGATCCTGAGCGCGGCGACCTCGGCCACGCGCAG
>NZ_JBKFAK010000084.1:0-1335 GCF_053345595.1 Methylobacterium sp. D54C
CAACCGCAAGGAGGCAGGCGACCACGGTAGGGTCAGCGACTGGGGTGAAGTCGTAACAAGGTAGCCGTAGGGGAACCTGCGGCTGGATCACCTCCTTTCTAAGGATGCTGACAGCAGGATGACCGGTCTCCGGTCCGCTCCTCGGACGGCGTCATTAGGATATCAGGGCTCAGTCAGAGCCCCTTGGCGGGACAGATGCCGCCCTCGTTTCTCTTCCTCACCAGATAGCGCGATCGCCGGAGCGGTCCGACTGCGGGTCTGCCTGCGGTCTGGTCCCGCGACAGCTCGATCGTACTGGGCCTGTAGCTCAGGTGGTTAGAGCGCACCCCTGATAAGGGTGAGGTCGGACGTTCGAGTCGTCCCAGGCCCACCATGGACGGGAGGCTCTGCCTGCGGCTTGACCCTTTGGGGCCATAGCTCAGCTGGGAGAGCGCGTGCTTTGCAAGCATGAGGTCGTCGGTTCGATCCCGTCTGGCTCCACCACTTTTTTGGGACTTGAGGCTGCTCCTGCAGCTTCGCTCAATGAGACGGTGTCGAGCCCGCTATCTGGAACATGCGTTTGCCGCAGCAATGATCAGCGAGGACCGTCAGGTTCGGCTGGACGTGCTGTCAGGCGAAGACATCAGTGACATCGTGAAGAGGGAATGTGGCCGTTGGGGCAGCGAAAGCTGCCAACCCCGGCGGTCATGTTCGGCAAGCATACGGTGATCGGGTCGGAAACGACCTGATCACTGGTCTTTTTGTGACCGTGTCAGACTTTTGCGCTGGATCCTCTGGACCCAGTCGCAAAAGAACGGACATCGATCACGAGAGCGATCAAGTGCCTTAAGAGCATTCGGTGGATGCCTTGGCGCTGAGAGGCGATGAAGGACGTGGTACGCTGCGATAAGCCTTGGGGAGCTGCGAACGAGCTTTGATCCAGGGATTTCCGAATGGGGAAACCCACCTTCGACCTTCCGTATTGTGTTTCTATGGCCTGTCTTTCCGCGGACACCCGCGGACTGGCTCCGTAGAAGCAACAATACGGTTGGTCATGTGAAGGTATCAAATCCTGAATTCATAGGGGTTTGAAGCGAACCCGGGGAACTGAAACATCTCAGTACCCGGAGGAAAGGACATCAACGAGACTCCGTCAGTAGTGGCGAGCGAACGCGGATCAGGCCAGTGCCTGTGTTGAGTTTACCGGAACGGTCTGGAAAGGCCGGCGCGATGGGTGACAGCCCCGTACGGGACGGACGATACACAGGACTCGAGTAGGGCGGGACACGTGAAATCCTGTCTGAACATGGGGGGACCACCCTCCAAGCCTAAGTACTCCTCAGCGACCGATAGCGA
>NZ_JBKFAK010000085.1:0-1288 GCF_053345595.1 Methylobacterium sp. D54C
GACCCGCCGCGCACGGCGACCGAGCGGCGCCTCGCCGATCTCTGGGCCGCGGTGCTCGGCCTGCCCGGCCCCGACGCCGTCGCCCGGTCCGACACCTTCTTCGAGCGCGGCGGCGATTCCATCCTCGCCCTCCAGCTCGTCACGCGCGCCCGTCAGGCCGGCCTGACGCTCACCCCCCGCGACGTGTTCACCCACCAGAGCCTCGCCGCCCTCGCCGCGCACGCCGAGCGCCAGGGCGCGCGCCCGGCGCTCCCCGCGCGCGACGCGGCGACCGATCCGGGCCTCGAGGCCGGCCCGGTGCCGCTGACCCCGATCCAGAGCTGGTTCCTGGCCGCGCCGATGCCGCGGCGCGCGCACTGGAACATGGCCGTGCTGCTCGTCCCGCGGGCGCGCCTCGCGGCGGACCGCGTCGCGGAGGCGCTCGCCGCGCTGTCCACCGCCCATCCGGCCCTGCGGCTGCGCTTCGCGCAGGCGGACGACGGCGGCTGGCGGCAGACCTGCACCGCTGCCGACGCCGTCGCGGCCGCCGGGTCGCTGTGGCGCCGCGAGGCCCGGGACGCGGCCGCTCTGGCGGCGCTGGCCGAGGCCGCGCAGACGAGCCTCGACCTCGCCCGCGGGCCGGTGCTGCGCGCCGTCCTGGTCGATCCGGCCCCGGACGGCGGGCAGCGCCTCCTCCTCGTCGCCCACCACCTCGTGGTCGACGCCGTCTCCTGGCGCATCCTGGTGGCGGATCTCGCCCTGGCCCTCGCGGGACGGACCCTGCCGGCGCCCGCGACCTCCTTCCCCGCCTGGGCCCGGCACCTCGACGCCCTGGCCCGGGATCCGGCCGAGGCCGACCGCCGCCGCGCCTGGGCCGAGGCCTGGACGGCGCAGCTCGCGCCGCCCGCATGCGGCCTCGAACCTGCCCGGCCCGACGCCCCCAACGTCGAATCCGCCCAGACCGAGATCGCCGACAGCGTCGACGCCGACACCACCGACGCCTTCCTGCGCCGGGCCGGCCGGCCCTACCGCACGCGCCCCGACGAACTCCTGCTCGCGGCGCTCGCGGTGGCGGTGTCGCGCCGCTGCGGCGGACGAGCCGTGCGCGTCGTGCTCGAGGGCCACGGTCGCGATGCCGACGCCCTGGCGGACAGCTTGGCGGATGCGGCCGGCGAGGCGGCGCGCCACGACCTGAGCCGGACGGTGGGCTGGTTCACCACGCTGGTGCCGCTGCGGCTCGATCCCCTCGGCGGCGAACCGGACCTGCCGCCGGACCTGCCGCCGGACGACGCCGCCCGCGGCCACGCCC
>NZ_JBKFAK010000086.1:0-1285 GCF_053345595.1 Methylobacterium sp. D54C
CGCCTGTCCTGTGTGGATGGCTCCCGCATTGCAAGTGGCGAATTGAGCTTCTGACGCGTTGGTCGGGTGCAGTCTTGTGTCCGGCCTTTCGATGCAGTCGTTCATGTTGACCGCTGGCCCTGATGGTATCCGCGAGCTGGGTCCCACTCTGCTTCGCGGGCTATGACGCCCTGGACAGGCGGCGGGGTGTCCCGGCTCCCGGTCTGACCGGTTCGCCATCAACTCTCATCGTCCTCGCAACCTGGAAACGTCTCCTTTGCGTGCTGTCAGGCGGCCGTGGCCGCCGGTGCGCGGTAGGTGCCGCCGCGGGTCATGATCGCCCAGGCGACCCGCGCCGTGCGATTGGCCGCCGCCACGGTCACCACGCGCACCGGCTTACGCTGCAGCAGCGCCGGCAGCCGCGGGTCGACCGAGGTCGGTGTCGTCTTCGCACGCCGGATCAGAGAGGTCATGCCGACCACGAGCAGCCGGCGCAGGTAGCGGTCGCCCATGCGCGAGATCCGGCCCAGGCGCTCCTTGCCGCCACTGCAGTTCTGCAGCGGTGTCAGGCCCAACGAGGCCGCGAACTGCCGACCGGAGCGGAAGCGTCCGGGCTCGCTCACCGAGGCGGCCAACGCGGTTGCCGACACGATGCCGACACCCGGGATCGTCGCCAGGCGCTGCGACAGGTCGCTGTCCCGATGCCAGGCGAGCAACTCCTTCTCCAGTCGGGTGAGTTGGATCTGCAAGGCACCGATCTGATCGGCCAACCCGGTCACCACGCGCTGGGCTAACGGCGGCACCTCGGCCGCGTCGCCGGCCGAGAGTCGGGCCGCCAGTTCGAGCGCGTGCCGCAGGCCCCGCGCCATCTCGATCCCAAACTCAGCGAGCAGGCCGCGGATCATGTTCACCAGCTGCGTGCGTTGCTTGACCAGCAGGTCGCGCGTCCGGTGCAGCGCCAGCGCCGCCTGCTGCTCGGTCGACTTCACGGGCACGAAGCGCATGCTCGGGCGCGTCACCGCCTCACAGATGGCTGCGGCATCGTTCGCATCGGTCTTGCCGCGCTTGACGTACGGCTTCACGTAAGCCGGCGGCATCAGCCGCACGTCGTGGCCGAGGCTCATGAGCTCCCGGGCCCAGTGGTGCGCTGTGCCGCACGCCTCCATGCCGACCAGGCATCGCGGCAGCTTGGCGAAGAACGGCACGACCTGCGCCCGCCTCAAGGCCTTGCGCACGACGACGTGCCCAACTGCATCGACGGCGTGAACCTGAAAGATGCTTTTGGCCAGATCGATGCCGACGGTGG
>NZ_JBKFAK010000087.1:0-1238 GCF_053345595.1 Methylobacterium sp. D54C
TGGACTTGCTCCGCAAAAGTGGAGAGCTCTTTTCCTGAAGGAGGAGGGTTCCGATGGCAGACCGGAAGCAAACCTTTACCCCTGAGTTTCGTGCTGAGGCGGTGCGATTGGCGCAGACGAGCGGGCGGTCTCGCCGGGAGGTCGCCGCCGATCTCGGCGTCGGGCTCTCGACGCTGCGCAACTGGATCGACGGCCGGCGTGAGCGGGAGATGGACAACCCGCCGGCCGATCGGCAGGAGGACATGGCCGCCGAGCTCAAGCGCCTGCGGCGCGAGAACGAGGTGCTACGCCAGGAGCGAGAGATCCTGAAGCGGGCCACGGCTTTTTTCGCCAAGGAGGGAAGTCGATGAGGTTCCGCCTCGTCGACGCGGCGAAGAAGGACTTCCCGGTCGCGCGCCTGTGCAAGGTCCTCGATGTCAGTCCGAGCGGCTATTTCGCCTGGAAGAACCGTCCGGCCTCGACGCGGCAGCGCGAGGACCTCGTGCTACTCGCCCATGTCCGATCCGCCTTCACGCTCTCGCACGAGACGTATGGCAGCCCGCGCATGACCCACGAGCTGCGCGAGCAGGCCCTGGCGGCAGGCCGGCGGCGCGTGGCCCGGCTGATGCGGGAGAACGGGCTCAAAGCCCGCCAGCCGCGGCGCTTCCGGCGCACGACGGACAGCAGCCACGCCTTTCCAGTCGCGCCCAACCACCTCGACCAGGACTTCACGGCGGCCGGACCGGATCGCAAGTGGGGAAGCGACATCTCCTACATCTGGACGCGGGAGGGTTGGCTGTACCTGGCGGTGGTCCTCGATCTGTACTCCCGACGGGTGGTAGGCTGGGCGGCGAGCGACCGGCTTCACAAGGAACTCGCGCTGACCGCGCTGCGGCGTGCCCTCGTCGTCCGGCAGCCCGGACTAGGTTTATTGCATCATTCCGACCGCGGCAGTCAGTACTGTTCGAATGAGTATCAGGCGGAACCACGAGGACATGGCATCGTAATCTCGATGTCCGGCAAAGGAAATTGTTATGATAACGCGATGGTCGAAACGTTCTTCAAGACGCTGAAGAGCGAGTTGGTCTGGCGCACCGCGTTCCAGACGCGAGCCGAGGCCACCATCGCGCTGGCCCGTTACATCGATGGCTTCTACAATCCCTGCCGCCGTCACTCGGCGCTGGGCTTCAAAAGCCCCACTGAGTTCGAGAGGGGCATCGCCCACCAAACCGCTCTCCACTGAACTGAAGCAAGTCCAG
>NZ_JBKFAK010000088.1:0-1174 GCF_053345595.1 Methylobacterium sp. D54C
TGTCGGGCGACACGGCAAACTGACCCCCTGACGCCATGAGGACCTGACCCCCTCGAAGAGCGAGGAGGTCGAGATGATCAGGAACGAAGATCAGGCTCTTGAGCGGACGGACGATCCGCGGAGGGCCGAGATGAAGACGCCGGACGACGTATCGGCGATGGTGCGGCTGAAGGCGCTGGGCTGGGGTGCCAAGCGGATCGCGACCGAGCTTGGCTGTTCGAAGAACACGGTCAAGCACTGGCTCCGTCAGGGTGATTGGCGTCCCTCTAAAACGCCCTCACGATCGAAGCGGCTCGACGGCTTGACGGACTGGTTGGCCGAACGGTTCCGGCAGCATGCCGGCAACGCCGACGTCGTGCGCCAGGACCTCGCCAACGAGAAGGACATCCACGTCAGCCTGCGCACCGTGGAACGGGCTGTGGCGCCGTTGCGGCGGGACCTGGTGATCGCCGCGCGGGCGAGCGTGCGGTTCGAGACGCGGCCAGGCGAGCAGATGCAGATCGACTTCGGCGAGCGGCGGATCGAGATCGGCGGTGTGCCAACTCGGGTCTCGCTGTTCGTTGCGACGCTCGGTTACTCGCGTCGACTGCACGTGCGCGCCTTCGGCCACGAGCGGCAGGAGGACTGGTTCGCCGGATTGGAGAGCGCCTTCCAGGCGTTCGGCGGCGTGCCGCGTGAGGTGCTGCTCGACAATGCCCGCGCCCTGGTCCTGCACCATGACCCGGTCAGCCGCGAGGTCATCCTGCATCCGCGGTTGCATGCCTTCTCCCGGCATTGGGGCTTCCGGGTGCGGGCCTGCGCCCCGTACCGGGCGCGCACGAAGGGCAAGGACGAGCGCGGCGTTGGCTACGTCAAGAGGAACGCTGTGGCCGGCCACCGCTTCGCGAGCTTTGCCGCCCTGGAGGCGCATCTCGATGCCTGGACGCGGGATGTGGCCGACCGGCGCGCGCACGGCACGACCGGTGAGGCGCCGGGCGCGCGGTTCGCCCGGGACGAGGCCCGGGCGCTGCAGCCCCTGGCGGGTGTGCCGCCGTTCTCCGCCGCGCGCGATCTCGTGCGCCGGGTCGGGGCAGACTGCGCGGTCAGCGTCGACGGCAACGCCTATTCGGTGCCGTGGCGGCTGATCGGCGAGCGGGTTCGCGTCACCGTGAGCGGAGCGGTGGTGCGCGTCCAC
>NZ_JBKFAK010000089.1:0-1162 GCF_053345595.1 Methylobacterium sp. D54C
ACCATGCAGTAGCCTCTTGTAACTTGATCCATCCCGCGTCGGGTATACTTCTCGGCGCGGTGGCGGGTGAGAGACCGTTAGCCTCTGGGGCCACCAAGCCCGCAAGTGAGCCAGGGTCCTCGCCCGCCGTTCCATCGAACCCGAACAGTCGCTTGGGCCGCTCAACGCGAAGCCCGCTTGCGCAAGGATGGGATCAGATGGACGCTCCTGTTGTCGGGATCGACGTGGCTCGTGGCCGCCTCGATATTCACGTTCATCCCGCAGGGGCAAACTTCGCCGTTGATCGTACGACCGAGGGCGTGGAGCAGCTGTGCGAACGCCTCCGGCCCCTGAAGCCGAAGCTCGTCGTCCTTGAGGCGACCGGCGGTTTGGAAGCCTTGGTGGCACGTTCCCTCACCACCTGCGGGCTGCCAACCGTGATCGTGAACCCAGCACAGGTCCGTGCTTTTGCTCACGCGCTGGGCCAACGTGCCAAGACCGACCGCATAGACGCCACGGTGATCGCCCGGTTCGCGGCGGCCACCAATCCGCCCGTTCGCGCACGGGCCGATGCCGAGACTCAGGCGTTGGCTGATCTTGTCACGAGACGCCGTCAGATCGTTGGTCTGATTGCGTCTGAGCGGCAGCGAGCGAGCCAAGCTTCATCCTGCATTCGAGACAGCGTCCGGCGCGTCATAGAGGCGTTGGAGCAGGAGCGGGGTGTGGTCGACCGCGCGATTGATGCAGCGGTAGACCGGTCCCCGGCATGGCGCAGGAAGGTGACCCTTCTGACCTCTGTGCCCGGCATCGGATCGACGATCGCGCGGACTTTGATCGCAGAGCTGCCCGAGCTGGGGAGCCTTGACCGAAAGCAAGTCGCCGCGTTGGTCGGCTTGGCCCCTTGGACGCGGCAATCCGGTCAGTGGCGTGGCAGGAGCTTTATCGCGGGCGGTCGCGCGCCCGTCCGCACGGCACTGTTCATGGGCGCCCTCGTGGCCAGCCGTCACAACGCCGCGCTGAAAACCTTCCGTGACCGGCTCATCGCGGCCGGCAAGCCCAAGCTCGTTGCTCTGATTGCCACTGCTCGGAAGCTGATCACCATCCTCAACGCCATCCTGAGGGACGGAGCGCCATGGCAAACCGCTTGACCGCCAAGACAGTCGCTCAATTGGCTCGGTACAAA
>NZ_JBKFAK010000009.1:0-183116 GCF_053345595.1 Methylobacterium sp. D54C
GCAGCATAGCTATGTACGGACGGGATAACCGCTGAAGGCATCTAAGCGGGAAACCCCCCTTAAAACGAGACCTCCCTTGAGGGCCGTGGAAGACGACCACGTCGATAGGCCGGGGGTGCAAGCGCGGCGACGCGTTGAGCCGACCGGTACTAATCGCCCGATTGGCTTGATCGCTCTCGTGATCCGTGTCCGGACTGGTTCGGCAGCCGAAAAGGCTGGCGAAGCCAGAGACACACGAAACAAGAAGACCCGCAGCGATGACGCTGCCTGCTTGCCGAACGAAACACTCGCCGTCGCAGCACCCTGCGCCGCCGAGTGCCAAAAAAGTTGCGATGTGCCGGTCTGGTGGCCTGAGCGGCGTGCCCAGAACCCGATCCCATCTCGAACTCGGCCGTTAAACACGCCAGCGCCTATGGTACTGTGTCTCAAGACACGGGAGAGTCGGTCGCTGCCAGACCTGCCCATCGCAATACACACACCTTCCCTCACCACGAACACCGATCCGGCCCCCGGACACGGCGCACGCTCACACAGAGCCCGCGTCGACCCGGATCAGCCGCACAGACTTGGCGCGGGGTGGAGCAGCCCGGTAGCTCGTCAGGCTCATAACCTGAAGGTCACAGGTTCAAATCCTGTCCCCGCAACCAAATCCGACACACAGAACCCGCCGCGCTTAACAGCGCGGCGGGTTCTGCGTTTATGGCTGTCTGTCGCATTGAAGCGCTCGTGGCGCGGACACGCTCCGCGACCGGGCCTGCCCTCCGCGAGGGGAGGGGAGTCCGAGCACCGCGCCGCCCCGGGTTCGCGGTCTGTGCCACCTGCATCACGCGCGTCGAAGCCCGTCGTCGACCAGCCTCATCGCGAGCGGCCGAACCGGTTCCCGGGCGCGGTCCCCGGGCCGCGACCTTGGCGGTGTTGGCCTCGCAGGCACCTGGCCTTAAGATGCGGTGGGGTACGTCGTGATACGGCGTAAGGGGGGAGCGGCAATGATCTCACAGGCAGGCGGCACGGCTGACCTCGATCGGAGCTGAAGAGCGCGGTTTGCGCGTCTCCGCTCCCTCTCATCGTCCAGGCCGACCGGTGATGCATCGCGCATCGCCGCCGAGGCTGGTCGCCCTGGCCCTGGCCCTGCTGGTCGCCGCGGGGACTCAACCCGCGCGCGCCTTCGACCTGTTCGGCCTGTTCGGCAGCGAGCCGGAGCCGCCGCCACCGAGCGCCACGGCGCTTCCGTACACGCTGCGGATCACCGGCACGGACGATTCCGACGTTCTGCGGGCCCTGCAGGACACGTCGACCCTCTATCGCCTGCGGCAGGAGCCGCCACCCGACGGCGAGGGCCTGCTGCGCCGGGCCGATACCGACCGCGCCAAGCTCGCCGACGTCCTGTCGGGCTACGGCTACTATCAGGGAACGGTCACGATCCGGATCGACGGCGCGCCGGTGCCGGGCCAGGCGGCGTCGGCGGTGGGTGCTGCGGAGGCGTGGCGCAACCGCGGCCTCGTCCCGGTACGGATCGCGGTGGATCTCGGGCCCCTCTACCAGCTGCGCCGGATCACCGTGCGCGATCCGGCGGGCAACCCGTTCCCGGACTCCGAGCTGCCCGCGCGGGTCACCCGCATCGACGAGGATGTGCCCGCGCGCTCCGCCACGGTGCTGGCGCGGGAAGCGCAGATCGTCGACCAGTTCCGCGCGCAGGGCCATCCCTTCGCCAAGGTGATCGCGCGCGACCCCGTGGTGGACGATGCCGCCCACGTGATGGACGTGACCTTCACGGTGGCGCCGGGCCCGGTGGCCGGACTCGGCCCGGTCACGGTCAGCGGTGCGCCGGGCATCGACCCGGCCACCATCCGCTCCTTCATCTACGCCGAGCCGGGCGACCCGTACTCGCCCCAGGCGGTGGCGGCGATCCGCCGGTCGGTGGCGCGGATCGAGGGGATCGGCGGCGTGCGAGTCCGCGAGGGCACGACCCTCGACGCCGACGGGAACCTGCCGCTGTTCGTCGCGGTCACCGAGCGCGAGCGCAACCTCGTGGGCGTCTCGGCGCGCTACTCCACCGTCGACGGGCCGGGCGTGCGGGCCTACTACGCCAACCGCAACCTGTTCGGTGGCGGCGAGTCCTTCAGGGTGGACGCCGACATCTACTACCTGGGCCTCGGCAACGACCCGTTCGCCAACCAGCGCAAGCTCGCGGGGATCGGCACGAACGGCCTCGGCGGCCGCCTCTCGGCGACCTACGTCCAGCCCGCCCTGTGGGGGACGCGCAACGACTTTCTCGCCAACGCCTTCGTCACCCGAGAGGTGCAGCAGAGCTACCTCGTGGATGGCGGGGGCGTCTCGGGGGCGATCCGCCACCGGTTCTCGGACACGTTCTCGGCGCAGATCGGGCTCGACGCGCAGGCGGGCCGGTCGAAGGACGCCCTCGGCACGGTCAATTACCGGCTGATCGGCGTGCCCGCCTCGGTCACCTACGATTCCACCGACAGCCTCCTCGACCCGACCCGGGGCGTCCGGGCCATCGCGTCGCTGGCGGTCTATCCCGGCGCGATCTCCTCGCCCGGCATCGTCGTGGCCAAGGCGCAGGGCTCCACCTACTACGCCCTCGACGACGAGGCCCGCGTGATCCTGGCCGGCCGCGTCGGCTTCGGCTCGGTCTCGGGCGCGCCGCTGGGGGAGATCCCCGACAATTTCAGGTTCTTCGCGGGCGGCGGCGGCTCGGTGCGGGGCTACCCGTACCGGACCCTCGGGCCGATCGGTCCCTTCAACCTGCCGATCGGCGGCCGCAGCCTGCTGGAGGCCTCGCTCGAGGCGCGCATCAAGGTCACCGACACGATCGGCGTGGTGCCGTTCTTCGACGCGGGCACCGCCTTCGCCTCGGCGACGCCGGATTTCGACGAGAAGATCCGCAAATCCGTGGGCATCGGCCTGCGCTACTACACCGGCATCGGGCCGATCCGCGCGGACGTCGCCTTCCCGCTCGATCCCTACAAGGGCGGACACGTGCGTCCCGCCGTCCTGTATCTCAGCCTGGGGCAGGCGTTCTGAATGGTGTTCCGAACCGGACTCACGCCGCGCACCGCGCGTCCGACCGCCCGTCCCGGCCGGTGGAGCCTGGCGCTCGTCCTGGTCTGCCTCGCCCTGCTGCCCTGGACCCTCGCGGCGACGCGCGCCGACGAGGGCGACAAGTCCGTCCTCGGCGGCCTCCTGTCCCGCGCCCTGTCGACGCCCTCGTCGCGGGTGGCGATCGGCGCCATCGACGGCGCCCTGTCCTCGGACGCGACCATCCGGGACGTGGCGATCAGCGACCGCGACGGCGTCTGGCTGAAGCTCGACCGGGCCCGCATCGTCTGGCGGCGGCTCGCCCTCCTGTCGGGACGGCTGGAGGTCGACAGCCTCGAGATCGGGCATCTCGACGTCCTGCGCCGCCCGATCCCCGGACCGCCGCCGCCCGAGGCCAAGCCCGACGGGCGGCTCCTCCCGGACCTGCCGGTCAAGGTCGAGATCAAGGGGTTCAAGCTGGCCGAGCTGACGCTGGGCGAGGCGGTGGCCGGGCAGCCGGCGCGGCTGTCGGCGGAGGGCCGGGCGAAGCTCGGCGCCGCCAGCGAGGGGCTCGACCTGCAGGCGAGGGCGCAGCGCCTCGACGCGCCGGGCCGCTTCCTGCTGTCGCTGCTGTTCGTGCCGAACGGCGAGCGGCTGGAACTCAAGGCGAACCTGGTCGAGCCGGCGGGCGGCCTGCTCTCGAAGGCCGCCAACCTGCCCGGCACCCCGCCGATCGACTTCGCGCTCGACGGGACCGGGACACTGGATGCCTGGGGGGCCAAGCTCGACTTCACGGCCGGTCCCGACATCGGCGCCAGGGGCGGGGCGAAGATCTCCCGCATCGGGGCCGAGCGGCGCCTCGCCCTCGACCTCGCGGCCCGGATCGAGGGGCTGATGCCCGGTCCGGCGGCGGCGGTCTTCGCCGGCACCACCAAGCTCGACGGCGGCCTCGCCTTCGCGGATAGCGGCGCCTTCCGGATCGACCGGCTGGAGCTGACCTCCCGCACGGCGCGCCTGACGGCCGGCGGCAGCCTCACCCGCGACCGGATCGCCGACCTGACGCTGCAGGCGCGCGCCCTGCCGACGGAGGGCGACGTCACCCGGGCCGGCGAGGCCGAGATCGGCAAGCTCGTCTTCGACGGCAGCCTCAAGGGACCGCTGGCGGCGCCCACCGTCCGGGGCCGTCTCGACGCGGCCGCACTGCGCAGCCGCGATTCCAGCCTCGACCGGATCGAGGCCAGCCTCGGCATCGACCCGCAGGGCGAGCCGTCGGCGCAGCGTTTCGCCATCGCGGCGGACGGCCGGGTCGACGGCCTGAAGCTCGCCGACCCGGCCCTGCGCCGGGCGATCGGCAGCCGGGCCACCGTGACGCTCCGGGCCTCGGCCGGCGCCGACGGCGTTCTCGATATCGCGGCGCTCAAGCTCGATTCCGACACGGCGCGGGCCGCCTATGCCGGCCGGGTCGGCCAGAACACCCTGACCGGCACCGTGGACGCGGCGCTGCCGGACCTCTCCGTCTTCTCGGGCCTCGCGGGCCAGGGTCTCGCGGGCAGCCTCGACGCCAAGGCGCGGCTCAGCGGCGATCCGGCGCGCAAGGCCGTCGCCGCCGAACTCGCCGTGACGACGAGCGGCGTCGTCACCGGGATCCGCGCGGCCGACCGCACCCTCGGCCGCGCGCCGAGCCTCCAGGGGCGCGTCTCCCAGACCTTCGACGGGTACGGCTTCGACCATCTGCGCCTCGAAGGCTCCGGCGTCACCGCGACCCTGCAGGGCGAGGCGACGGCGACCCGCGCGGACGTCACCGGCAGGATCGACCTCAAGAGCCTCGCGGATCTCGACGGGCGCCTCACCGGCAGGGCGGGCGTCGACGCGCGCCTGACCGGATCCCTCGAGCATCCGGACGTGACCGCGACCCTGACGGCGCCCTCCGCCACGGCGGCCGGCAAGCCGATCCGGGACCTGCGCGTCGAGGCGGTCCTGCGGGACGCGCTCCTCGCGCCGGACGGCACGGTCCGGCTCGGCGGCGATGTCGGCGGCAAGCCGCTGACCGGCGGCGCGCACCTCGCGCGCGTCGGCGGGGACTGGGTCCTCGACCGGCTCGGCCTCGATCTCGGCTCGGTCTCCGTCGCCGGCGAGGCGACGGTCGCGGCCGACACGTGGCTGTCGGCCGGCGCGCTCACCGTGCGGGCCGGCGACCTGACGGACATCGCGCCCCTGGTCCCGGAACCGGTCGCGGGCCGTCTCGACGCCGCGCTGACCCTCGCCCGCGACGGCGGGCGCCAGGACGTGACCGTCCGCGCCACCGGGGCCGGTCTCCGCTACGGCGAGACCGCCCTCGCGCGGCTCGACGCGGACCTCTCGGGACGCGACCTGCGCGCCCACCCGGTCCTCGACGGGCGCGTCGAGGCCGACCGGCTCCTGGCCGCCGGCCAGCAGGTCGACACGATCCGGCTCCTCGCGAACGGCACGCCCGCCTTCAGCGACGTGAACCTCACCGCCCGGGCGCGCGGCTTCACGCTCGACGGTGCCGCGCGGGTCGTCCCGGCCGCGGACACGCGGATCGAGATCCAGCGCCTGTCGGCGGCCCGCGGCAACGACCGCTTCGCCCTCACCGGGCCGGCGGCGATCACCCTCCGGGACGGCGGCGCGGTGATCGACGGCCTGTCGATCGCGGCGGGCTCCGGCCGCATCACGGTCGTGGGCCGCGCCGGGCGGGATCTCGACCTCAAGGTGGCGATCCGGTCGCTGCCCCTGTCGCTCGCCCGGATCGCCGCACCGAGCCTCGCCCTCTCGGGGACCCTGGACGGGGAGGCGGATCTCCGCGGCCCCGCGACGCGGCCGGAGGGGCGCTACGCGGTCAGCGTCGCCAAGCTCGTCGCCCCGCAGACGCGGCAGGCCGGCTTGCCGGCGATCGACGCGACCGCCAAGGGCACGCTGTCGGACGGGCAGGCGAGCCTGGACGGGCGGGTCACGGCCGGGCGCGGCGTCGCCCTGACGGTCTCCGGGTCGCTGCCCGTGGAGGCCGGGGGTCCGCTGGACCTGCGCGCGCGCGGGACACTCGACGCCGCCCTCGCCAATTCCCTCCTGAGCGTCGGCGGCCAGAGCGTCACCGGCAAGATCGCCATCGACGGCGGCGTCACCGGCACGCTCGCGGCGCCGCGGGCCCAGGGCGCGGCGGTGCTGAGCGGCGGGAGCTTCACCGATCCGCTGAACGGGCTCCGCTTCACCGGGATCGAGGGTCGCGTCACCGGCCGCGGCGACAGCGTCGTGGTCGAGCGCCTGACCGCGACCGCCCGCAACGGCGGTCAGGTCTCCGTCACCGGCCGCGTCTCCCTCGCGCCCGACTTTCCGGGCAATTTCCACGTCGTCGCCGACAAGGCCGAACTCGTCTCGAGCCCGCTGATGACGGCCGTGTCGAGCGTCGACATCACGCTGGCGGGGCCGCTGGCGCGGACGCCGCGGATCGCCGGCCGGGTGAACGTCGTGTCGATCGACGTCGCGGTTCCGGACCGGCTGCCGGCCACCATCAGGCCGCTGCCGGGCGTCCGCCACGTCAACACGCCGCCGGCCCTGAAGGCGCGCCTGGCGCAGCGGGCGGAGCGGAAGGCCGCGACCCGGTCCGGGCGACGGGGCGGGAAGCCGGCCGTCCCGTTCGACGCCACCCTCGACGTGACGATCGACGCGCCGAGCCGCATCTTCGTGCGCGGGCGCGGCATCGACGCGGAACTCGGCGGTGCGCTGCGCGTGACCGGCACCTCGGCGTCGCCCAACGCCAACGGCGCGTTCTCGCTGCGGCGCGGACAGTTCGAGCTCGTGGGCCAGCGCCTGGATTTCAGCCGCGGCCGGCTGACCTTCGCCGGCAGCCTGACCACGCCGGAGCTCGATTTCGTCGCCGAGACCAAGGCCACCGACGTGACCGCCCGCATCGCGGTCTCGGGCTTCGCGGACGCGCCGCAATTCTCCTTGACCTCGGATCCGGTCCTGCCGCAGGACGAGATCCTGTCGCGGATCCTGTTCAAGAAGGCCTCGGCCGGCCTGTCGCCGTTCCAGGCGCTGCAGCTCGCCCAGGCGGTCGCCCAGCTCTCGGGGGGCGCCGCCGGTCCGGACGTGTTCGAGCAGGCGCGCAAGAGCCTCGGCCTCGACAGCCTCGACGTCTCCACCGGCGCGAGCGGCGGGCCGGCGATCGGCGCCTCGCGCTACATCTCGGATCGGGTCAGCGTCGGCGTGAAGGCCGGGGCGAAGCCCGCCGACACCGCCGTCGGGGTCGACTTCGACGTCACCCGCCGGATCAAGCTGAAGGGCGAGGCCGGGACCGACGGCCGCACCAGCCTCGGCGTCGGCGCCGAGTACGAGTGGTAGCCGGCACGGTCACACAGCCGCCCGTTCCACCGCGCCCGCGGGGCTGCGGGATCGACACGCCCGGTCAATGGTTTAGGTTCGGGACGAGCGGCCGCCAGGGCCGCCGATCGGGCGGGAAACACCACGGGCGATGGACGAGCTTTTCGAGACCGATGACGATCCGCCGGTTCCGGAGGGCGGCCTGCTCCGCAAGCTCCCGATCATCAACAGGCGGGGCCTCCACGCCCGCGCCTCCGCGAAGTTCGTGCAGACCGTGGAGCGCTACGACGCCGCCGTGACGGTCACCCGGGCCGGCGAGACGGTCGGCGGGCGCTCGATCATGGGCCTGCTGACGCTCGGCGCCGCCATGGGCACACGCATCGCCGTCACCGCCGTCGGCCCGGACGCGGAGAGCTGCCTCGACGCCATCGAGGCCCTGCTGGCCAACCGCTTCGGCGAGGACGAGTAGCGTCTAGGCCGTCGCCTTACCCGGCCACGCGCAGAGGTCGGAGACCGGGCACCGGGGGCAGGCGGGCTTCCGGGCCGTGCAGATGTCGCGCCCGTGCCGGAACAGCCAGACATGGGCGTTGTCCTTGAACGCGTCCGGCACGATTCGGGCGAGGCCGTCGGCCACCGCGTCGACCGTCGCGCCCGGGGCGAGGGGGATCCGGTTCGCGATCCGGAAGATGTGGGTGTCGACCGCGATCACCGGCTCGTGGAAGGCGAAGTTCGCCGTGACCTCGGCGCTCTTGCGGCCGATCCCCGGCAGGCGGCGCATCTCCGCGGCGCTGCGCGGGACGGCGCCGCCGTGCTCCGCGAGCAGGACCGCCGACAGCCTGACGATGTTGCGCGCCTTGGAGGGCCCGAGCCCGACCGGCCGGACGATCTCGGTGATCCGGGCCTCCCCCAGGGCCGCCATGGCGGCGGGATCGCGGGCCTCGGCGAACAGCGCGTCCGCGATCCGCGAGACGGTCGGGCCGGTGGACTGGGCCGAGAGCAGCACGGTCACGAGCAGGCGGAACGGGTCGGTGCGGTCGAATCCGGCCTTCGGATCCGGGTCCCGCTCGGCGAGGCGCGCGAGGATGGCGGCCACCCGGTCGGCCTCGCCCGCCCCGCGCGAGCGCGGCACAGTCCGTGCGGCCGCCTTCCGGCGCGGAGCGGGTCGAACGCCGTGGGGCAGGTCGCGGGTCATGTCGGCCAGCTAGGGTTCGCCGCCCCCGTCGACAGGCGCCCCGGACGCGGCGGATTGACCGCTCACCGACCACTCAGGCCCGGGCGCAGCGCCAGGGCACCGCGTTGGCGCCGGCGCACAGGTGGAGCGTCCCGGCGACCACCGCGCCGGCCCGCCGGCGGAACTCGACCCGCAGCGCGCCGCGGCGGGCGAACAGCCGGGTGACCACACGCACCAGCGACGCCTCGGCCGGGTCGGCGATGATCGGCCGCGCGGCCGTGCGGGCGTCGAGGGCGAGGAAAGTCTCGACGGCGTCGCGGACCGCTTCCGGCTCGGTGACGGCGAGCATCTCGGTCTCCGCGGGCTCCCAGCCCTCGGGACGCACGCCGAGCAGGTTCCCGGCCGGGATCGGCCGGGAACGCGCCGGGCGGCTGGCCGCCAGGACGGGGCGCCGCGGCTCCGGATCCGGGGCGGGCGCGGACTGGCCGACGAGACGGAGCGGGCGGCGCAGCGCCCCGAGCCGCTCCCGCAGCGCCCGGTCGACGGCCTCCGCGGCCGCGCGCTCCACGAGGGAGGCCGCGTCGGGCTCGGCGGGCTCCCAGGGCCGGGCGCGGCGGCCCCAGACCGGATGCGGCATCGCCAGCGGGACCACGCCGCGCAGGGTCTCGTGGCCGTCGCGCGCGTCGCGGCTCCAGGCGAGGGCGACGGCGACGGGACGACCCGCCGGGCGGTGCTGGGCGAGCGGGAGGAGGTGATCCGGGTCGCGCAGCGGGTCGGTCACCGCGTTGCGCACCAGCATGGCCCGCCACGCGGCGACGGAAGCCGCGTCGACGGCACCGGGTCGCCGCAGATCGACCCGCCAGGTCCCGGTCTCGGCGCGATCCTCGGCGCCGTCCTCGGCACCGGCTCCGGCTTCCGGATCCGACGCGCGGTCCGGCCGCTCGGTGAGCCCGCCCTGTATCACGGTGAAGCGTCGCGCCATCCGCGTGTCCTGCCTCTCGACGACCCGTCCCGATCCGGGACGATCCGGCGCCTCCGGGGCGCCCTTCGCGTCGAGGGCTTCAAGGACGGTGCCGACCGCCGGCGTCAGGGGCCGGGGATCGCCAGGGGATTGTCGGTGAGGGCGGCGGCATCCGGCGCGTCGACCCGGGGGCGGCCGAGGAATGCGTCCCAGAGCTGGCGCACGAAGGCCGGATCGAGGTCGCGCAGGATCAGCACGAGCCGCGAGGTGTGGTCGGGATCCGGCCAGGCCGGGAGGGTGACCGGCGCGTGGAACACGTGCTGGACGCCGTGGACGACGAGGGGACGCTCGGGATCGTCGGCGAGGGCGACGAGGCCCTTGAGCCGGAGCAGCTTCGGCCCGTGGCCGGAGCGCAGGAGATCCATGAACATCTCGAAGGCGGGGCGCGGCACGGGCGCCGCGCTGGTCAGGCAGATCGCCCGGATCGACGCGTCGTGGCGGTTCACGTCGGCGTGGTGGTGATGCGCCTGCTCCAGGGCCGCGTCGCCGAGCCACGCGCGCACGTCGGCGGTCTTGCCGTCGAGGCCGAACAGGCCGCCGAGGAGCGTGTCCGCGGGGGCGTCCGGCGCGACGATCGGGGCGGCCGGGTTGAGCGCCGCGAGGCGCGCGCGGATCCCCGAGAGGTCGCCCGCGAGGTCGGCTTTGGTCAGCACGATCCGGTCGGCGACCGCGGCCTGCCGCAGGGCTTCCGGATGGGCGTCGAGGGTCGCGGCGCCCGCGGCCGCGTCCACCACCGTCACCACGGCCTGGAGACGGTACCGCAGCACCAGATAGGGATGGTAGATCAGCGCGTGCAGGATCGGCGCCGGATCGGCGAGGCCCGTCGTCTCGATCACGACCCGGCGGAACGGCCGGATCCGGCCGTTGTCGCGCTTGCGCAGCAGATCCTCGAGGGTGGCGATCAGGTCGCCCCGCACCGTGCAGCACAGGCAGCCGGCGCCGAGCAGGATCATGTCCTCGTCGACGGTCTCGATCAGCAGGTGGTCCAGGCCGATCTCGCCGAACTCGTTGACGATCACCACCGTGTCGGCGAGCGCGGGATCGCGCAGCAGCCGGTTCAGCAGGGTGGTCTTCCCGGCTCCGAGGAAGCCGGTGAGCACGGTCAGCGGGATGGGCTCCGGGCGGCGCGGGTCCGGAGCGGGGGCGGAAGACTCTGACAGAGGCGGCGACATGGGCGACGAAGTGGGGTGTGGCGGCCTCCGCGGCAACGCGGCGGCCGCACGGACACCCGCGCGGACCTACTCGTCGGCCGCCGCCTTCTTGGCGGCCGGCTTCCTGGCCGGGGCCTTGGCCGCCGCCTTGTGGGACGTCGTATCGGCCTTGGCGGGCGACGGCTTGTGGGCGGCCGCCTTCGGAGCCGGCTTGGTCAGGCCCTTCCCGGGCTTGGCCTCCGGCATCCCGGGCGTGACGTCCGACGTGTAGGCGCTGGCGTTCCGCGGCACGCCGTGGCCCGGCTTCGCGGCGACCTTGGGAGCGGATTTGGCGGCCGCCTTCGCGGCCTCGGCCCGCTCCAGGCGCGCCGCGCGCGCCTGCTTGGCCGCCTCCAGGGCGGCCGCGCGCTTGGCCTTGGCGGCCTCGAGCTTGGCGGCGCGAGTGTTGGCGGCGGCCGCCTTCTGCTCGGCCTCCTGCGCCTCGAGGATCTGCTGGCCCTCGGCCGGGTTGCGACCGACCCAGACGGCGATCGGCTGGAGCGGCGCCCGCGGCGGCAGGGACCGCGCCCGCAGGGCCGGGTTGGAGAACGCGGCGAGCGCCAGCGCCGGCGAGTTCGCCGCCGAGCCGCCGATCAGCTGCGCGGCCGAACCGGGGGCGCTCAGCGCGCCGGGACCGTCCTCGATGGCCGGGGGCTTCTTGCCGCCGCACACGAAGGGACGCATGTCCGGCGGCGCCGGGATCGCGGAGGCCGGCAGCGCGTCGAGGGTCGGGCTGGTCCAGCCGGCGCTCTGGCCGAAGGCGTAGTCGAACAGGTCGGCGGTCTTCACGTCGCGCTCGCGCGGGGTCGGCTGCCCCATCACGATGGTGACGATCCGCCGGCCGTTGCGCGTGGCGGTCGCCACGACGTTGAAGCCGCCCGAGCAGATGAAACCCGTCTTCATCCCGTCCGTGCCGGGATAGCGCCCGAGCAGGCCGTTGTGGTTCGCCATCACGGCGCGGCCGAACTGGATCGCCGAGATCGAGAACAGGTCGTGGGAATCCGGGAAGTCGCGGATCAGCGCCCGGGCGAGGACCGCCATGTCGCGGGCGGAGGTCCACTGGCGCGGGTCGGGCAGGCCGTTCGGGTTGAACCAGCGGCTGTCGTGCATGCCGATCCGCTGCCCGGTCTCGTTCATCAGCGCGGCGAAGTTCTCGACGGATCCCCCGAGCGACTCGCCGATCGCGTAGGCGACGTCGTTCGCCGACTTGACCATGATGATCTTCAGGGCGTTGTCGAGGGTGAGCTGCGTGCCCGGTTTGAAGCCCATCTTCGACGGCGGTTCCGCGGCGGCGGCGGCCGAGATGGTGATCATCGAGTCGAGCGAGACCTTGCCCTGCCGGACGAGGTCCAGGGCGACGTAGGTCGTCATCAGCTTCGTGATCGAGGCCGGGTACCAGGGGTCGGTCGGCGCCTGCGCGTAGATGACCTTGCCGGAATCCACGTCGGCCACGAGGATCGGCACCGTCACGGCGTTCGCGGCGCCGATCCCGACCAGGCCCGCCCCGAGCAGACCCGTCAGCGCCGCAAGCCCGACGGTGAGGCGTCGGTAGAGAGAAGAGGACATTCGAGCCCGACTCGTCAGAGGATCGCCTGGATCGACGCCCTGGGGGCGTCGGATTTCCGGCCGGCCAGCCGGAGAGCGGCGCAGCCCGGTCGGCCGAAAGGCGATCGCCGGACTGCATCTCGGCATGAACGAGCCTACCGTGGCAAGAGCAAGGCGAGATCACATCGCGGGTCTGCACGGCGCGGTTGTCGGTGGCCCGCGCGGGCGGCACGGCTTATGTGCAAGACGGGCGCGCAAGCCGGATCGCGCGCGACGGTGACTGGGACGGTTGTGGCTTACGCGGTCAAGGAGATCTTCCACACGCTCCAGGGCGAGGGCGCGCAGGCGGGCCGTGCCGCCGTGTTCTGCCGGTTCGCCGGATGCAACCTCTGGTCCGGGCGCGAGGCCGATCGCGCCGCCGCGGCCTGCCGGTTCTGCGACACCGATTTCGTCGGGATGGACGGGGAGGGCGGCGGGCGCTTCGCGGACGCGGCCTCCCTCGCCGACGCGATCGCCGCCACCTGGGCGGGCGGCACCGCGAACCGCTACGTTGTCTTCACCGGCGGCGAGCCGCTGCTCCAGCTCGACACGCCGCTGATCGAGGCCGTCCACGCGGCCGGGTTCGAGATCGCCATCGAGACCAACGGCACGCTGCCGGCGCCCCCGGGGATCGATTGGATCTGTGTCAGCCCCAAGGGGAGCAACGCTCTCGCACAGGTCTCAGGCCACGAGCTGAAGCTCGTCTACCCGCAGGCGGACAACGATCCCGCGGCCTTCGTGGATCTCGCCTTCCAGCACCGCTTCCTCCAGCCCATGGACGGCCCCGACCGGGTCGCCAGCACCGAGGCGGCGATCGCCTATTGCCGCCGGGACGCCCGCTGGCGGCTCTCTCTGCAGACCCACAAGATGATCGGCATTCCCTGAGAGGCCTGGATTTGGTCCCGGGATTGGGTTCGGACGAAGTGATCGCCAAGCCGGTGCCGCACGAGGCGCCGGTCCCCTCTCCCGTGCGGGAGAGGGGGTTACGGCGCGGTTGTCTCGACCGGGATCGCCGTCTCTCCGAACCGTCAGGACGCGATCGGGGACGGCACTACCTGACGATAGCCCTCCGCTGGGCGCGCGCCGCGCGGATCGCCGAGCGCGCGAACCGTCCGCCCGCGCGCGGCGGATCGGGATCCTGGCCGTCCAGCACGGCGCGGCGCAGGGCCACCAGCGCGGGATCGCCCCATCGGTCGAGGACGCGTCCGAACGCGGCGTGGCGCCCGGCATCGAACGGGACCGGTCGCCCGGCCCCGTCCCGCGCGGGATGGGCCGGATGCAGCGTCCCGCAGGGGATCCAACCCGGCGGGATCGGCGCGGTGGCCGCGTGCGTGCGTGCGAGTCGCAGGAGTTGCGGCAGCAGGTGGCACCGCGGCCCGGGCCCCGCGGCCGCCCGATCGGCCTCCGACGCGAAGACCTCGACACGACCGATGCGGGTGATGACGATCTGGTCCAGGCCCGAGATGACAGCGGACGGCATCGCCGCGGCGCCGGCGGCGAGGAGCGGACGCCCCGCCAGCGCCCGCAAGCGGGCGATCCGCGCGGGGTCGGCGGTCCGGATGCAGGCATCCGCGGCGCGCAGACCGAGGCCGAGATCGAACAGGCGCGCGGCGCGGTCCTCCGGCCGGATTGCCGCCTCGTCGGGACCCAGTTCGGTCAGAACGGTGCGCCGGCCCATCGCGCAGGCGGCCTCGGGAAGGCAGAGCGCGACCGTCTGGCTCCAGCCGTCGGCGAAGCCGGTCTCGTAGGCGAACGGCCTGAGATCCGGATGCGCCCGGACCGCGAGCGCGCCGCGGGCCGTGCGGAGCCCGATCGCGTCGTCCTCGAGGGGCCGTGCCGGCTCGTCGGGTTCCCGCGCGAACACGGCGGCGGCTCCGTAGCCGCCGAGGCTCCACGTGCAGGCCGGATCGGCCAGCTGGGCACGCAGCAGGCCGCCCACCGCGGGTCCGGCTCCGCCCGTCATCGGCTCCCCTCGTGCACGCCACCGCAGCCCGCACGCCTTGACACGGACGGCGAATGACCGGAAGTCGCGGTGCATCACCGAGGTTGTGGTCGGCGAGGCGGGCGCGCGACCCGGAACGACCGACGCGGAGACGTCCGCTGGACCTCGCGACGGGATCCGCAAGAAGGGCGCTGGCATGGACGTCATCGAGACCGAGATCCCGGACGTGAAGCGCATCGTCCTGAAGCGCTTCGGCGACGCGCGGGGCTGGTTCTCGGAGACCTTCCGGGCCGACACCCTGGCGCGGGCCGGCATCACCACGCCCTTCGTGCAGGACAACCAGTCCTTCTCGGCCCCGCAGGGGACGGTCCGCGGCCTGCACTTCCAGATCGCCCCCCGCGCGCAGGCCAAGCTGATCCGCGTGCTGCAGGGCGCGATCCTCGACGTCGCGGTCGACATCCGCAGCGACTCGCCGACCTACGGGAAGTACGTCGCCGTCACGCTCGACGCCGAGAACGGCGAGCAGCTCTACATCCCGCACGGCTTCGCGCACGGCTTCTGCACCCTGACGCCCGACGTCATGGTCGCCTACAAGGTCGACGACTACTACAGCCCCGAGCACGACCGGGCGCTGTTCTGGAACGATCCGGCGATCGGGATCCCGTGGCCGGTTTCCGGCGAGGCGGCGATCCTGTCCGACAAGGATCGCCGGGCGCCGAAGCTCGCCGATCTCGGCCGCGTCTTCTGAAGAGCGCGGCCCGGCCGCAATTTTGTCACGACGGCCGGTCTTAGGCTGCCACGGCTTTCTCAGTTCTCGATCGATCCGAAGAGGTAATCCACCATGCGCATCCTGGTGACCGGAGGCTGCGGCTTCATCGGCTCGGCGCTGGTGCTGCACCTCGTCAACGATCTCGGCCACGACGTCTGCACCCTCGACGCGATGACCTACGCGGCCAACCCGGTCTCGCTGGCGCCGCTCGCCGACAACCCGCGCCATCGCCTGGTCGAGGCCGACATCTGCGACCGCGCCGCCGTGCAGAAGGCCTACGCGGACTTCAGGCCCGAGGCGGTGATGCACCTGGCCGCCGAGAGCCACGTCGACCGCTCGATCACCGACCCGGGCGCCTTCGTGCGCACCAACGTGATCGGCACGCAGACCATGCTGGACGGCGCCCGCGGCCATTACGAGACGCTGCCGGAGGCCGAGAGGAAGACCTTCCGCTTCCTCCACGTCTCCACCGACGAGGTCTACGGCTCGCTGCCGCCGGACGCGTTCTTCACGGAGGAGAGCCGCTACGATCCGCGCTCGCCCTACTCGGCCTCGAAGGCGGCCTCCGACCACCTCGCCCGCGCGTGGCACGAGACCTACGGGCTGCCGGTCCTGGTGACCAACTGCTCGAACAATTACGGGCCGCGTCACTTCCCCGAGAAGCTGATCCCGCTGATGATCCTCAACGCCCTCGAGGGCAAGAAGCTGCCCGTCTACGGCGACGGCCTGAACGAGCGCGACTGGATCCACGTGGAGGACCACGCCAAGGGCCTCGTGGCCGTGCTGGAGCGCGGCCGGATCGGCGAGACCTACCTGCTCGGCGGCCGCGCGGTGCGCAACAACCTCGCGGTGGTCAAGGCGCTGTGCGCCGCCTTCGACCGGCTGCGCCCGCAGGGCGCGCCGCACGAGCAGCTGATCAGCTTCGTGGCCGACCGCCCGGGCCATGACCGGCGCTACGCGATCGACTGCACCAAGGCCGAGACCGAGCTCGGCTGGCGCCCGCAGAAGACCTTCGAGCAGGCGCTGGAGGAGACCGTGGCGTGGTACCTCGGCAACGAGGGCTGGTGGCGCCCGATCCGCGAGGGCCGCTACAAGGGCGAGCGCCTGGGGCTCAACGGCTGATGGACGTCCTCGTCCTCGGCGGCGCCGGCCAGGTCGGCACCGAGTTGCAGGCCCTGACTTGGCCGGACGGCGTCACCGTCCACGCGCCGGGCCGCGCGGATCTCGACATCACCGACGCGGACGCCGTCGCGGCGGCGCTCGCCGCCCGCGACTACCGGGCGGTGATCAACACCGCCGCCTACACGGCGGTCGACAAGGCCGAGTCCGACGTCGTCGCGGCGTGGCGCCTCAACGCGCTGGCCCCGGCGATCCTGGCGGCCGCGACCGCCGCCAAGCGAATCCCGCTGGTGCACGTCTCGACCGACTACGTCTTCGCCGGAACGAAGCCCGACGGGGCCTACGCGCCCGACGCGCCGATCGACCCGCAGAGCGTCTACGGTGCCAGCAAGGCCGCCGGCGAGCTGGCGGTGCGCACCGGCAACCCGCGCCACGCCATCGTGCGGACCGCCTGGGTGGTGAGCCCGCACCGGGGCAACTTCGTCAAGACGATGCTGCGGCTCGCGGCGGAGCGCGACGCGCTGACCGTGGTGAACGACCAGCACGGGTGCCCGACCTCGGCCGCCGACCTCGCCGCGGCCCTCGCGACGATCGCGCAGGCCATGGCCGCGGATCCGGAGGCGCCGACCGGCACGTTCCACTGCGTGAACCGGGGCGACACCACGTGGTGCGGCTTCGCCGAGGCGATCGTGGCGGGCTCGGCCCGGCGCGGCGGGCGCTCCGTGCCGGTCAAGGGCATCCCGACCTCCGCCTACCCGACACCGGCCCGGCGGCCGGCCAATTCGCGCCTGTCCACCGACAGCCTCACGGCCGCCTACGGCATCGCGCCGCGGCCCTGGCAGGCGGCGCTCGACGACATCCTGGACCGGCTCGTCGGGCCGGTCTCAGAGGGAGTTTCCAAGCCATGAAGGGCATCGTTCTGGCCGGCGGATCCGGCACGCGCCTGCACCCGGCCACGCTGTCGATCAACAAGCAGCTCCTGCCGGTCTACGACAAGCCGATGATCTACTACCCGGTCTCGGTACTGATGCTGGCCGGCATCCGCGAGATCCTGATCATCTCGTCGCCGGAGCACCTCGACAACTACAAGCGCCTGTTCGGCACCGGCGAGCAGTTCGGCCTGAAGTTCTCCTACGCCCTGCAGCCGCGGCCGGAGGGCCTCGCCCAGGCCTTCGTGATCGGGCGCGACTTCGTCGGCGACGACGACGTGGCGCTGATCCTCGGCGACAACCTGTTCTTCGGCGCCGGCATGGGCGAGCTCCTGGAGCGCGCGTCGAGCCGCAAGCAGGGCGCGACCGTCTTCGCCTACCACGTCGACAACCCCCAGGCCTACGGCGTCGTCAACCTCGACAAGTCGGGGCGGCCGACGAAGATCGTCGAGAAGCCGCAGAACCCGGAATCGACCTGGGCGGTGACCGGCCTGTACTTCTACGACAACCAAGTGCTCGACATCGCCGCCGACGTGAAGCCCTCGGCCCGGGGCGAGCTGGAGATCACCAGCGTCAACGAGGCCTACCTGCAGCGCGGCCAGCTGCACGTGGAGCGCATGTCGCGCGGCTACGCGTGGCTCGATACCGGGACCCACGACAGCCTGCTGGAGGCGAGCGAGTTCGTCCGCACCCTGCAGAACCGGCAGGGCCTGCAGGTGGCGTGTCTGGAGGAGATCGCCTACCTGCAGAAGTTCATCACCCGCGACCAGCTCGTGGCCCGCGGCGAGATGTTCGCCAAGACCGCCTACGGGCAGAACCTGCTGCGCCTCTCCCGCGAGAGCGAGGACGACCTGCGCCTGCGCCGCGGCAAGTAGCGCCGCCGGCGGCGCGGGGACGCCGCCCCGTCGCCGCCCCCCTTATCGGGGGGCGCAGCCGATGCAGATGCCGCGCATGAGCTTGTCGTTCTTCGCCTCGCGCGGCGTCCGCACGCGCCGGTCGTCCGGCGTCTCGGCACCGGCGCCGCGGCTCGGCGGCATGACGCGGCCGACCGACGAGGTGTTGGGGGCGGTCGCCGTGGAGGCGGGGCCGCCGCCGGTGCCGGTCTGGGCCTGAGCCAGCGCGGGGCCGGTCGCCAGGACCGGCAGGAGGAGCGCGAGGCCGAGGGCGGTGAGGGGGCGGGTCATGGGTGCGGAACTCCGTGCCGGGCCATAACGCGGGTGTGACCGTCCGGTTCGATCGGGCCGCGCGATCCCCACCTTTGTTCGCCTTTGCAGAAGCGATGCGGCGCCGTATCAGGGGCCGCGTTCCCGCCGCCGCCATCCTGATGCGTCGAAACTCGGAGCCGCCGCGACGATGCGGGACCCCAACGCGATCGACTTCTGGCGCGGCTTCGCCCTGATCACGATCTTCATCAACCACATCCCGGGCAACACCTTCGAGCGCTACACCTTCTCGCAGTACGGCATCTCGGACGCGGCCGAGCTGTTCGTGTTCCTGGCCGGCTGGTCGATCGGGATCGCCACCCGCGGGCGCGACGGCAACCCGGAGCCGCCGGGCCGGAGCGTGGTGCGGCTCCTCGCCCGCACCGTCGAGGTCTACCGGGCGCAGCTCACCGTGATGCTGCTGGCGCTCGCGATCATCGCGGGGGCGGCGCTGCTGCTCGACAACCCGCTGATCCTCGAGTGGCACAATGCCGGCGGCTTCTTCGCGGACCCGATCCAGTCGGTCTGCGGGATGGCGCTGCTGACCTACCAGCTCGGCTACTTCAACATCCTGCCGCTCTACGTACTGCTGATCGGCATCGCGCCCGTCTTCGTCCTGGTCGGCCGGTTCAGCCTGCTCGGGGCCCTGGGCCTGTCCGTGAGCGTCTATCTCGCGAGCCTCGTCTTCGGGTGGAACGTCCCGTCCTGGCCGGGCGAGGGCGACTGGTTCTTCGATCCGCTCTGCTGGCAGCTCCTGCTGGTGCTGGGCTTCGTCCTGCAGGGCTGGAACCTCCGCTCCGACGCCCTGCGCCGCTGGTCGCGGCGCCTGATCCCGGCGGGCGTCGTGATCGTTCTCCTCGGGATCGTGCTCGCCGTGACGGAGATCCGCCCGGATCCGATGCTCGTTCCGGAGCCGCGCCTGCTGTTCACGTTCGAGAAGACTTACCTGACCCCGGCGCGACTGGTTCATTTCCTGGGGGTATTGTTAGCGTTTGCACCGCTTTACGCGGTGCTCGCCCCCCGAATCGGCCGCGTCGTCGGTTATCTGAGTCAGATGGGCCGGAATTCACTGGCTGTCTTCTCGATGGGCTCGATCCTGAGCCTGATCGGACAGCTCGTGCGTTTCCAGACGGGCGGCGGCGCGCTGATCGATATGCTGGTCGCCGGCTCGGGCCTGGTCGGGCTGGGGTTTACGGCATGGTTCGTCGAATGGCGCAGCCGCAGCAGATCGTCGCGACCCCGCGCATGACGCGGGCCCGGCTCGCCGCGGCGCTGGCCGTGCTCCTGCTGTCGGGCCCCGCCGGCGGCGCGGCCGCGGCCGAGCAGGCCGCCGGCCCGGTGGCGGACGATCCGGCCCTGTCGCAGGAATGCCGGGTCCCGGGGGCGCAGCTCTACAGCGTCGCCCAGCTCGGCGCCGTCAAGGCGGCGCTGGCGGAGAACCGACCGCTCAAGATCCTGGCGATCGGCGGCAGCGCGGCGCCGGGCGCCTCGGCCTCCTATCCGGCCAAGCTCGAGGCCGCCCTGGAACACGCCCTGCCGAAGGTCGACGTCGTGATCGACCACCGCGGCCTGCCGGGCGAGATCGCCTCCGGGGCCGCCGAGCGCCTGCGCACCATGGTGGCCGAGGCCGAGCCCGACCTCGTCGTCTGGCAGGTCGGCACCCACGACGCCATCGCCCGCGTCGACGTGGACGCCTTCGCGAGCGCGCTGGCCGAGGCCGTGGGCTGGATGCGGTCCCACGGGATCGACGTGGTGCTGGTCGACCCGATCTACACGGCCAGCATGGCGGCCGACGTCGACTACAACCGGATCGTCGAGGCCGTCCGGAGCGTCGCGACCCAGCAGGGCGTGCCGCTGGTCCGGCGCTACGAGGCCCTGCAGTACCTGTCGCGCCGCAGCGACAAGGGCGAGGGTCACATGCTCGGCCGCCAGTTCCGGCTCAACGACCTCGGCCTGCGCTGCATGGCCGAGCACGTGGCGCTGACGATCGCCACCTCGCTGATGCGGACCGAGACGCCCAAGGAGCCCAAGGCGGCGCCGGCCCAGCCGCCCTTAACCGAGCCGCAACGCGCCCCGGGCTAGACCGGACGGCCAGAGATCGGCCTCCCGCCGAGTTCGGGACCGGCGCGGAGCGCGTAGTGTCAGCCACGGCCCTCCCTGTCCTCGCGCTCCGGCACCTCCGGGCGCTGCGCAGCGGCCCGCAGCGGGCGGCCCTGACGGTCTTCGCGATCCGCGTGGGGTCGGCCGGCTTCGCCTACGGCGCCCAGGTGCTCGCGGCGCGGCTGATGGGCTGGGACGCCTACGGGATCTTCGCGTCGGTCTGGGTCTGGACCGCGATGCTGGGCCACACCCTGACCCTCGGCCTCTCGCAGGGCGCCTGCCGGTTCGTGCCGGGCGACCAGGCGCAGGGCGACCTCGACCTCGCGCGCGGCTACATCCGGGCCGGCGCCCTCGTGACCGGCGGAGCGGCGCTCGCCGTCGCCTGCCTCGGCGCGGCGCTGCTCGTGCTCGAGCCGGGCCTGTTCGCCCCCGCCTACTGGGCACCGATCCTGGTCGCGCTCTGCGTGATGCCGCTCTTCGCGCTCCAGGACTACCTCGAGGGCGTGGCGCGCAGCCAGAACTGGGTCGGGCTCGCCATCGCGCCGCCCTACCTGCTGCGCCAGACTCTGATGATGGCCTGTATGGTCGCGGCGATCCTGCTCGGCGCGCCGCCCCGGGCCGAGGTCGCGATGGCCTGCATGCTGGTCGCCGCCGCGGTCGCGACCGCCCTGCAGGCCGCCCTCCTCGCCGCGCGGCTCCGGCGGGAGCTGCCGGCCGGGCCGCACCGCTACCGGTGGCGCACGTGGCTCGGCACGGGCCTGCCGATCGCCGCGATCGACCTCGCCAATGCCGGCTTCACCTTCGTCGACGTGATCGTGCTCGGCGCCCTGGTGAGCCCGGCCGAGGTCGGGATCTACTTCGCGGCGACCCGCATCCAGCAGTTCGTGGTGTTCGTGCACTACGCGGTCAGCGCGGCGACGCTCCAGCGCTACAGCGCCGCCCAGGCGCAGGCCAACCGCTTCCTCCTCGCCGAGCTGGTCCGGCGCCAGGGCCGCCTGACGGCGGCCGCGACGCTCGTGGTCGGCGGCGCGATCCTGGCCGTCAGCCCCCTGCTGCTGGCCATGTTCGGGCCGGGTCTGGGCGACAGCGTGCCGATCCTGTGCATCCTGATCGCCGGCAGCGTCGGGGCGAGCCTGTTCGGTCCGGGCGAGGATCTGCTGACCATGCTGGGCGGGGAGCGGCTCTGCGCCGGCATCACGGCGGGGAGTCTCCTCGCCGCCGCCGGCCTGTGCCTCGCTCTGGTCCCGGCGCTCGGGACGCTCGGCGCGGCCGTGGCGGTCGCGGTGGCGAGCGTGGGCCGGGCCGCCCTGCTGGCGCGCGCCGCGGGGCGGATCCACGGGCTGCCGACCCCGGTCTGGGCCGCCGGAGCGGTCCGATGATCCCGGCGAGCCCCCTGCGCGCGCCGTCCGGAGCCGTCGTCACCCTCGGCGACGCGCCGGAGCCGGAAGCCTGGGACGCGCTGGTCGCGGCGGGCGCCGCGGCGCACCCGCACTTCTCCCGGCACGTCATCGAGGCCCATCGGACCGCCGGGCTGCTGCCGGCGGCCCTCCGCTACGTCACGGTCCGCGCGGGCGACCGTCTCGTCGGGCTGCTCCCGTACCGTGGGGCCCGGGACCTGACGGGCCTCGGCGGCCGGGTTCTGCGGCCCTTCCTCTCGCCCTACGTGACCGCCACGGCTCCCCTGGTCGCCGACGGTCCGGACCGGGCCGCGCACGCGCTGGCCCTGGTGGCCGGCCTCGAGGCCGCCTCCGGCGGATGCCCCTGGCGCTGGCCGCTGCTGCCGACCGGGGAGGGCGCCGTTCCGGAGATGCTCGCGGCGATGCGCGCGCGCGGCTGGGCCATCGGCACGGTGGCGGGCTTCGACCGCCCGGTCATGGTCCGGCGCGCCGACCACGCGGCGTTCCTCGCCGACCATCCCGGCCGGGCGCGCTTCAAGGATCTGCGCCGCCGGGCGCGCCGCCTGTCGGAGACCGGAACCGTCGCCCACGCGTGCGCCACGGGCGGATCGGACCTCGCCCGCCTCGTCGCGGCCTTCCTCGACCTGGAGCGCGCCGGCTGGAAGGGGCAGGCCGGCACCGCCATGGCCTGCCGGCCCGAGAGCGCCGCGCTGGCCGAGGCGCTGTTCACCGCGGTTCCGGGCCCGGTCGCCGTCCGGGCCGACGCGCTGACCCTCGACGGCCGGCCTGTCGCCGTCAGCCTCGCCCTGGTCAGCGGCGGCACCGCGACCCTGCTGAAGACCGCCTACGACGAGGATCTGCGCGGCCACGTCCCGGGCCTGCTGCTCGAGGCCGAGATCGTGCGGGCCTGCCACGAGACCGGCTTCGCCGACCGGCTCGACTCGGCGACGCTGGAAGGATCGGCGCTGGAAGGTCTCTACCGCGACCGGGTTCCGGTCGCCGAGATCATCGCGGTCCCGCCCGGTCGACAGGTCATCTCGCTGGAGCGGCGCCTCCGGCTCGCCCGGTTCGAGCGGGGCGCGCGCGCGGCCGCGAAGCGGGCCCTGCGGCGGCGCTAGGGCAGGTTCAGCGCGTTCCGCACGCAGCGCTGGTCCCCTCTCCCGTGCGGGAGAGGGACAGGGTGAGGGATCGGGTCTGTCCGAACGAAGCGCAGTCTGGCCGAGCGGCAATGGCGCGCTCGACCGAGAGGCCTCTTGTCCCTCACCTCAACCCTCTCCCGCACGGGAGAGGGGGCGATGGCGCGGCTGTCGCGTTCGGAGCCGCCGCCCTATCAAACCGTTCCGGAGCGATCGGGACAGGTTCTCGCGCCTCACCCCATCCTCTCGCGGCGGGTCCACGGCGCCCTGAAGCCGCGGTGCGGCCCGCTACCGGCCCCGGTACAGACCGTCGCCCTGCACCCGATCGTAGACGCCGTGCCCGGTCCGGGCACGATAGGCGCGGCCGGCGATCGCGCCGGGGGTCGGCGGCGTGCCGGGCTGCGCGAAGCTCGTCTCGGGCCGGTAGGCCGGCCCCCAGCCGATCTCCTCGTCGCCCGCGGGATCCTTGCCCGGGAAACCCGTGACGTAGCCCGTGCTCTGGGCGAGCGCGGGCCCGGCGGCGAGCCCGAGCAGGAGCGCCAGCGTGCAGCGGTACGTTGTCCTGGATCGCATCGGCCGTATCCTCCGGTCCGGTCCGCCGGGCGGACCACCTGCGGGGCAAACCCGGTCCGGAACGGAGGGTTTTCCGGCGTGTACTCATGCCGCGGGCGAGACGGCGGGCGGGCTGTTGGGAATTCCGGCCGGCCGCGGGGCGGGCGATGATCGCGGAGGCGGGCGTCATGGACGACTGGAAGGCGGGGCTCCGGGCGGAAATGCGGGCCATCGACATCGCCACGGGCGAGGCGGCCTCGGCGCAGCTGCCGGACCTGCTGCGACGCCTGAGCCGGCATCAGGCCGGTCTCGGCGGCAACCCGGTCCTGTCGCTGTACCGGCGCTGGCGCATCCGACGCCTGGCACGCGCCGTCGCGGACGCGCGCTGGCACGCGGAACAGGGCCGCCTCGCACGCCGCGGCGGGCTCGATCCGCGTCCGTGAACGGTCCCGCTCAGGCGGCGGAACGGCCCGCCCGCGGCGCCTCGCGCCTGACAATCGTGGAATCGGCGGTCGTGGAAGGGGCCGAGCCGGCCGGAACGCCGGCCTCGCGCTCGGCCGGCGTGGCCGGCAGGCGGACGAGCACGATGGTGCCCACCGTCTCCTCGGAGCGGATCCGGAGCGAGCCGCCGTGGAGCTCGACCATCGAGCGGGTGATGGCGAGGCCCAGGCCCGAACCCTTGTGGCACCGGGTCATCTGCCGCTCGACCTGCGTGAAGGGCCGGCCGAGGCGGGCGAGGTCGGAAGTCGGGATGCCGATGCCGTTGTCCTCGATATAGAGGTGGGTGCACGCGCCGGCGCGGCGGCCCCGGACGGCGACGCGGCCGCCGGCGGGCGTGAACTTCACGGCGTTCTGCACGAGGTTGGCGAGGATCTGCCGGATCGCCTGCGGATCGGCCAGCAGCTCGAGGCCGGGCACGACGTCGACGCTGACGGTGATCGCCTTCTCGCGGGCGGCCGCCTCGACGGGCGCGAGGGCCGCGCTGATCGCGGTCTCGGCGGAGATCGCCCTGGGGCTCAGGCGCACGCGCCGGGCCTCGAGCCGGGCCATGTCGAGGATGTCGTCGATCATGGACAGCAGGTGTGAACCGCTCTCGCGGATGTCGCGGCAATACTCGGTGTAGCGCGGGGTGCCGAGCGGCCCGAGAACCGCGTTCTCCATCACGTCGGCGAAGCCGATGATGGCGTTGAGCGGCGTGCGCAGCTCGTGGCTCATATTGGCCAGGAACTCGGCCTTGGCCTGGTTGGCCGCCTCGGCGGCCGCCTTCTGGTCGAGGTAGCGCTCGGCGAGGTCCGCGAGCTGCTGGGTCTGGAGTTCGAGGGTGCGGCGGGACCGTTTGAGGTCCTTGACGGTCTCGATCAGCTCGCGCTCGGAGGCGAGGAGCTGCTCCTGGTTGCGCTTCAGGCTGGTGATGTCGGTCCCGACCGACACGTAGCCCCCGTCCTTCGTGCGCCGCTCGCTGATCTGCAGCCAGCGGCCGTCGGCGAGTTCCGCCTCGAAGGTGCGGGCGGCCATGTCGGTCAGCGCCATCCCGGCCTCGGGCGATTCCCGCCGGACCTGGGGCAGCACGCCGCGTCCCATCACGTCCGTGTAGCTCCGGCCCGCCTGCGCATCCTCGGGGCTCAGGGCGTGGAGGTGGCGGAATTTCGAATTGCACAGGACCAGGCGGTTGCCGGTATCCCAGAGCACGAAGGCTTCCGAGATCGCCTCGACGGCGTCGCGCAGGCGCATGTCGGCCGCGGCGTTGGTCTCCTCCAGGGCCCGCTGCTCGCTGATGTCGTTGGCGATGCCGACGAGGTGGCGGCCGCCGTCGGCGGCGTCGGCCACGACCTCCGCGCGGGCGCGCAGCCAGACGTAGGCCCCGTCGGCGCCGCGCATGCGGAAGGCGTGATCGATATGCGTCTGGTTGGCCGCGAGCCCCCGGGCGAGGCTGTACAGGTCGCCGTCGTCGGGATGGACCAGGCCGTTGACGTCCCCGAACGAGAGGTACTCGTGCTGCCGCCTGTAGCCGAGCAGCGTGTACATCGAATCGGACCAGTAGATCCGGCCGCGCGCGATGTCCCAGTCCCACAACCCGCAGGCGCCCCGGCGCAGGGCGGTCTCCAGGCGGCCGCGGATCTGCTCGCGGGCCCGGTCGGCGCGGGCGGCCTGGCGGGTCTGCAGGCCGTAGGCCAGTCCGACTCCGACGATCACGATCGCGGCGGCGGCGATCAGGACGATCTGGTCGCGGGTCCGGGCGCTCCAGCCGCGCAGCAGCGGCTCGATGGGCTGGAGCACCGCCACCTGTCCCGCGCCGCCGGGCAGGCTGTGCACCGCGGCGAGCACGCTCTCGCCGCCGGGAAGCTCGAGGGCCATCGCGCCGGCGCGCTCGCCGAGGCCGGAGAGCGGCTCGCTCTCGCCGAGCACCGCCGAGAGGGTCGTGCGGTCGGCCGGCAGCGGCGGATGGGCGGCGACGATGCGGGTGTCGGGGCGGACCACCAGCAGGCGACGGCCGGGATGCCGCTCGCTTTCGGGCATCAGGGCGCGCAGGTCCTCCGCCACGGTGCCGGCCGGATCCACCGCCCGCGCGGCCAGACGGGCGAAGCCTTCGACCTCGGCCTTCGCGCCCGCCAGGATCTCGGCACGCTGGCCCTGGATATGGAGGGTGGCGAGCCCGACGAGGCAGGCCAGGAACACCGCGAGCGTTCCCGGCACGGCGTAGCGCAGCCAGCGCTCGGCCTGGCCGAGCCGCGGATCCCGGCTCCGCATGGGCCACGAGATCGTGAGACTCGAATCCGCACGCGCGGAGAAGGAAGCGGAAGCCGCCTCCGGCATGGCCGAACCTCGCCCGTGGGAACTGTGATCCGGTGTGGGCACCCGGCCCCCGAAGGCCCCCCGAATCTGACTGAATACAATCACTTCGGGGGGCAGTTTGTCCACGGATTTTTTACATAAGGGCTTGACGGAACCCAGGTGTTGCCTGGGAGCCCGAGAATCGATTTCTACCGCAGGTTCAGACGGTTAGCCGCCTCCGAGGGTGCGCGCGAGGATGTCGGCGGTGTCCCGGGAAAGCCCCGGGATCGCCTTGATCCCATTCAGCATTTCGACCGCTTTGGCGCCGCGTGATTTTTCCAGCCGGCGCCAGGATCCGAAGGCCGTGAGGAGCCGCGCGGCCACCTGTGGGTTGGTCGAATCGAGCGCCGCGACCGTCTCGGTCACGCGGGCGAATCCCGCCCCGTCCGGTCGGGCGAACTGGGTCGGGTTGCCGAACGCGAAGCTCCCGATCAGCGCCCGCACGCGGTTCGGGTTGGTCATGGTGAAGGCCGGGTGTTCCTGCAGCCGCGCGATCCGGTCGAGGGTGCCGGGCTCGGGGATCTGGGCCTGGAGGGCGAACCACTTGTCGAGGACCAGGGGCTCGTCGGCGTAGCGGGCCGCGAACTCCGCGAAGGCGGCCTCGCGGGTCTCTCCCGGGATCAGCGCCAGCGTGCCGAGGGCCGCGAGCCGGTCGGTCATGTTGGTCGCCTCGGCCAGCCGCGCGGCGGCGCGGGCGGCCCCCTCCCGGGGATCGCCGGCGGCGATCAGGTCGAGGGCCGCGTTGCGGAGCGACCGGCGCCCCGCCGAGGCGGCGTCGGGGCTGTAGGGCGCACCGGCCACCGGCGCGAGCGCCGCGTCGATCGATTCGAGCCGCGGCCGCAGGGCCTGGCCCAGACGCGCCCGCAGGTTGAATCGCGCCCGGTGGATCGCGGCGGGATCCACGTCGGCCGGCACCGCGTCGGCGGCCTCGCCCTCGCTCGGCAGCGCCAGGACCAGGGCCGCGAAGGCCGGGTCGGCCAGGGCCTCGTCTTCGAGGAACTGGCCGAGTGCCGCGGCGAACGCCTCCGTCCGATCGGCGTCTGGCTCGAGGATCAGCCGCAAAGCGACGTCCTGCGCGGCCTGCCAGCGGTTGAACGGGTCGCTGTCCTGCGCGAGGAGCCGCATCCGCTGCGCGTCGGTCAGGGCGAGGTCGAGCCGCACCGGGGCGGAGAAGTCGCGCAGGAGCGAGGGGACCGGCTCCTCGGCGACCGCGTCGAACACGATCTCGGCCTCGGGGCGGTCGAGCACGTAGACGCCGTCCCGCACGTCCGGGCAGGTCGCGCCCGCCAGCGGCCCGGACGCCCCGACCAGCCCGAGGGCCACGGGGATCACCAGGGGCGGCCCGTCGGACTCCCCGCCGCCGCCGGGCAGGCTCTGGGCGAACCGGAGGGTGTAGCGGGCGGCGGCCGGATCGTACGCGGCCGCGACGGCGAGGCGGGGCGTGCCGGGACGCTCGTACCAGCGGGCGAAGGCGCCGAGATCGCGCCCGGTCACCGCCGCGAAGGCCGCCAGGAAGTCCTCGACGGTGGCGGCGCGGCCGTCATTGTCGGCGTAGTACCGGTCCATGCCGGCCCGGAAGGCCTCGGGACCGATCAGCGTCCGCAGCATCCGGACGATCTCGGCGCCCTTGTCGTAGACGGTCGCCGTGTAGAAGTTGTTGATCTCCGCGTAGGCCCGCGGCCGCACCGGGTGCCGCAGCGGCCCGGCATCCTCGGGGAACTGGCGCGCCCGCAGGGAGCGCACCTCGGCGATGCGGTGCACCGGCCGGGAGCGCATGTCGGAGGAGAATTCCTGGTCTCGGAAGACCGTGAGACCCTCCTTCAGGCAGAGCTGGAACCAGTCCCGGCACGTGACGCGGTTGCCAGACCAGTTGTGGAAGTACTCGTGCGCGATGATCGCCTCGATCGCCGCGTAGTCGCCGTCGGTCGCGGTCTCGGGACTCGCCAGGACGTATTTGTCGTTGAAGATGTTGAGGCCCTTGTTCTCCATGGCGCCCATGTTGAAGTCGGACACCGCGACGACGTTGAACACGTCGAGGTCGTAGGCGCGGCCGAAGGCGGTCTCGTCCCAGGCCATGGAGCGGATGACGGCGTCGAGGGCGTAGCCCGCCCGGTCTTCCTTGCCGGGCTCGACGTAGACCGCGCAGGTGACGGGGCGGCCCTCCATCGTGGTGAAGCGCGTCTCGACCTTCCCGAGCCGGCCGCCCACGAGGGCGAACAGGTAGGCGGGCTTCGGGTGGGGATCGTGCCAGATCGCGAAGTGGCGGTCCGGCCCGGCCGCGCCGGTCTCGACGGGATTGCCGTTGCCGAGCAGGACCGGCGCCTCGGCCCGGTCGGCCTCGATGCGCGTGGTGTAGACCGACAGTACGTCCGGCCGATCGAGGAAGTAGGTGATCCGGCGGAAGCCGTCCGCCTCGCACTGGGTGCAGTAGACGCCGTTCGACCGGTAGAGGCCCATCAGCTTCGTGTTGACGGTCGGATCCACCTCCGTGACGAGGCGCAGCGCGAAGGGCCGCTGCGGCGGATCGCGGAGGATGAGGCCGGACGGCGTCGCCGCGTAGGAGTCGGGCGCCAGCGGCGCGCCGTCGAGCGCGACCGAGACCAGCCGGAGATCGTCGCCGTCGAGGGTGAGCGGTGCCGCCGGCACGCCGGCCGGGTTCGGCCGCAGCGTCAGCGTCGCGTCGATGCGGGTCGCGTGCGGGTCGAGACGGATGTCGAGGTCGACGCGATCGATCAGGTAGTCGCTGGGCCGGTATTCCTCGAGGCGGATCAGCGGCGGCGTCTCGGTGCGCATTCGGCTCACTCCGGGTGCGGGGCGGGCCCGTTCTGGTCCCTCGGAGCGCGCGGCGCAACGATCGGAGCCGTCGAAACGGCCGGCGTGGCGCGGTCCTCGCCCGGCTCAGAGCCCCGGGGCGGGGCGGCCCTCCGCGCGGAGCGGCCGCTCGAGGCCGACCCTGTCGAGCGTGGCGGACAGGCGGGCGCGGACGAACGGCTCGGCCCAGCGCATCACGGCGTAGCTCAGCAGGAGCATGGCGCAGCACGCGGCCACGAGCGCCGCGTAGGGCGGAACCCCGCCGCCGACGAGGCGGTGGATCAGGGCGGCACCGTTGACGTTGTGCAGGAGGTAGAGCGGGTAGGTCATCAGTCCGAGCCGTCGGGCCAGCGCGCAGCCCCGCTCGCCGAGCCGCACGCGGAGCCACGCGTTGCCGCGCACGCTGGCCACGATCATCAGGACGCAGCCCGCGAAGACGAGGCGCGGGAGGAGCGGATCCTCGCTGCGGCCCATCTGGAACAGGAACGACCCGGCCGCGTCACCGATCTCGACGAGCGCCCCGACGGCGCAGACGGCGATCACGCAGAGCCGACCGGCCGTCGGCCCCTTGACGAGCGACAACCACAGGAAGACGCCGAGCGCGAAGAAGCAGCCGTGGCGCAGGAGCGTCAGCTCGGCCACGCGGTTCGCCGCCAGGGCGGGGAGGTTCGGCACGGCCAAGGTCGCGACCCAGAAGAGGGTGCTCACACCGCCGACCGCGGCGCAGACCGGGCCGATGCTCCGGAATCGCCCGAGCCGCAGCAGCGCGAAGACGAGTGCGTAGAAGGCGATCTCCACGCCGAGGGTCCAGTAGACGCCGTCCAGCCACGGCTCGACTGGAACGAACAGGACGCAGTCGAGATAGGCCCGCAGCACGTGCCGACCGGACCCCATGCGGCCGATGGCGAGCGAGACCAGGGCGGTGAGCGTGGCGCAGATCCAGACCGCCGGCACGAGGCGCAGGATGCGGCTGCGCAGGAAGGCGCGCGGGGTCGCGTGCTCGGCCGAGTAGGCGATCACGAAGCCCGAGATGACGAAGAACAGCTCGACCCCGATCCATCCGAACCACGTCCAGGCGAACAGGCCGGGGTAAGCTGCGGCGGAGTCGAAGGCGCGCCCGGCCGTCGAGAGCGGCGCCTGCCACGCGTAGGCGCCCAGATGAAAGACCATGACCAGCATTGCGGCGAGGAATCGCGCCGCATCGAGACCGATCATCTGTGCATCATGCCTGCCGCCCTCGGATCCCTGCGTCCTCATCACGGCCCCCGACGTTCGAAACCGCTCTCTTCATCCCGCGGGATAAGACGAATCCGTCGCGACCGGGCTACATCTTGCTGGGTAAGCCGCGCCCATACTTTCGGCCGAAGGGTCTCTCCTCCGGCGGATCGGGAGTTCGCGGCGGGACCGACGGGACGCACGCGGCGCGAGGCCCGCCGCCGGGCCGACGATGCCGGGGGCTGCCGAAACGCCCGCCCGGTCGGCTCGACGGGGTCCGACCGCGCGAACGCCCGGGCCCGATTGTCCCGAGTCTGTATCGGACGGCCTTCTCACCGCCGGAGCGGCCGCTAGCTAGCGGGGCGAGTCAGCCGGAGCGGGCCGGTGGCCCGTCTTCGAAGAGAACAGGACAGGATCCGATGGAATTTCTGCACACCATGGTCCGGGTCGCCGACCTCGACCGGGCACTCGCCTTCTACGTCGACACGTTCGGCCTGAAGGAGGTGCGCCGCGTCGAGAACGAGAAGGGCCGCTTCACCCTCGTCTTCCTCGCCGCGCCCGGCGATGTCGAGCGGGCCTCGGCGACCAAGTCGCCCCTGATCGAGCTCACCTACAACTGGGATCCGGAAACCTACTCGGGCGGGCGCAATTTCGGCCATCTCGCCTATCAGGTCGACGACATCTACGGCTTCTGCACCAAGCTGCAGGAGAAGGGCGTCACCATCAACCGGCCGCCGCGCGACGGCTACATGGCCTTCGTGAAGTCGCCGGACGGCATCTCCATCGAGATCCTCCAGAAGGGCGGCGCCAAGGAGCCGCAGGAGCCGTGGAAGTCCATGGAGAACACCGGCACCTGGTAACGGGCCCGCGCCCTTGACCCGGACGGCCCCGCGGGCGCATCTGCCCGCGGATCAGCCGGCCGGGCGGCCGCTCCGGACGCGCGAGCGTTCGGGGAGGAAAGTCCGGGCTCCATGGAGAGACGGTGCCGGATAACCTCCGGCGGGGGCGACCCCAGGGACAGTGCCACAGAGAGCAGACCGCCCCGGATCCGTCCGGGGTCAGGGTGAAAGGGTGCGGTAAGAGCGCACCGCGGACGCGGCAACGCGGACGGCACGGCAAACCCCACCGGGAGCAAGACCGAATAGGGGCGGCGCGCCCTTCGCGAGAAGGGCAGGCCGGCTCTCCAGGCCAGTCGCCCGGGTTGGTTGCTCGAGGCGATCGGCGACGATCGTCCCAGAGGAATGGCTGCCACGCCGGCGCGCGCGAGCGCTCCGGCCCTACAGAACCCGGCTTACAGGCCGGCTGATCCACTTCCCGATAAGACTTGCACCTGCAAGGCTTTATCGCCCCGCCGGAGTTCCCGCGCGGGCGGCCGGCGCGCCGAAGATTCCGCGGCGGCAAAAACCTTCGGTTAACCTTGCCGGGTTCAGATCGGTCCGCGCGGCAGTGCCAAGCTTGTGCGTTGACGATCCTCCGAGGCCCATGATACCCGGCATCCTCCCGTCAACGGCGTGTATCGGATCGCCGGGCGCACCCTGCCATCGCGCAGGTCCCGTCCGTGCGCGGCGTCTTGCGCGCTCCGCATCCGGTGCCGTTCCCGTCACGCGCGCCGCGCTCGCGCGGCCCGGCACAGGGCACCATGAGACGCACGAGCCGCATCCGCGCCCGGGTTTCCGGGACGCGCCGACAATCCGCCCATCCGCGCGCGCCACGGCGCGCCGGCGCGTCGAGGCGGTCATGACTCGGCGCCGCTCCTCCCCCGAGAGTTCGCCCCGCCACGGCGGCGGCGATGCGGCGGCTGAGCCGCACGTCCCCGTCCTCCTCGCGGAAGTCGTCGACACGCTCGGCACCGCGGGCGGGATCGCGGTCGACGGCACGTTCGGTGCCGGCGGCTACACCCGCGCGCTCCTCGCGGCGGATCCGGCCCTGCAGGTCGTCGCGATCGATCGTGACCCCACGGCCATCGCGGGCGGACAGGCGCTCGTCGCGGAGTCCGGCGGGCGCCTGCGCCTCCTCTCCGGCCGCTTCGGCGACCTCGACAGCCTCCTCGCGGAGGCCGGCATCGCGCAGGTCGACCGGGTCGTCCTCGATATCGGCGTCTCGTCGATGCAGCTCGACGCGCCGGAGCGGGGCTTCTCGTTCCGCAGCGACGGCCCCCTCGACATGCGCATGGCCTGCGACGGGCCGAGCGCCGCCGACCTCGTGAACGAGGCCGACGAGACCGTTCTGGCCGACATCATCTACCATTTCGGCGAGGAGCGGCGCTCGCGCGCGGTCGCCCGGACCATCCTCGAGGCGCGGCGCCGCGGGCGGATCGAGACCACCGCGCAGCTGGCCGAACTCGTCGCCGGCGTGGTCCGGACCGAGCCCGGCAGCCACATCCACCCGGCGACGCGGACCTTCCAGGGCCTGCGGATCGCCGTGAACGACGAGCTCGGCGAGCTGGTCCGTGCCCTGCACGCGGCCGAGCGCGTGCTCAGACCCGGCGGCCGGCTCGCCGTCGTGACGTTCCACTCGCTCGAGGACCGCATCGTCAAGCAGTTCTTCGCGGCGCGCAGCGGCCGCTCCGCGCAGGGCTCCCGGCACCTGCCCGGGGGCCCGGTCGAGACCGTCCGCAGCTTCCGTCCCGTCACGAAGGGCCCGGTCCTGCCGGGCGAGGCCGAGACCGCCCGCAACCCGCGCGCGCGCTCGGCCAAGCTCCGGGCCGCGGAGCGCACCGAATCCGACGTTCCCGAGCCGCTGGCCGCGCTGACCGCGCTGGCGAGCCTGCCCGACGCGGCCCGCGGAGGCCATCGCCGATGATCCGCCTCCTGAACCTGCTGGCGGTGGCCGGCCTCGTCGCCTCGGCGATCTACGCCTACTCGATCAAGTACGACACGCTCTACCAGGGCGGTCAGGTCTCGAAGCTCCAGACCGCCCTGCACAAGGAGCGGCAGGCGATCGCCGTGCTGCGCGCCGAGTGGCAGCTCCTGACGCGGCCCGACCGGCTCCAGGCGGCCGTCGACAAGCATCTCGCCCTGGAGCCGATCGGCACCAGCCACTTGGCGCGCCTCTCGGATCTGCCTGCCCGGCCGGAGCGCGGCGACGAGATCGGCCGTCTGCTCGCCGCCACGGCGACGCCCAAGGACAAGGGCGCGATCGAGCCGCGCACGACCGGCTCGATCACCCGCACCGTCACCACGACCCGCACCCCGACGACGGCTTCGAGGTAAACCCCCGTGTCCGATCACGCCGACGAGACCCTAGACCCGGCGGTCGAGCCCGCCGTGTCGGACCACGAGGCGGCGCTGCTCGAAGCCGCCGCGCTGGCGCATGCCGCCGGCGCGCCGCGCCCCCTGGAGGAGGAGGCGCGCGAGCCCGAGCCGCGCGCCGACCGCGCCAAGGCGCTCCTGCGCAGCATGTTCCGGCTGGCGATCGAGCGCTCGCACCTGCGGGTCGCGATGGTCGGGCTGGTCTTCGTCGGCGTGTTCGGGACGATCTCGGCCAAGCTCCTGATGATGGCGATCTTCGGGGAGCCGCCCAGCCAGGAGCACCGGGTCGCGGCCGCGTCCTCAACCGCCTTCCGGCCCGACATCATCGACCGCAACGGCGAGATCCTGGCCACCGACATCCGCACGGTCTCGGTCTTCGCCGAGCCGGGCAACATCTACGACAAGGACGAGGCGGTCGAGCTGCTCACCGCCGTCCTGCCGGAACTCAACGCCTCCGAGCTGCGCGCCAAGCTGACGCAACGCAAGGACAAGAAGGGCGCGGGCTTCGTCTGGGTGAAGCGCGAGCTGACCCCGAAACAGCAGGCCGAGGTCCACCGGCTCGGCATCCCCGGCATCGGCTTCCTACCCGACCACAAGCGGGTCTACCCGAACGGCGTCGCGGCCGCCCACATCCTGGGCGCGACGAACCTCGACGGCATCGGCATCGCCGGTATGGAGAAGTACATCGACTCCACCGGGCTGCAGGCCCTCAACAGCTTCGGGCTGATCAACAAGCAGGCCGACCTGAAGCCGGTGCAGCTCTCGCTCGACCTGCGCGCGCAGTTCGCCGTGCGCGACGAGCTGGCCTGGGGCATCGACCACTTCAAGGCCAAGGCCGGCGCCTCGATGATCCTCGACGTGAAGACCGGCGAGGTCATCGCGCTCGTCTCCATGCCGGATTTCGACCCGAACGATCCCAAGGACGCGCTCTCGCCCGACCGCATCAACCGGATGAATGTCGGCGTCTACGAGATGGGCTCGACCTTCAAGGCGATGACGCTCGCCATGGCGCTCGATTCCGGCAAGTACAACGTCAACTCGACCTTCGACACCCGGGGCGGCGTGCTGAACTGGGGCCGGCAGAAGATCCACGAGTACCACGGCACGAACCGCGTCATCACCATGCCGGAGGTGTTCACGCACTCCTCCAACATCGGCTCCGCCAAGATGGCGCTCGGCGTCGGCGTGCCCGGCCACAAGGCCTTCCTGAAGAAGATGGGCCTGCTCGACCGGCTGCGCACCGAGTTGCCGGAGAGCGCGGCGCCGATCGTCCCGTCCCGCTGGACCGAGATCAACACCATCACCATCGCGTTCGGCCACGGCATCGCGGTGGCACCGATCCAGGCCGCGGCCGCGGTGGCGGCCATCGCCAACGGCGGCGACCTGATGACGCCGACCTTCCTCAAGACGACGCCCGAGGCGGCGCGGGCGCGGGCCACGCACGTCCTCTCGGGCCAGACCTCCGAGGCGATGCGCTACATCATGCGGCTCAACGCCGCCGAGGGCTCGGCCAAGAAGGCGGCGGTCCCGTACTACTTCGTCGGCGGCAAGACCGGCACCGCCGAGAAGGTCATCGGCGGCCGCTACATCCACAACCGCCTGTTCACGACCTTCATGGCGGCGGCGCCGATGAACGATCCGAAGTACCTGTTCGTCACGATCATGGACGAGCCGCAGGGCCTGCCGGAATCGGGCGGCTACGCCACGGCGGCCTGGAATTCCGGCGTGGTCACCGGCAAGGTGATCGAGCGCGTCGCGCCGATCCTCGGCCTGCCGCCGCAATTCGAGCCGCCGGTGAGGCCGTTCCCGCAGATGGTCAAGCTCAACGCCTACCACGTCAACCAGCTGGGCGGCCCGTGAGATCGGATCGATGAGGGTGCAGCGATGAGCGCGCGGCTCGCCGACCTCTTCCCCGAGGCTGCTGGCCCCGCCGCGGACCTGACCGTCTCGGACCTCACGGCCGACAGCCGGCAGGTCGCGACCGGCACTGTGTTCGTCGCCGTTCCCGGCACGAAGGCCGACGGCCGACGTTTCGCCGCGCAGGCCGCGCAGCGCGGCGCCGCCGCGGTCGCCGGGGAGGGGGCCCGTCCCGCCGACCTGCCCGACGCGGTCGCCTGGATCCCGGTTGCCGACGCGCGCCGGTCGCTCGCCCTCGCGGCGGCCCGCCTCGCGGGCCCGCAGCCCGAGACCGTGGTGGCGGTCACCGGCACCGCCGGGAAGAGCTCGGTGGCCGACTTCGTCCGCCAGATCCTGGCGCGTCTCGGCCGCGACTCCGCGAGCCTCGGCACCGTCGGCATCGTCACCAACCGCGGCGCGCAGTACGGCTCCCTCACGACCCCGGACCCCGTGACGCTGCACCGGACGCTGGCGCAACTCGCCGCGGACGGCGTCACCGATCTCGCCATGGAGGCGTCCTCCCACGGGATCGAGCAGCGCCGGCTCGACGGCGTGCGCCTCGACGCGGCCGGCTTCACCAATCTCGGCCGGGACCATCTCGACTACCACGCGAGCATCGAGGAGTACCTCGCGGCCAAGCTGCGGTTGTTCACCGAGCTGCTGCCGCCGGGCCGCCCGGCCATCGTCAACGCCGACGGCGCTTACGCCGAGCGCGTCATCGCCGCCGCCGAGGCCGCCGGCCGGCCGGTCCGCACGGTCGGGCGGGGCGGCCGGGACCTGCGGGTCGAGGCGGTCCGCACGGAGGGGTTCGCGCAGGTCGCCCGGATCCTGTTCGCGGGCCGGGCCCGGGAACTGCGCCTGCCGCTCGTCGGCGAGTTCCAGGTCGAGAATGCCCTGGTGGCGGCCGGCCTCGCACTGGCTACCCCGGCGGGGGCGGCCGATCCCGACGGCGTCCTGGCGGCCCTCGACCATCTCACCGGCGTCCCCGGCCGCATGGAGCGGATCGGCGAGGCGCGGGGCGGCCTCTGCCTCGTCGACTACGCCCACAAGCCCGAGGCCCTGGAGAGCGTGCTCGCCGCGCTCCGCCCCTTCGCGTCGGGCCGGCTGATCGTAGTCTTCGGCTGCGGCGGCGACCGCGACCGGGGCAAGCGGCCGCTGATGGGCGCCATCGCGCAGCGGCTCGCCGACGTCGTCATCGTCACGGACGACAACCCGCGCACCGAGGACGCGGCCGCCATCCGCCGGGCCATCCTGGACGCGGCGCCGGGCGCCGAGGAGATCGGCGACCGGTCGGAGGCGATTCACAGCGCCGTCGACCGGCTCGGGCCGGGCGACGTGCTGGTCGTGGCCGGCAAGGGTCATGAAACCGGCCAGATCGTGGGAGATCGCACGCTGCCGTTCTCGGACCACGCGGTCCTGCGCGCCGCGATCGCCGCGGCGGCCTGAGGACGACGGGGGACCGACGATGACCGCACTCTGGACGCGGGAGGAGCTGGAATCCGCGACGGGCGGCCGGTTGGCCGGCGCCGGGCGCGCGATCGGCGGCGCCTCGATCGACACCCGCACGCTCCAGCCCGGCGACCTGTTCTTCGCGATCCGCGGCGACACCCGCGACGGCCACGACTTCGTCCCCGACGCCCTGGGGCGCGGCGCCGGGGCCGCCGTGGTGAGCGCCGCGCGCGCCGAGGCGCTCGCGGTCCACGGCCCCGTCCTGGCGGTGCCCGAGGGGGGCGCCGACCCGGTTCTCACCGCGATGGTGCGCCTCGGTGCCGCCGCCCGGGCCCGGACGCGCGCGCAGGTCGTGGCGGTCACGGGCTCGGTCGGCAAGACCGGGACCAAGGAGGCCCTGCGCCACGTCCTGTCCGAGCAGGGCGAGACCCACGCCTCGGCGGCCTCCTACAACAACCACTGGGGCGTGCCCCTGACCCTGACGCGGATGCCGCGCTCCGCGCGCTACGGCGTGTTCGAGATCGGCATGAACCACGGCGCCGAGATCGTGCCGCTGACCGCGCAGGTCCGGCCGGACATCGCGCTGATCACCACGATTGCGCCCGCCCATATCGAGCATTTCGCCTCGCTGGCCGCGATCGCGGACGCGAAGGGCGAGATCTTCTCCGGGCTCCAGCCCGGCGGCGTCGCCATCCTGAACCGCGACGCCCCGCATTTCGACCGCCTGGCCGCCCACGCCCAGGCCTCCCGGGCGGGCCGGGTGGTGACCTTCGGCGAGCACGCGGATGCCGACGTCCGCGCCCTTAGGATCGTGCTGCGGTCCGACCTGTCGGTGATCGACGCGGTGGTGATGGGCCAGCCCGTCACTTACAAGCTCGGCACCGCCGGCCGGCACGCGGCGCTGAACTCGCTGGGCGTCATGGCGGTGGTCCACAGCCTCGGGGCCGACCTCGCCCGTGCGGCCCTGTCGCTCGGCGGGCTGACGCCGCCGGCGGGGCGCGGCGAGCGCACCGCCCTCGAGATCGGCGGCGGCACCGCCTACCTCGTGGACGAGAGCTACAACGCCAATCCCGTCGCCGTCCGCGCGGCGCTGGCGACCCTGGCGGGGATCGAGACCGGGCCCCGCGGCCGCCGGATCGCGGTGCTGGGCGACATGCTCGAGCTCGGCGCCGCCGCGCCCGACCTGCATCGCGGCCTGGCGGAGGCGATCGAGGCGGCCCGGATCGACCTCGTCTTCACGGCCGGTCCGCTGATGCGCCACCTGTTCGAGGCCCTGCCGGTGAGCCGCCGCGGCGCGGTGGCCGACACCGCGGCCGACCTGCTCGAGCCGCTCGCCCGGACCCTGCGGTCCGGCGACGCCGTCATGGTGAAGGGATCGAACGGCAGCCGCATGGGCCGGATTGTCGAGGCGCTGAAAGCCCGCTACGCGGTCGATCCGACCCGGCGGACCCAGGCCGTCCCGTGACCGGCACGCCTGCGCGTGCGGCGCCGTCCCCCGAAACCTGAGCCTGAACAAGGGGGCCGAGCGCCCGGATGCTGTACCTTCTCTCGGACCTGAGCAGCAGCTTCACGCCGCTCAACGTGTTCCGCTACATCACCTTCCGCACCGGCGGCGCGCTGTTCACGGCGGGCCTGTTCGTGTTCTGGTTCGGGCCCTGGATCATCTCGCTGCTGCGGATCCGCCAGGGCAAGGGCCAGCCGATCCGCGAGGACGGACCGCAGACCCACCTGCTGACCAAGCGCGGCACGCCCACCATGGGCGGCCTGATGATCCTGGCCGGCGCCGTCGTGGCGATCCTGCTCTGGGCCAACCCGCGCAACCACTACGTCTGGGTGACGCTGACCGTCACCCTCGGCTTCGGCGCGATCGGCTTCTATGACGACTACCTCAAGGTCACGAAGCAGTCGCACAAGGGCTTCTCGGGCAAGTTCCGCCTCGCCCTCGAGGCGTTGATCGCCATGGCGGCCTGCGTGACCATCGCGGTCTACTCGCCCGCCGCCCTCCAGAACCAGCTCGCCTTCCCGGTATTCAAGGACGCGCTCCTGAACCTCGGCTGGTTCTACCCGCTGTTCGGCGCCTTCGTGATCGTCGGGGCGGGCAATTCCGTGAACATGACCGACGGCCTCGACGGCCTCGCGATCGTGCCGGTGATGATCGCCTGCGGCACGTTCGGCTTCATCGCCTACCTCGTCGGCAACTCGTTCACCGCCAGCTACCTGCAGGTGAACTACGTCCGCGACACGGGCGAGCTCGCCGTCGTCTGCGGCGCGGTCATCGGCGCCGGGCTCGGCTTCCTCTGGTTCAACGCGCCGCCGGCCCAGATCTTCATGGGCGACACCGGCTCCCTGGCGCTGGGCGGCCTGCTGGGCTCCATCGCGGTGGCGACGAAGCACGAGATCGTCCTGGCGATCGTCGGCGGCCTGTTCGTGCTGGAGATGATGTCGGTGATCATCCAGGTCGCGTCGTTCAAGCTCACGGGCAAGCGCGTGTTCCGCATGGCGCCGATCCACCACCATTTCGAGCAGAAGGGCTGGAAGGAGCCGCAGGTCGTGATCCGGTTCTGGATCATCGCGGTGATCCTGGCGATGGCCGGCCTGGCGACGCTGAAGCTGCGCTGAGAAATCGTGCTAGAGGGGCGGCCTGAGAGGTCGATCCGATCCTCGCCCTCGTCCTGAGGCGCGGCCGCGGAGGGGAGCCTCGAAGGAGGCTTCCGGCCGGCCGCGCGATCCCGGGAGCCCGCCTTCGGGGTCGCCGATGCGGGGCGCCCGGGAGGAGGGTCCGGTTCGGGTCGGCCGGGTCCGGTCGCCGCATCCAGAGTTCCGCATGACACCCGTCACCGTCTTCCAGGACAAGACCGTCGCCCTGTTCGGGCTCGGCGGCTCGGGGCTCGCCACGGCGCTGGCGCTGAAGGCCGGTGGCGCGGGCGTGCAGGCCTGGGACGACAATGCCGACAGCCTCGCCCGCGCGCGGGAGGCCGGCATCGAGACGCGGGACCTGCGCGCGGCCGACTGGTCCGCGTTCGCCGCCTTCGTGCTGAGCCCGGGCGTGCCGCTGACCCATCCCGAGCCGCACTGGAGCGTCCGGCTCGCCCGGGATGCCGGCGTCGAGATCATCGGCGACATCGAGCTGTTCTGCCGGGAGCGGCGGGCGCAGGCGCCGGGGGCGCCGTTCGTGGCGATCACCGGGACCAACGGCAAGTCGACCACCACGGCGCTGATCGCCCACGTGCTCGCGCAGGGGGGCCGCGACGTGCAGATGGGCGGCAATATCGGCACCGCGATCCTGTCGCTGGAGCCGCCGGCCGCCGACCGCGTCCACGTGATCGAGATGTCGTCGTTCCAGATCGACCTGACGCCGAGCCTCGACCCGAGCGTCGGCGTGCTGATGAACATCACGCCGGACCATCTCGACCGGCACGGCACGATGGAGCAGTACGCGGCCATCAAGGAGCGCCTGATCCAGGGCGCCGACCTCGCGGTGGTCGGCGTCGACGACGCCCCGAGCCGCGCCATCGCGGACCGCCGCGGCGCCGACCTCGTGCGCGTCCACGTGCCCCACGGCGACGTGCTGTGCACCGACGCGCTGACGGTGCGCGACGGGATCGTCCGGGAGCCGGACGGGACGGCCCTCGCCGACGTCAACGGGATCGGCTCGCTCCGGGGGGCGCACAACTGGCAGAACGCCGCGGTGGCGGTGGCCGTCGCGCGGGCCCTCGACCTGTCGCCGGAGCAGATCCAGGCCGGCCTGACCTCGTTCCCGGGCCTGCCCCACCGGATGGAGGAGGTCGGGCGGCGCGGCCACGTGCTGTTCGTCAACGACTCCAAGGCGACGAACGCGGATTCCACCGAGAAGGCCCTAACCGCCTTCCGGGACATCCACTGGATCCTCGGCGGCAAGGCCAAGGAGGGCGGGATCTTCCCGCTGGTGCCGTATTTCGAGCGGGTCGCGCACGCCTACCTGATCGGCGCGGCGTCGGACGCCTTCGCGGCGACCCTGGAGGGCGCCGTGCCCTACACGCGCTGCGAGACCCTCGAGAACGCCGTCCCGAAGGCCGCCGAGAACGCCGCCGCCTCGGGCGCACCGGAGCCGGTGGTGCTCCTGTCGCCGGCCTGCGCGTCCTACGACCAGTTCCGGAACTTCGAGATCCGCGGCAACCGCTTCCGCGAGCTGGTGCAGGCGCTGCCCTGAGGCAGCGCCACTTCAGCGCGCCAGAACCTCAGCGCGCCAGAACCTCAGCGCGCCAGAACCTCAGCGCGCCAGGACCTCAGCGCGCCAGAACCTTGGCGGCGTCGCGGGTGGTGTCGACCGCATGCGAGACGTTGGCCACCGACTGGACGATCGCCCCGATATTGCCGGTGATCTCCGTGACGGCCCCCGCGGCGCTCTGCATGCTCTCGGCCAGATCCCGGGTCACGGCACTCTGCTCCTCGATGGCGGCCGCGGTGGCCACCACGGTCTCGCGCATCACCGAGACCGAGGACCCGATCGAGCTGAGAGCCTGCACGACCTCCTGCGAGACGCGCTGCACGCTGGCGATCTCGCCGTTGATCTGACCGGTGGCGCGCGCCGCCTGGTCGGCCAGCGCCTTAACCTCGGAGGCGACGACCGCGAAGCCGCGGCCCGCCGCGCCCGCGCGGGCGGCCTCGATGGTGGCGTTCAGCGCCAGCAGGTTGATCTGGCCGGCGATGTCCTGGATCAGGCCGACGATGCCGGTCATGGCGGTGGCGGTCTCGGCCAGCCGCTTGGTGTGGCCGTCCGCGTCCTGAACACAGGCATAGGCGGTGTCGGTGGCGCTCTGGGAGCGCACGATGCTCTGGGACATCTCCGCCACCGAGGCCGCCAGCTCCTCGGCGGCGGCCGCCACGGTCTGGACGTTCCCGGAGGTCGAGTCCGCCGCCGACGAGGCCAGCGAGGCCGCCGTGGTCGAGTGCGTCACCGCCTGCTCGATCTCGCCGAAGTTCTGATCGATCAGGGTCCGCAGGTTGGCGAACAGCCGGACCTGGTCGCTGATGTCGGTGGCGAATTTCACCACCTTGTAGGGCCGGCCGGCGGCGTCGAGGATCGGGTTGTAGGAGGCCTGGATCCAGACTTCGCGCCCGTCCTTGCCGATCCGCCGGAACTGGGCCGCCTGATAGGTGCCGTTCCGCAGGGCCGCCCAGAAGGCCCGGTAGGCCTCGCTCTCCCGGTAGGCGGGCTCCACGAACAGGCTGTGATGCTGCCCGAGCACCTCGGCGCGGCTGTAGCCCATCGCGGCGAGGAAATTGTCGTTCACCGCGATCACCGTGCCGTCGAGGTCGAAGGCGATGACCGCCTGCACCTTGTCGATCGCGGCGATCTGCCCGGCGCGGTCGGCCTCCTCGGTGCGCTGCTGCGTGATGTCGGTGGCGAACTTCACCACCTTGTAGGGCCGGCCGCGGACGTCGAGCATCGGGTTGTAGGAGGCCTGGATCCAGATCGACCGGCCGCCCCGGCCGACCCGCTGGAACTGGCCCGACTCGAAGGTGCCGGAGCGCAGGCGTTCCCAGAAGGCCCGGTAGTCCGGCGCGTCCCGCTGGGCGGGCTCCATGAACATGCTGTGGTGCTGACCGACGATCTCCGGCAGCGTGTACCCGACGACGTCGAGGAAATTCCGGTTCGCCGACAGGATCCGCCCCGCCAGGTCGAACTCGATCACGCCCTGAACCCGGTCGAGGGCCGCGAGCTTGGCATGCGCTTCACGGACGTTCAGGGCAGAGAACATGGCGCGTCGGCTTCCGCTGGGCGGATCGGGCGCGGCGCACCGCGACCCGCCGGGTCGATACATCCGAAAGTTGCAATGGGAAGATTAACATAGAGTGTCTTTTTACTAGTATTGCGCCGTCCTAATACAGCATCCCAGGGCCGCCGGCTGCGTGGCCGTCGCGTCCCGACGCGTCCTGACGTGCCCCGACGCGCCCCGACGCGCCCCGACCTGTCGGTCATAAGGCTCCGTTTACCATTCCTGCCGAGGATCCCGGCCGACCCGCGCGGATCGGCATCCGCGCGGCCTGGAGTCGTTGCCCGGCATGATGTCACGCGCGGAACGCACCCCCCTGACGGACTGGTGGTGGACGGTGGACCGCGGCCTGCTCGCGGCGCTGTTCGCGCTGATGGTCGCGGGCCTCGTCTTCCTGATGGGCGGCGGCCCGCCCGTGGCCGAGCGGATCGGCCTGCCGACCTTCTACTTCCTCAATCGGCAGGCGATGTACCTCGCGCCGACCATCCTGCTGATCTGCGCGGTCTCGTTCCTGTCGCTGCGCGGCATCCGGCGGCTCGCGCTCGTCACGTGGATCCTGGGCGTCATCCTGTGCCTGCTCGCCGGCAAGTTCGGGCCCGAGATCAAGGGCGCGCATCGCTGGATCCAGTTCGGCTCCTTCGGCCTGCAGCCCTCGGAGTTCGTGAAGCCGGCCTTCGTGGTCGTCGCCGCCTGGGCCTTCTCGGAGGGCGCCCAGCGCCGCGACATGCCGGGCGGCATCCTGGCGCTGCTGCTCCTGCCGATCACCATCGTGCCGCTGCTGCTCCAGCCCGATTTCGGCCAGACCATGCTGATTACCATGGTGTGGTGCGCGCTGTTCTTCGTGGCCGGCCTCCACCTGATCTGGGTGGCCGTCCTCGGCGTGCTGGGCCTCGGAGGTGTGTTCGCTGCCTACCTGTTCTTCCATCACGTCCGCGAGCGCTTCAACAAGTTCCTCGACCGGGATTCCGGCGGCGGCTTCCAGGATTTCTGGTCGCGCGAATCGTTCCGCTCGGGCGGCTGGTTCGGCACCGGGCCGGGGGAGGGCGTGGCCAAGCGCCACCTGCCGGACGCGCATACCGACTTCATCTTCTCGGTCACCGGCGAGGAGTTCGGCGTGATCGTCTGCCTCTGCCTCGTGGCGCTGTTCGCCTTCATCGTCCTGCGCGGCCTCAAGCTGGCGCGGCGCACCGACGACACCTTCTCGCGGCTGGCGATCACCGGCCTGACCACGCTGTTCGGCCTCCAGGCCTGCATCAACATGGCGGTGAACACCCAGCTGATGCCCGCCAAGGGCATGACGCTGCCCTTCGTCTCCTACGGCGGCTCCTCGCTGATCTCGCTGGCGCTCGGCACCGGCTTCCTCGTCGCCCTGACCCGCAAGCGCCCCCGCACCGTGATGCTCAGCCAGAAGCCCCCCGGCACCGCGCCCGCCACCGTCGCCGGGGTGATGCGGTGACGGTCTTCACGCCCACGATCCTGCTCTGCGCGGGCGGCACCGGCGGCCACCTGTTCCCGGCCGAGAGCCTCGCCCACGCCCTGCGCGCTCGCGGCATCCGCGTGGCGCTCGCCACCGACGCCCGGGTCGATGCCATCGCGTCCGAGTTCCCGGCCTCCGAGGTGGTCACCATCGCCTCGGCGACGCCGTCCGGCCGCTCGCCGCTGAAGCGGGCCGGTGCCGTGCTGACCCTCGGCCGAGGCTTCGGTGTCGCCGCGAAGGAGATCCGCCGGATCAACCCGGCCGCCATCGTGGGCTTCGGCGGCTACCCGACCGTGCCGCCGGTGCTCGCCGGCCAGATCCTGCGCGTGCCGACGATCCTGCACGAGCAGAACGCCGTGATGGGCCGGGCCAACGCCTTCCTGGCGCGGGGCGCCCGCACCATCGCCACCGGCTTCAAGGTCGTGCGCGGCGTGCCCGACAAGGCCAAGGCCCCGCGGATCCACACCGGCAATCCGCTCCGCCCGGCGGTGATCGAGGCGGCCAAGGTCCCGTATCCCGCTTTCGGCGCGGGCGACGCCCTGCGCCTCCTGGTCTTCGGCGGCAGCCAGGGCGCCCGGGTCATGGGCAAGGTCGTGCCGGAGGCGATCGCCCGCCTGCCCGACGCGCTGCGCGCCCGCCTGCACCTCGTCCAGCAGGTCCGTCCCGAGGACCTGACGGCCGTTCAGAACCGCTATCTCGCCATGGGGCTCGCCGGGATCGAGGCGGCGCCGTTCTTCAAGGACCTGCCGGCGCGGATGGCCGCCAGCCACCTCGTGGTCTCGCGCTCGGGTGCTTCCACGGTCTCGGAACTCGCGGCGATCGGCCGCCCGGCGATCCTCGTGCCGCTGCCAGGCTCCCTCGACCAGGACCAGGCCGCCAACGCCGCGACCCTCGACGCGATCGGCGCGGCGCTGGCGGTGAAGCAGCCGGATTTCACGCCCGAACGGCTCGCCGCGGAGCTGACCGCCTGCTTCGAGACGCCGGCAAAATTGACCGCGGCGGCCGATGCGGCCAGAAGCGCGGGCATCCACGACGCCGCCGAGCGGCTGGCCGAGGTCGTCGTCGAGACGGCCGCCCGCACCTGATTTCTTGAGGGATTCCGCACCGGCGGTCCCGCCACCAGACGGTTCGACCCATGAAGCTGCCCGACAAGCTCGGCCCCATCCACTTCATCGGCATCGGCGGCATCGGCATGTCCGGCATCGCCGAGGTGATGCACAACCTCGGCTACACGGTGCAGGGCTCGGACGCCTCCGACAACGCCAATGTCCGCCGTCTCGCCGAGAAGGGCATGCGCACCTTCGTGGGCCACGAAGCCAAGAACGTCGAGGAGGCCGCCCTCGTCGTCGTCTCGACAGCGATCCGGCGCGACAACCCCGAGTTGCAGGCCGCCCGCGAGCGACGCCTGCCCGTGGTGCGACGGGCCGAGATGCTGGCGGAGCTGATGCGCTTCAAGTCCTGCGTGGCGATCGCCGGCACGCACGGCAAGACCACGACCACGTCGCTCGTCGCCACCCTGCTCGACGCCGGCAACCTCGACCCGACCGTGATCAACGGCGGCATCATCAACGCCTACGGCACCAACGCCCGCATGGGGGCGGGCGAGTGGATGGTGGTGGAGGCCGACGAGTCCGACGGCACCTTCCTGAAGCTGCCGGCGGACGTCGCGATCGTCACCAACATCGATCCCGAGCACCTCGACCATTTCGGCTCGTTCGACGCGATCAAGGACGCGTTCCGGCGCTTCATCGACAACATCCCGTTCTACGGCTTCGCGGTGATGTGCATCGACCACCCGGTGGTCCAGGACCTCGTCGGCCATATCGAGGACCGGCGGATCATCACCTACGGCGAGAACCCGCAGGCCGACGTGCGCCTGATCGACGTGGACCTGCGCGGCGGCCAGAGCCGCTTCCGGGTGATGATCCGCGATCGTCGGCCCGGCTACCGGATGGAGATGGAGGATCTCGTCCTCCCGATGCCCGGCAAGCACAACGCCCTCAACGCCACCGCGGCGCTCGCCGTCGCGCACGAGCTCGGCGTGAAGCCGGACGCGATCCGCCAGGCGCTCGCGGGCTTCGGCGGCGTGAAGCGGCGCTTCACCCGCACCGGCGAGTGGAACGGCGCGACCATCTTCGACGATTACGGGCACCATCCGGTGGAGATCAAGGCGGTGCTCAAGGCCGCCCGCGCCTCGACCGAGCACGGCGTCGTCGCGGTCGTGCAGCCGCACCGCTACACCCGGCTGCAGTCGCTGTTCGACGATTTCTGCACCTGCTTCAACGATGCCGACACGGTCATCGTCGCGCCGGTCTACGCGGCCGGCGAGCAGCCGATCGAGGGCTTCGACCGCGACAGCCTCGTGGCCGGCCTGCGCTCCCGCGGTCACCGCGACGCCCGGGCCCTGGAGCGGCCGGAGGAACTCGCGGGCATCATCGCGGAGCTCGCCAAGCCCGGCGACTACGTGGTGTGCCTCGGCGCCGGCACGATCACCCAGTGGGCCTACGCCCTGCCGGACGAACTCGCCGCGCGGGGCCGGTAGGCGCGGTGCGCGCGCCCGCCCCGGGAGGCCTCTCGGGTCGGCGGCACCCTCGACCGTCCACACTGGGCTGCGCTCCGAGGATGAACCCGGCGGTGACTCTCCGGACCCCGGCCTCGCAGCGTCCGCTGCCACCCCGATGCGACGACACCAGGATCGCCGCATCCCTCTCCCCGCGGGCGGGGCGAGGGGAGACACACAGATGACCGCCTCTCTGCACGATCGCATCCGGGCCGCCGCGCCCGACCTCCGCGGGCGCCTGCTCGCCGACCAGCCGCTCGCCGACCTCACTTGGTTCCGGGTCGGCGGACCGGCCGAGGTGCTGTTCACCCCGGCCGACGAGGAGGATCTCGCCCGCCTCCTCGCCGCTCTCGATCCGGACGTGCCGGTCACGGTGATCGGGCTCGGCTCGAACCTGATCGTGCGGGACGGCGGCGTGCCGGGCGTGGTCGTGCGCCTCGGCGGCAAGGCCTTCGGCAGCATCGCGGTCGACGGCGACGCGCTGACCGTCGGCACCGCGGTCCCGGACATGCGCCTCGCCAAGGCGGCCGCCGAGGCCGGGCTCGACGGGCTCGCCTTCTACCGGGGCATCCCCGGCTCGATCGGCGGGGCGCTGCGCATGAACGCGGGCGCGCATGGTGGCGAGACCACCGACGTGCTGGTCGAGGCCCGCGGCATCGACCGCGAGGGCGCGCTGCGCACCTTCAGCCACGCCGACATGGGCTTCTCCTACCGGCACTCGGACGCCCCGGAGGACGTGATCTTCACGCGCGCCGTCTTCCGCGGGCGGCCCGGCGACCGGGTCGCCATTGAGGCCGAGATGGAGCGGGTCACCGCCGCCCGCGAGGCCGCGCAGCCGATCCGCGAGCGGACCGGCGGCTCGACCTTCGCCAACCCAGACGGCGGCAAGGCGTGGCAGCTCGTCGACGCCGCCGGCTGCCGCGGATTGAGGCGGGGCGGCGCCCAGGTCAGCGAGATGCACTGCAACTTCCTGATCAATACCGGTACCGCGAGCGCGGCCGATATCGAGGGGCTCGGCGAGGAGGTCCGCCGCCGCGTCCGGGAGACCAGCGGGGTCGCATTGCGCTGGGAGATCCGGCGCATCGGCCGCCCCGCCGGCACGACGTGAGAGCGGTGTTCCGGACGGACCGGTGCGCTCAGATCCTGATTGAAGCCGACCTATTCGAGGTGCCCTGATGTCCAAGCACGTCGCCGTCCTGCTGGGCGGCACCTCCGCCGAGCGCGAGGTCTCCCTCAGTTCCGGCAAGGCCTGCGCCGACGCGCTCGAAGGGGAGGGCTACCGGGTCACCCGGGTCGATGTCGGCCCCGACATCGCCGCGGTGCTGACGGCGCTCCGGCCGGACGTGGCCTTCAACGCGCTCCACGGGCCGGACGGCGAGGACGGCACCATCCAGGGCCTGCTGGAGATCCTCAAGATCCCCTACACCCATTCCGGCGTCCTCGCGTCGGCGCTCGCCATGAACAAGGAGCGGGCCAAGACCGTCATGCGCGCCGCCGGCGTCGACGTGCCCGAGGGCCGGATCGTTAACCGTCGTGAGGCCGCCAGGACACACCCCCTGCCGCCACCCTACGTCGTGAAACCGATCGCGGAAGGCTCATCGGTGGGTGTGATCATCGTGCGCGACGGCCGCTCGCACCCGCCCCAGATCCTCGCCTCCGAGGAGTGGACGTTCGGCGAGCAAGTCCTTGCAGAACCTTACATTGCTGGCCGCGAACTCACCTGCGGCGTGATGGGCGACAAGGCCCTCGGGGTGATCGAGGTGAAGGCCGCCACGGGCGATTGGTACGATTACGACGCCAAGTACGCCCCGGGGGGCTCGGTGCACGTGCTCCCGGCCGAACTTAAACCAAATGTTTACCAGCGTGTCCAAGAACTGTCGTTAACGGCGCATCAAGCACTGGGCTGTCGGGGCGTCAGCCGTGCCGACCTTCGCTACGACGACACACCGGGTGGAACCGGTCTGCTCGTGGTGCTGGAGGTCAACACGCAACCCGGCATGACCCAGACGAGCCTTGTGCCGGAGATGGCGGCCCATGCGGGCCTGAGTTTCGGTGAGCTCGTCCGATGGATGGTGGAGGACGCTTCCCTGAATCGCTGAGCGGCGACGCCGCCGGCCGGAGCGGTCCCGCGCGCCTCGCCGGCGCGATCCTGGGCCGGCTCACCGGCCGCGGCACGTCCCGGTCGCTCTCGGTTCGTCGGGCCCGCCCGAGTCAGCGCCTGAGCGAGCGCCTGCCCCGCGGCGCCGGGATCGTGGCGGTCTCCGTCTCCGCCGCCGCCGTGGCGCTCGCCGGTTTCGTGGCGAGCGGCCGCTACGACGCGTTCGTGGCCGAGCAGGGCCGCCCCCTCGACATCGCCGCGCGCGTCGCCGGCTTCGGCGTCGAGCGCGTCACCATCTCGGGCATCTCCCGCATGTACGAGCGCGAGGTCCTGGCGGCCGCCGGGATCGACTGGCGCTCCTCGGTTCCCTTCCTCGACGTCAACGACGTGCGCGAGCGGCTGCTCCGCGTACCGCTGATCGCGCAGGCCTCGGTCCGGAAGATCTACCCCAACGAGATCGCCATCACCCAGGTGGAGCGCGAGCCCGCGGCCCTCTGGCAGAAGAACGGCGAGATCAGCGTGATCGCCGCCGACGGCACCGTCATCGACGCCATGCGCGACGACCGCTACGCCAGCCTGCCCCTGGTGGTCGGCGAGGACGCCAACACCAAGCTTCCGGAATACCTCGCCCTCATCGCCGCCGCGGGGCCGCTCGCCGAGCGGATCAAGGCCGGCACCTACGTGTCCGGCCGGCGCTGGACCCTCAAGTTCGACGGCATCGACGTGCGCCTGCCCGAGGTCGATCCGGCCGCGGCACTCGCCCGCCTCGTCCGGTTCGAGCGCGAGGCCCACCTGCTCGAGAAGGACGTCATCGCGGTGGACCTGCGCATGCCGGACCGCCTGGTGGTGCGCCTGACCGAGGAGGCCGCCGCCGCCCGCGCGGAAGCCCAGAAGGCGAAGAAGAAGGGCGCGGCCAGCTGATGCCCTTCCTGTCGATCTCCGCCCGTCCCGCATCCCGCGCCCGGTAGCGTCAATGCACAGCCAACACGGCCTCACGCCGCGCTTGAAGCCGCTCTCCGCCCGGCGCTCGACCACCCTCTCGGTGCTCGACATCGGCACGAGCAAGGTGGTCTGCCTCATCGCCGAATTGCAGCCCGCCGAAGCGCTCACGACGCTCCGCGGCCGCACGCACCTCGCGCGCATCATCGGCATCGGCCACCAGCGCTCCCTGGGCCTGAAGGGGGGCGCCATCGTCGATCTCGCCGCGGCCGAGAGCGCGATCCGTCAGGCGGTCCACGCCGCCGAGCGCATGGCCAAGGTCGAGGTCCAGTCGGTCATCGTCAACATGTCGGGCGGCCGGCTCGCCTCGCAGCATTTCCAGGCGCGGGTGAACGTCCGCTCGGGCACCGTCACGGGCAGCGACGTCGAGCGGGTGCTCGAGACCGCCAGCGCCCACGGCGTCAGCCCCGGCCGGGCCGTGCTGCACGCGCTGCCCACCGGCTACGCCCTCGACGGGCAGGGCGCCGTCATCGACCCGTCGGGCATGATCGGCGAGGCGCTCAGCGTCGACCTGCACGTCGTCACCAGCGAGCTCGCGGCCGCCCGCAACGTCATGCTGGCGGTGGAGCACTGCCACCTCGGCGTCGAGGCGGTGATCGCCACGCCCTACGCGGCCGGCCTCTCGGCGCTGGTCGACGACGAGGCCGAGATGGGCGTCTGCGTCGTCGACATGGGCGGCGGCACCACCAGCGTCGGCGTGTTCTCCGGCGGCCACCTCGTTCACGTGGACGCCCTCGCGGTCGGCGGCCACCACGTCACCATGGACATCGCCCGCGGCCTCTCCACCCGCATGGCGGCGGCCGAGCGGCTGAAGACCCTCTACGGCTCGGCCCTCTCCACCCCCTCCGACGACCGCGACATGATCGCCGTGCACGGCGTCGGCGAGGACGAGGGCGAGGCGCCGGCCCACATCCCGCGCTCGCAGCTCGTGCGGATCATCAAGCCGCGCGTCGAGGAGGTGGTCGAGCTGGTGCGGGACCGCCTGCGCGACGCGGGCTTCGCCGCCCAGGCCGGGCGGCGCGTCGTCCTCACCGGCGGCGCCAGCCAGCTCGTCGGTCTGCCCGAGGTCGCCCGCCGCGTCCTCCAGGGTCAGGTGCGGATCGGACGGCCCCTCGGCATCCGGGGCCTGCCGGAAGCCGCCAAGGGTCCGGCCTTCTCGGCGGCGGTCGGCCTGCTCGTCTACCCGCAGGTCGCCCATGCCGAGCATTTCGAGCCGCGGGGGCACGGCGCCTTCGCGGCGACCGGGACCGACAACTACCTGAACCGGGTCGGCCGCTGGCTCCGGGACAGCTTCTAGGTTTCACGCCCGCCCGCTCGCGCGGGGGGATCGAAGGGATCCGGCGCCCAGGCGTCGCACGGACAGCACAGTTAGCGAGAGGCTCGACACCATGGCCATCACCCTCCAGGCGCCGGACATCCGGGAACTGAAGCCCCGCATCACCGTCTTCGGCGTCGGCGGCGCCGGCGGCAACGCCGTCAACAACATGATCGAGTCGGGCCTCCTCGGCTGCGAGTTCGTCGTGGCCAACACCGACGCGCAGGCGCTCACCTCCTCGAAGGCCGAGCGGGTGATCCAGATGGGCCTGGGCGTCACCCAGGGCCTCGGCGCCGGATCGCACCCGGAGGTCGGCTCGGCCGCCGCCGACGAGGTGATCGACGAGATCCGCGACCAGCTCTCCGGCGCCCACATGTGCTTCATCACCGCCGGCATGGGCGGCGGCACCGGCACCGGCGCCGCCCCGGTCATCGCCCGCGCGGCCCGCGACATGGGCATCCTGACGGTCGGGGTCGTGACCAAGCCGTTCCAGTTCGAGGGCATGCGCCGCATGCGGACCGCCGAGTCCGGCATCCAGGAGCTGCAGGCCGCGGTCGACACCCTGATCGTGATCCCGAACCAGAACCTGTTCCGGGTCGCCAACGAGAAGACCACCTTCGCGGACGCCTTCGCGATGGCCGACCAGGTGCTCTACTCGGGCGTCGCCTGCATCACCGACCTGATGGTGAAGGAGGGCCTCATCAACCTCGACTTCGCCGACGTCCGGGCGATCATGCGCGGCATGGGCAAGGCCATGATGGGCACCGGCGAGGCGTCCGGCGAGAAGCGCGCCAACCGCGCCGCAGAGGCCGCCATCGCCAACCCGCTCCTCGACGACGTCTCGATGAAGGGCGCGCGCGGCCTGCTGATCTCGATCACCGGCGGCTCCGACCTGACCCTCTACGAGCTCGACGAGGCCGCCACCCGCATCCGCGAGGAGGTCGACCAGGACGCCAACATCATCCTGGGCGCCACCTTCGACGAGAGCCTCGACGGCATCATCCGCGTGTCGGTGGTCGCGACCGGCATCGAGCCGGCGCTGATCTCGGCGAACTCGCCCAACAACCCGGCCATCGCCGAGACCGAGCAGCGCATCGCCGAGGTCGCCGAGCGCCTGCGCGCCGAGGCCCGCTCGCGCGCCGCCTCGCCGGTGCCGAGCATCCGCACCGAGTCGGTCGCCCCGGCGCCGATGCCCGCCCCGGCCCCCGCGCCGCTCGCGGCCCCCGAGATGCGCCCCGAGTCGCGGATCGACAGCCGCATCGAGGCCGCCGCGCCGATGACCCGCGACGACGTCGTGCTCGCTCCGGTCCAGGCGCGCGCCGCGGCGCCGTTCGTCCCGGCCCCCGCGCCGCAGCGCGTCGAGGCGGCGCCCGCCGTCGAGGCCGGTCCGTTCGTGCCGCCGCGTCCGGCCGCCCCGACGGGCACGCCGCTCGCCCGCGCCCCGCGCATGCCGCAGATCCACGAGCTGCCGCCGATCGCCCAGACGCAGATCATGGCGAACCGCGCTGCCGAGGAGGCCGCCCCGGAATCCAAGCGGACCTCGCTGCTGCGCCGGCTCGCGACGGTGGGCTTCGGCGGCCGCCGCGAGGACATGGACGGCGCCCCGGCGGCCCGGCCGGCCTCGCCCGCCGCCCCGCAGCCGCACATGGCCCAGTCGCACATGGCCCAGCCCCACATGGCGCAGCCTCACGTGCCGCCGGCCCCGCGCGCTCCGGCCGCCCCCGCGGTCCCGCAGTACCGCCCGGCCCAGGGCAACCTCGACGGTCAGGGACGGGCCGCGCCCCAGCCGCGGATGATGGACGACGATCAGCTCGAGATCCCGGCCTTCCTCCGCCGTCAGGCGAACTGACCGGGCCGGGTCTCCGGCACGGCCCGGGGCTGGCGGGAAACCGCTGGCCCCTTCGCGCTGCAGCAAAGCAACTCATGGTTGTTGCGGTGAGAAATAGAGCTCGACGAGGCTGTGCGCCGCGCCTCTCGAGCCGCGGCGCATGGTGCATCCGCGCCACAGAACGGCCGCGGGTTAGTCACGCATTAACCAACCTTTAAGCCTTTGGTGGAGCAGCGCTTTGTGGTGACGAACCGCTAAGCGTGTCTGTAACAGACCGTAAGAATCCGTGATTTGGCTGCCCTGTGCGGCGCAGCTATAGAAACCATGTGATCGAGACGACACGCAGCAGGACACAACCTGATCGCGTGGGCTAGGGCATCAAGCAGCGGACGGATCAGTCAGTTTCTCCTCACCCCCAGTCGGGGTGGCGGAAATGATCGCGCCCGGGGGCTAAGGAATGCGAACGCATAAACAGACGACCCTCAAAGGGCCGGCGACTCTCTCGGGGATCGGAGTTCACTCCGGCAACCCCGCCGAGATCACCATCCGACCCGCTCCAGCCAATCACGGCATCGCCTTCCTCCGCACCGGCACCACCCACGGCAACGACCGCCTGATCAAGGCGCATCACGCCCTCGTCTCCGCCACCGAACTCTGCACCGTCCTGGGTGACGTCGAGACCGGCGCGGTCGCCACCGTCGAGCACCTGATGTCCGCCCTGTACGGGCTGGGCGTCGACAACGCTCTGGTCGAGATCGACGGCCCCGAGATGCCGATCCTCGACGGGTCCGCGCTCCCCTTCGTCCAGGCGATCGACCAGACCGGCATCGCCACCTGCGACACGCCGCGGCGCTGGCTCAAGATCCTCCGCCACGTCCGCATCGAGACCGGGACATCCTTCGCGGAACTGCGCCCGATCGACCGCGGCTTCCGCCTCGACGTCGAGATCGACTTCGAGAGCCCGGTGATCGGCCGTTCCCGCAAGGCGATGGACCTGTCGCCCGCGACCTACCGCCGCGAGATCGCCGGCGCCCGCACCTTCGGGATGATGCGGGACGTGGAGCGCTACTGGAAGGCGGGCTTCGCCCTCGGCGCCTCCCTGGAGAACACCGTGGCGGTCGGCGAGACCGCGGTGGTCAATCCCGAGGGCCTGCGCTTCCAGGACGAGTTCGTCCGCCACAAGATCCTCGACGCCATCGGCGACCTCGCCCTGGCCGGCCTGCCGATCCAGGGGGCCTACCGCTCCTATTGCGGCGGCCACCGGATGAATGTCGGGGTGCTGTCGGCCCTGTTCGCCGACCGTGCGAACTACGCCATCGTCGAGGCGCAGGGCTCGCGCCGCGAGACCGTGCTGTCCGAACTCGGCGCCGGCCTGGGCCTCGCCGCCTTCGCGGGCGACCTGTAGCCCCTGTGACCGACGGGCCACAGCCCCCAACCGATCCTGACTGCCGCAGCCTTGCCGCTTTCGTGCCCGAATCGAACGGCACGGTTTAACGGTCCGTGAACGGCGGGCACGGCCCGGGGCGGGCCGGATCCACCCACGCGATGGCATGACGGCGCGCAACGGCGCCGGTTCCGGGAAAGAGCGCCAGATGCCTGTCACCATTCGTCATCGCCGGGCAGCGGCCTTCGCGGCGCCCCTCGTGGCCGTCCTCGGCCTGGGCCTCGGCGGCTGCGACTTCGACCCGACGAGCATCTTCGCCGAGAAGTACAAGCCCGAGGTCGTGCCGGACGTTCCGGCCGACAAGCTGTACAGCGACGGCCTCGCCAAGCTCGAGGACAGCGACTACGAGGGCGCGGTCAAGAAGTTCGACAGCCTGGACAAGCAGTACCAGTACTCCGATTGGTCCCGGAAGGCGCTGCTGATGACGGCCTACGCCAATTACGAGGGCCAGAAGTACGACGACGCGATCAGCGCCTCGAAGCGCTACCTTCAGCGCCATCCGGCCAGCAAGGATGCGGCCTACGCGCAGTACCTGATGGCGATGTCGAACTATAAGCAGATCCCGGACGTCACCCGCGATCAGGAGCGCTCCGAGAAGGCCCTCGTCGCGCTGCAGGAGCTGGTGCAGAAGTACCCGACCTCCGAATACGCCGCGGACGCGAAGGCGAAGATCCAGATCACCCGCGATCAGCTCGCCGGCAAGGAGATGGAGATCGGCCGCTTCTACCTCGAGAAGCGCAATTTCCCGGCGGCGATCAACCGCTTCCGCGACGTGGTCGCCAAGTATCAGACCACCCGGCACGCCGAGGAGGCGCTCGAGCGCCTGACCGAGGCCTACTGGGCGCTCGGCATCACCCAGGAGGCGCAGAACGCCGCCGCGGTGCTCGGCCACAACTTCCCGGAGAGCCCCTGGTACAAGGACGCCCACGCGCTGCTGGCGCAGGGCGGTCTCGAGCCCCGCGAGGAGAAGAGCTCGTTCCTCTCGAAGATCTACCGGACCGTCACGGGCAAGACCGCCTCGGCCCAGTAAGCCGCCGCGCCCGCGCGGGGACCGCCCACGAACCATCGAGGCCCGGAGCCGCCGCTCCGGGCCTTTCCCATTGCGGCGCCCGGCGCGTTGCACCAACCGCGCGGTGCGACGCATTTTTGGGGTGAATCCGCGCCGCGGCGGCCTTATGTCTGCGGTCCCATCCTGAGGAATCCCCGTCGCCGCATGCTGGCGCAGCTCGCGATCCGCGACATCGTCCTGATCGACAGGCTCGAACTGAATTTCCGATCGGGACTCAGCGTCCTGACCGGGGAGACGGGCGCGGGCAAATCGATCCTGCTCGACGCCTTCGCCCTGGCGCTCGGCGGCCGCGGCGACGGCCGCCTCGTCCGCCACGGCGAGGCGCAGGGCGCGGTCACGGCCGTGTTCGACCTGCCCCTCGATCATCCGGCGCGCCGGATCTCGGCCGAGGCCGAGATCGACACCGAGGGCGACCTGATCCTGCGCCGGACCCAGATGGCGGACGGCCGGACCCGAGCCTTCGTCAACGACCAGCCGGTGGGCGTTCAGGTCCTGCGGGCGATCGGCGCGGCTCTCGTGGAGATCCACGGTCAGCACGATGACCGGGCGCTGGCCGACCCCGCCTCGCACAGGGCGATCCTCGATGCCTTCGGCGGCCTCCAGACCCAGCTCGCGAAGGTCGCCGCCGCGTCGCGGACCGTGCGGCATGCCCGCACCGAACTCGCCGAGCACCGCGCCCGCGTGGAGGCGGCCCGCAAGGAATCCGACTTCCTGCGCCACGCCGTGGAGGAGCTCGCCGCACTGGCGCCGCTCGCCGGTGAGGAGGCCCAGCTCGCCGAGCGCCGCACGATCATGCAGCAATCCGAGAAGGTCGCGCGCGAGCTCAACGAGGCGCTCGAGGCCGTCGGCGGCCCCCATTCGGGCGTGCCGCACCTCTCGGCCGCCCTGCGCAAGCTGGAACGGCGCGCCGCGCAGCTTCCGGCCCTGGTGGACCCGTGCGTGAACATCCTCGACGCCGCGATGGTCGCCCTCGACGAAGCCCGCGCGGTCCTCGAGGCGGCGGTGGCCGAGACGGAGTTCGATCCCCGCGACCTGGAGCGCGTCGAGGAGCGGCTCTTCGCCCTGCGCGCCGCGTCCCGTAAGTACGATGTCCCGGCCGACGACCTCGCGGCCCTGGCGGAGCGCTACGCCGGCGACGTGGCGGCGATCGATGCCGGCGAGGCGGCGCTGGCCGGGCTGGAGCAGGCGCTCGCGACGGCGGAGGCCGCCTACGCCGAGGCGGCCGAGAAGCTCAGCGCCGGGCGGCGCCGGGCGGCCAAGCAGCTCGACGCGGCCGTGAAGGCCGAGCTGCCGCCGCTCAAGCTGGAGCGCGCCCGCTTCATCACCGAGATCGCCACGGACCCGGATTCCCGCGACCCGGCCGGCACCGACCGGGTCGAGTTCTGGGCCCAGACCAATCCCGGGACCAAGCCCGGCCCGATGATGAAGGTCGCCTCGGGCGGCGAGCTGTCGCGCTTCATGCTGGCGCTGAAGGTCGTGCTGGCCGACAAGGGCTCGGCCCCGACGCTCATCTTCGACGAGATCGATACCGGCGTGGGCGGCGCGGTGGCGGACGCCATCGGGATGCGGCTCGCCCGGCTGGCGGCGACCGTGCAGGTGGTCGCGGTCACCCACGCGCCCCAGGTCGCCGCGCGGGCGGAGACGCATTTCCTGATCGCCAAGGCCCCCGTGAAAGGGGCCGGCCGCGTCGCCACGCGGGTGGCGAGCCTGCCGGTCGCCGAGCGCCGCGAGGAGATCGCCCGGATGCTGGCGGGCGCCACCGTCACCGACGAGGCCCGGGCGGCGGCCGCGCGACTCCTCCAGGGCGCCGACGCGTGAACCGGCGTCAACCTTAACCGTTGGTTGAAGGTAACAATTCGTTAACCATTCATCGCGAGAATGCTGCCATCCCGGTACCGCGGCAGGGTTGGGCGGTCGAAGGGCGGGAGGAGCCATGAAGCCGTCAGTCGTCGACTCCGATGGGTCTCTGCCCGCGGGACAGCCCCTGAAGCGGGCGGTCGACACCCGCCAGCTCGGCCTCACGCTCCGCACGGTCTACGAGGGCAGCGTCGACACGCAGCCGATCACCGACACGCATGTCGAGCTACTCCTGCGCCTGCGCCAGAAGGAGCGGGAGCTGCGCCGGGCGGTCTGACCCGGGGCGGCGGCCTCACCAGCGGCGCGCCCCCGGCCGGCGACGGTACTCGGCCGCACGAATCAACGTCAGCACGCGGTCGAGACTCACCAGCAGCTCCGCCTCCTCGACGCGCGCCGCGGAGGCCGCGTCCGGGTCGGGGCTGAATTTCTGCCGGGCCTGCGCCAGCGCGAGCGCCCGCTCCACGGCCTCCCGCTCGGCGTGCAGGGCCAGCCAGGCCGGATCGGATTCCGTCGCCGCATCCACCTCGTCGCCGCCCACGATCCGCGCGTCCTTCTGCTGCCGGCTGCCGCTCCTGGCGGAGAGGAACGCGCGAGAGGCCGGAACCGTGCCGCGCCCGGCCGACGCGCGGTGTCGTCCCCCGTGTCGTCCCCCCGTCATCCCCCGTGTCATCCCGGTGTCATCTACTTGTCGTAACCGCCCGGCCATCGGGCGGCCGGCGCTGGGTCTCTTCGGAAGATCGGCCGCAGGGCTCTGCCGCGGGCACGGGCCCGCCGGCGGGGCAGCGCAGGCTCTAGCCCGACGGCAACGGAGATTCCTTTGAGACCCTTCGCTTACGCGCTCGCCGTCGGCCTCGCGACGGTTCAGCTGGCGTCCGCGGCGCTCGCCGCCGATATCACCGGCGCCGGCGCCACCTTCCCGTTCCCGGTCTACTCGAAGTGGGCCGAGGCCTATCGCAAGGAGACCGGCTCGGGCCTCAACTACCAGTCGATCGGCTCCGGCGGCGGCATCAAGCAGATCCAGGCCAAGACGGTCGATTTCGGCGCCACAGACGCGCCCCTGAAGCCCGAGCAGCTGGCCAAGGACGGCCTCGTCCAGTTCCCGACCGTGATGGGCGGCGTCGTGCCGGTGGTGAACATCCCCGGGATCGAGCCCGGCAAGCTGAAGCTCACCGGCGACGTTCTGGCCGACATCTACGCCGGCAAGATCGCGAAGTGGAGCGATCCGCGCATCGCCAAGCTCAATGACGGGCTGAAGCTGCCCGACGCCAACATCACCCCGGTCTACCGCTCCGACGCGTCGGGCACGACCAACATCTTCACCACCTACCTGTCCCAGGTCTCCGAGCCCTGGAAGAAGGAGTACGGCGCGGCCACGACGATCTCCTGGCCAGTCGGTCAGGGCGGCAAGGGCAACGAGGGCGTGACCGCCACCGTCAAGCAGGTTCCGAACGCGATCGGCTATGTCGAGTCGGCCTACGCCAAGCAGAACAAGCTCTCCTACGCCCTGCTGCAGAATAAGGCCGGCCAGTACCCGCAGCCCGACGACAAGGCGTTCCAGGCCGCGGCGGCGAGCGCCGACTGGAAGGCGACCCCGGGCTTCGGCATCTCGCTGACCAACCAGCCGGGCGAGGCGGCGTGGCCGATCACGGCGGCGACCTTCATCCTGGTCCACAAGGACGCCGTCGACCCGGCCAAGTCCGCCGCCGTGCTCAAGTTCTTCGACTGGGCCTACAAGAACGGCGACACGCTCGCCACCGACCTCGACTACGTCCCGCTGCCGGACAACGTCGTCGAACTGATCCACCAGGAGTGGAAGGACGTGAAGGGCAAGGACGGCAAGCCTGTCCTCAACATGTGAGCGTGGCGGGGAGGGGGTGAGAACCTCCTCCCTCGCTTCCGGGAACGCACCGCGCTACCACGCCCCCCTTCGCAGAGAACCGCGGATGCCCGCTTTGACCGAATCGATCGCCCTCGGCCGAACCCGTTCCGCGACCGCGCGGAAGGCGCCGAGCCGGAGCCTCGACACGCTGTTCCGGACCTGCTCGTACGGCGCGGCCCTGCTGGTGCTGCTCGTGCTCGCCGGCATGCTCGGCTCGATCCTGTACGGCGGCTGGCCCGCCTTCCGCGAGTTCGGCTTCGGCTTCCTGACCTCCAGCGCCTGGAACGTCGGGACCGAGCAGTACGGCGCCCTGGTCGCGGTGATCGGGACCGTCGCCTCCGCCTTCCTGGCCCTGCTGATCGGCGTGCCCGTCTCGCTGGGCATCGCGGTCTACCTCACCCAGCTCTGCCCGGGCTGGGCCCGCAAGCCGGTCGCCATGACGATCGAGCTGCTCGCGGCCGTGCCGAGCATCATATACGGCATGTGGGGCCTGTTCGTGTTCGCGCCGCTCTTCGCGCGCTACATCCAGATCCCGGTCTCGAACCTCGTGGAGGGCATGCCGATCGTCGGCACGCTGTTCTACGCCCGGGTGCCGTCGGGCGTCGGCGTCTTCACCGCCGGGATCATCCTGGCGATCATGATCGTGCCGTTCATCGCCTCGATCGCCCGGGACATGCTCGACCAGATCCCGACCGTGCTGCGCGAGAGCGCCTACGGCATCGGCTGCACCACCTGGGAGGTCGTGCGCCACGTGCTGGTGCCGCAGGCGGCCGTCTCGATCATCGGCGCGATCATGCTGGGCCTCGGACGGGCGCTCGGCGAGACGATGGCGGTGACCTTCGTGGTCGGCAACGCCAACCGGCTCTCGGCCTCGATCTTCGACCCGAGCTCGACCATCGCGTCGCGCATCGCCAACGAGTTCAACGAGGCGGACGGCCTCCAGCTGAACGCGCTGATGGCGCTGGGCTGCATCCTGTTCGTGATCACCTTCGTGGTGCTCATCATCGCCCGGCTGCTGACGCGCCGCGTCCAGTCCGCCTGAGGAGCACGCGCGATGGTTTCCTCCAGCACGATCGCCCCGGCTGCCCAGCGCCGCCCCGGCCGCGTCCGTCAGGGACGCCGCGTCGCTGACCGGACCCTGCGCGTCGCCTGCACCGCCGCGACGGTGGTCGGCGCCCTGGTTCTCGGCTCGATCCTGGTGATGCTGATCGTCCAGGGCGTGCGCGGCTTCACGCCGACCCTGTTCACCAACCCGACCCCGGGCCCGGGCTCCGAGGGCGGCGGCATCGCCAACGCTATCCTGGGCAGCCTCGTTCTGACCGGGATCGGCATCCTGATCGCCACGCCGGTCGGCGTCATGGCCGGGACCTTCCTGGCCGAGTACGGGCGCGGCTCGAAGCTGGCCGCCCTGATCCGCTTCCTCAACGACGTCCTGCTCTCGGCGCCGTCGATCCTGATCGGCCTGTTCGTCTACACGCTGATGGTGCGGCCGATGGGCACCTACTCGGGCTGGGCCGGCGGCGTGGCGCTGGCGATCATCGCCGTGCCGGTGATCGTGCGCACCACCGAGGACATGCTGCGCCTCGTGCCCGGCACCCTGCGGGAGGCCGGCGCGGCGCTCGGCGCGCCGCCCTCGACGGTGATCATGAGCGTGACCTGGCGGGCGGCCTCGGCCGGCATCGTCACCGGCATCATCCTGGCCCTCGCCCGCATCGCCGGCGAGACCGCGCCGCTGCTGTTCACCGCGCTCAACAACAATTCCTGGTTCTCGGCCAACCTGATGGGCGGCGTCGCGAACCTGCCGGTGATGATCTACCAGTTCGCCCTCTCGCCCTACCCGAACTGGCAGGGCCTGGCCTGGGCGGGCGCGCTTCTGATCACCACCACCATCCTGGCGCTGTCGATCATCGCGCGCCTCGTGATCAAGCCGCAGGCCTCGCGCTGAGCCCCCTTTCGAGGACACGACGATGAACGCCGCCTCCGCGATCCCCACGGTCGAGCTGAACCGCAACCGCGCCGAAGAGGGCGGCCCCGTGCGGATCGCCGTCAAGGACCTGAACTTCTATTACGGCAGCTTCCACGGGCTTAAGGACGTCAACCTCAACTTCCACGACCGGCAGGTGACGGCGCTGATCGGCCCTTCCGGCTGCGGCAAGTCCACCCTGCTGCGCTGCTTCAACCGGATCTACAGCCTCTACCCGGAGCAGCGCGCGGAGGGCGAGATCCTGCTCGACGGCGAGAACATCCTCAGCCCCTCCGTCGACCTGAACGAGCTGCGCTCGCGCATCGGCATGGTGTTCCAGAAGCCGACGCCGTTCCCGATGTCGATCTACGACAACGTGGCCTTCGGCCTGCGCCTCTACGAGAAGCTGCCGAAATCCGAGCTCGACGGCCGGATCGAGGAATCCCTGCGCAAGGCCGCCCTCTGGGACGAGGTGAAGGACAAGCTCCGGCAGCCGGGGACCGGCCTGTCGGGCGGCCAGCAGCAGCGCCTGTGCATCGCCCGGACGGTGGCGCAGAAGCCGGAGGTGATCCTGTTCGACGAGCCGACCTCGGCCCTCGACCCGATCTCGACCGGCCGCATCGAGGAGCTGATCGAGCAGCTGCGCGACGAGTTCACCATCGTGATCGTCACCCACAACATGCAGCAGGCGGCGCGCATCTCGCAGTTCACCGCCTTCATGTATCTGGGGCAGCTCGTCGAGTTCGGTCCGACCAACCGGATGTTCATGAACCCGACGGAACGCCGCACGCAGGACTACATCACCGGCCGCTTCGGCTAGTCTGCCGGGCCGCTCCGGTCCCGGGACCGCCGCTCGCGTCTCCGGCGCGCCGGCGGGTCCCGCAAGCCTCCCGGAGGGCCGTCCCCGGGACCCCATCGAAGGATCCGCCATGCCCGGCCATATCGTCACCTCCTACGACACCGACCTGGAGAACCTGCGTCGCTCGATCTCGGAGATGGGCGGCGTCGCCGAGAAGATGACCGCGGAGGCGACCGACGCCCTCGTGCGCCGGGACGACACGCTCGCCCAGGCTGTGATCCTCGCCGACAAGCGCCTCGACGCGCTGCAGCGGGACATCGAGGAGCGCGCCGTGCTGCTGATCGCCCGGCGCCAGCCCCTGGCCATCGACCTGCGCGAGACCATCTCGGCGATCCGCGTCTCCGGCGATCTGGAGCGGATCGGCGACCTCGCCAAGAACGTCGCCAAGCGCGTGGTGGCGATCTCCGATCAGGCGCCGGCCCAGAAGATCGTGCTCGGCGTGCGCCACATGAGCGACCTCGCCGAGGGTCAGCTGAAGGACGTGCTCGACGCCTACGGGAGCCGCGACGTCCAGGCGGCCCACGACGTCTGGGAGCGCGACGGCGAGATCGACGCCCTGTACAATTCCCTGTTCCGCGAGCTCCTGACCTACATGATGGAGGATCCGCGCAACATCTCGTTCTGCACGCACCTCCTGTTCTGCGCGAAGAACGTCGAGCGCATCGGCGACCACACCACCAACATCGCCGAGACGATCCACTACCTCGCCACGGGCGAGACGCTGGCGGGTGACCGGCCGAAGAACGACGCGTCGAACTACGCGACCGTGGACGGCGTGCAGGCGCCGTGAGGCGCCGACCCCGGCGCCTTCCTGTGGGCGCGGCCGGGGTCACTCTCCGTGCGGGTTGAGGCGGGGCGGCGCCTCCTGCACCATCCGGGGACCGCCCGCAGAACGAGTCTTCGAACGTGAGCATGCAAGTCCTGATCGTCGAGGACGAGGAGGCCCTGAGCACGCTGCTGCGCTACAACCTGGAGGCCGAGGGCTTCCTGGTGGATTCGGCGGCGCGCGGCGACGACGCCGAACTGCTCCTCGCGGAGCGGATCCCGGACCTCGTCCTGCTCGACTGGATGCTGCCCGGCCTCTCGGGGATCGAGCTGTGCCGCCGGATCCGGGCGCGCCGGGAGACCGAGCGCCTGCCGGTGATCATGCTCACCGCCCGGGGCGAAGAGGGCGACCGTGTCCGCGGGCTCGGCACGGGCGCCGACGACTACATCGTCAAGCCGTTCTCGGTCCCGGAGCTGCTCGCCCGGATCCGCGCGCTCCTGCGCCGGGCCAAGCCCGCCCACGTCTCGGACCGGCTGGCGGCCGGCGACCTGGAACTCGACCGCACCGGCCACCGCGTCCGCCGCGGCGGCGAGGAGCTGCATCTGGGCCCCACGGAGTTCCGGCTCCTGGAATTCCTGATGCTGGCGCCGGGCCGGGTCTTCTCCCGCGAGCAGCTCCTCGACGGGGTGTGGGGCCACGACGTCTACATCGACGAGCGCACCGTCGACGTCCATGTCGGGCGGTTGCGCAAGGCGCTGAACGGCCCGCGCCAGACCGACCCGATCCGCACGGTCCGGGGCTCGGGCTACGCCTTCGACGAGACCTTCTCGCTGGAGGCTTGAGGCGGCCCGAAGGGCTGTCGGAGCGCCTCACCGCTCCGGCGCGCCGTCATCGCGAGCGGAGCGAAGCGACCCAGAGCGGCGGGACGCCGGCGCGCGCGGCGCTGCTGGGTTGCTTCGCTCCGCTCGCAAAGACGGTGGGACGGGCCCGCGAAGATTCGCGCGTCCCGGCCTCCAGGGACTCAGCGCGCCAGCGCCGCGCTCCGGCCCGAGGCGGCCGGCACCGCCTCCAGCGCCGCCAGGACCGTCCCCTCGGTGAGGATCTGCGGCAGCACCTGGGGCTCTCCCGTCCCGGTATAGAGCAGGTAGAGCGGGACGCCGCTGCGCCCGTGCTTCTCCAGGAGGCGGGTGATCTCGGGGTTCTGGTTGGTCCAGTCGCCCTTCATGTAGGTCACGCCGCGCTCGGCCATCGCGGCCCGCACGGCCTTCGTGTTGAGCGAGGTCGCCTCGTTGACCGCGCAGGTGATGCACCACGCGGCGGTCATGTCCACGAAGACGGGGCGGTGCGCGTCGAGCAGGGCGTCGAGGCGCGCCTGCGTGAACGGCTCGATCCCGTCGGCGGCGGCCTGCGCGGCCGGCGCGGCGCGATCCCGGGGCAGGGTGACGGCGAGGGCCCCAACGGCGATCAGCGCCAGCGCGGCGGCGGCCTGCGCGACCCGGCCGGCCCGCGGCGGGGCGGCGCGGCCGTGCTCCCAGGCCCAGGCGGCGAAGCCCACGAGGACGAGGCCGATCAGCGCCGCCAGCAGCCCGCGCGGGTCGACCTGCTGCGCCAGCACCCAGATCAGCCACGCCACGGTGGCGTAGACCGGGAAGGCCAGCACCTGCTTGAGGGTCTCCATCCAGGCGCCCGGCCGCGGCAGCGCCCGCAGGGCCGGCGGCCAGAGGGTCAGGAGCAGGAAGGGCAGGGCGAGGCCGAGGCCGAGGCTCGCGAAGACGGCGAGCGCCACGCCGGCGCTCTGGGTCAGCGCGAAGCCCACCGCCGAGCCCATGAACGGCGCCGTGCAGGGCGTCGCCACCAGGGTCGCGAGCACGCCGGTGAAGAACGAGCCGCTCAGGCCGCCGCGCCGGGTGAGGCCGTCGCCGAGGCCGGCGAGCCGGCCGCCGACATGGACCGCGCCCGAGAGGCTCAGGCCCATCGCGAACAGCAGGTAGGCGAGCCCCGCCACGATGGCGGGCGACTGGAGCTGGAACCCCCAGCCGATCGCGGCCCCGCCGCTCTTCAGGCCGATCAGCGCGGCGGCGAGCGCCAGGAAGCTCGCCAGGACGCCGGCCGTGTAGGCGAGGCCGTGGAGCCGCAGCCGGGCCGGCCCCTCGCCCGCGTGCCGCACGAGGCCGAGCACCTTGATCGACAGGACCGGGAAGACGCAGGGCATCAGGTTGAGGATCAGGCCGCCGAGGAAGGCGAAGGCCGCGGCGGTCGCCAGCGTCAGCGCGTCGAAGTCGGCGGTGGCCGGCGCGGTCGCGGGCGGCGCGGTCGCGGCCGCCGCCGCGGCGGCCGGGAGCACCGGCTCGTCGCCGTACGCGAAGGCGAGCCGGCGGGTCCCGGCGGCGTCGACCTCCTCGACCGTCAGGACGCCGGGCAGCGCGGCGGGCACTGGGTCGGTCGGGCTGCTCCGGGCGAGGGTCAGGTGCAGGCCGGTCCCGTCGACGCTCATCACCTGCGCGGCGGCGTTGTCGATCGCCGTCTCGGCGTAGGGGAAGTACGCGGCGTTCCGGACCGCCTCGGGCTTGAGGCCGGCCGCGGCGAAATCGAGGCGCAGGGTGTCGCCCTGGCTCGACAGGCTCAGGGGCCAGAGCGCCGGCACGGGGAGCGCGGCGCGGGCGCGCGCGAACAGCGCGGCGTTGGCCGGGTCCGGCTCGGCCTTGCCGACCGGCAGGGTCAGGGCGAGATCGGCCGAGCCGGGCACGCACTCGGTCTCGCAGACGAGGTAAGTCAGCTTGGCCTGGATCCGCACCGGGTCGGCCGGGTCGAGGCTCGGCGGCGGCGTCACCGGGACGAGGAGCGTGACCTCGCCCTCGTAGCCGTAGTTCATGAGGGTCGCGATCGGGATGCGCTCCGGCGCCGGCCACCGGATCGCGCCGGCGCTGAAGCCGGCCGGCAGGGTCCAGGTCACCTCCGGGGGCAGGCCGGAATCGCCCGGGTTGCGCCAGTAGACGTGCCAGCCGGGCTTGACCTGCATCCGCACCGCCAGCGTGAAGGGCTGCGCGCCGGCGACGGCGGCGGGCTCGGCCACGAGGCTCGCGCGCACGAGGTCCGCGGGCGTGCGGAAGCCCTGCGGGACCCCCTGTGCCGCGGCGGCCGAGAGGCCCGCGGCGAGGGCCAGGATCAGGAGGGCGAGGCGGCGGATCATGCTGTCCCTTCGCGCGCGGGGCGGTCGCGGTTTCACGCGCGGCGTGTCGGGCTCGGCGCGGGCGTTTCCATGGCGTCCGGTCTTACCATGGCGTCGGGTCTTACCATGGACCGCGTCCGGGATCCCCTGCGGCCGGCTCACCCCTCGAGCGGCGCCGTCGCCCGCTCGAGCCAGTCGCGCGTCGCGGTGTCGAGCCAGGGCGCCAGGGTCTCGCGGACCCTCGCATGATAGGCGTCGATCCAGGCCCGCTCCCCGGGCTCGAGCAGGTCCGGCCGGATCAGCCGGCGGTCGTAGGGAGCGAGCGTCAGCGTCTCGAAGCCGAGCATCGGGCGCTCCCCGCCCGCGATCGCGCGGGCCTCGACCAGGACGAGGTTCTCGATCCGGATGCCGTAGGCGCCGCGGGCGTAGTAGCCCGGCTCGTTCGACAGGATCATGCCGGGCTCGAGCGCCACCGTGCCGGTCTTGGCGATCCGCTGCGGCCCCTCGTGAACCGACAGGAAGGCGCCGACGCCGTGACCGGTGCCGTGGTCGAAGTCGAGGCCCGCCTGCCAGAGCGGTGCCCGCGCGAAGGCGTCGATCTGGGCGCCGGTCGTGCCGACCGGGAACACCGCCCGGGCGATGGCGACGTGCCCCTTCAGCACCCGCGTGAACCGGTCGCGCATCTCCGGGCTCGGCGCGCCGACCGCGACCGTCCGGGTGATATCGGTGGTGCCGTCCGGGTACTGCGCTCCCGAATCGATCAGGAACAGCTCGCCCGACTGGACCGCCCGGTCCGTGGCGCGGCTCACCCGGTAGTGGACGATCGCGCCGTTCGGTCCGGAACCCGAGATCGTGGGGAACGAGACCTCGCGCAGGTCGCCGCCGGCGGCCCGGAAATCTTCCAGGGCCTCGACGGCGGCGATCTCGGTGAGGCCGCCGGCCACGGCCGCACCGTCGAGCCAGGCGAGGAAGCGCGCGACGCTCGCCCCGTCCCGGACATGGGCCGCGCGGGCGCCCGCGATCTCGGCGGCGTTCTTGACCGCCTTCATGCCGGTGATCGGGTCCTTGCCGACATCGGCCGTGCCGCCGGCGGCCTCGATCTTCTCCTTCAGGGCGACGGCGCCGGTCGCGGCGTCGAGGCGGACGCGCACGCCCGCCAGGGATGCCAACCCGTCGTCCAGGTCCGCCCGCGGCAGGATCTCGGCGATCGGCGCGAGTTCCGCCCGCAGGGCCGGATCGACGTTCGGAGAGACGAGGTACAGCCGGGCCCGTCCCTCGCGCGGCAGGATGGCGTAACCCAGCGCCAGGGGCGTGTGGGCGACGTCGGACCCGCGCAGGTTGAAGGCCCAGGCCAGGTTGTGCGGGTCGGAGATCACCAGGGCATCGCAGCCACCCTCGGCGAGCGCCGCCCGGATCCGGCCGAGCTTGTCGGCGGCCCCCTCGCCGCACAGCGCGTCGGGATGGACCACCACCGGACCGGCCGGCGGCCGCGGCCGACCGGCCCAGACCGCGTCGACGAGGTTCGGCACCGCCCGCATGGTCCCGCCGGCGCGGGTCACGGCCCGCTCCAGGCGCGCTAGACCGTCCGGGGTGTGCAGCCAGGGATCGTAGCCGAGCACCTGATCCCGCCGCAGGTTGGCTCCGACCCAGACCTCCGGCGTCGATTCGGCAAGCGGCACCACCGTGACGAGGCCGGTATCGACCTGCTCGGGCGCCTGCAGGGTGTAGCGCCCGTCGACGACCAGCGCCGCGGAATCCATCAGGATCACGGCCGTGCCGGCCGAGCCGGTGAAGCCGGTGAGCCAGGCCAGCCGCTCGGCGTCGGCGGGAACGTATTCCGACTGGTGCTCGTCGGCCCGCGGCACGACGAAGCCGTCGAGTCCGGTCTCGCACAGCGCCGCCCGGAGGGCCTCGATCCGCTCGGCGCCCTTCCGGTGGCTCGGGTCGTCGAAGCTCTGGAAGCGCTGGCGCTGTCGGGACGGACGGGTCTCGGTCATGCGGCGAGCCTAGCGCCCGCCGCTCCCGCGTCGCAACACCCTGTTGTCATGAGAAAGAGGTTGGTCGGAGGTCGGTTGCGGTGCTTAAAGATCGTTAGCAATCTTATCACGCCGCGGATTCTCGCTTATTACTCAGACATGCCACGCCGCGTTTACTACCGGATCAGCGACAGACCCGACGGCCGCTTCGACGCCGTCGTGACGATCGAGCCCGACACGGTCGTCCGCCGCGACGGCTTCGATTCGCTCGCCGAACTCGAAGAGTGGATCGACGGCCTGCGCGCGCTGATGGCGGCGCTCGGCGCGCCGGTGTCGCAGGCGGACGCACCGGGGTCGCCGGCCGAGACCGCGGGCGCGCCGGACCGGCCGGGCCGGCTGCGCACCGCGCGCTGATCAGCCGTTCGTGATCGGCAGGTCCGGCGCCCGGTCCGCGGGTGCCCCATCGTAGCCCTCGAGCCAGGCCCGGCGCGCGGGCGAGTCGGCCGGATAGGGGCAGGCATCCTTGGGCCGCCCCTGCGCCCGAGCGCGGGCGCCCTCGGCGATGGGGTCCGCGGGCGGATCGTGGAGCGGCGTCTGGCTCATGGCCGGACAACACGCCGGCGGACGGGGAGTTCGGGGCGATCCCGCGCCGGTCAGCGCCGCGGACGCGGCGCCGCGCCGCCGCGCATCAGGACCAGGGCGACCCATCCCTCGATCACGCCGCGGCGCACGAGGGAGAAACCCTGGGGGCGGTAGGCGGAGAGCACGCCCGGCACGTCGCGCTCGATCAGGCCGGACAGGACCAGCACGCCCTCGGTGGCGACGACCCGCGCCAGGGTCGGCGCCAGGAGCCTGAGTGGCCGGGCCAGGATGTTGGCGAAGACGAGATCGAAATGGCGCGGCCGGTCGGCGAGGCGGTGGCGGACCCCGGGCCCCTCGTAGAGCTTGAGATAGGGGCCGAGCCCGTTGGCGCGGGCGTTCTCGCGGGCCGTGCGCACGGCCTCCGCGTCCAGGTCGCCGGCCACCACGGGCTGCCGCAGGGCCTTGGCGGCCGCGAAGGCGAGGATCCCGGTTCCCGTGCCGACATCGAGGACGTGGACCGGGCGCCGGCGCTTGAGTTCCGAGACCAGGGCGCGGAGGCAGCCCAGCGTCGTTCCGTGATGCCCGGTCCCGAAGGCGAGGGCGGCCTCGATCTCGATGGCCAGATCGTTGCCCCGGACCGAATCGCGGTCGTGCGAGCCGTGGACGAGGAACCGGCCGGCCCGGACCGGCTTCAGGCCCTCCAGCGACGCGCGCACCCAGTCCTGCTGGTCGATCGTGCGGAACTCCGCCGCGTCGGCCGCGTCGCCGATGACCGGGCGGATCAGTTCGCGGACGTAATCCTCGTCGGGCGCGTCCGCGAAGTAGGCCTCCAGGCGCCACGTGCGCCCGTCCTCGTCCTCGAAGGCCGCCACCGCGGTCTCCGTGGGATCGAACATCTCGCCGAGGAGGTCGGTCATCGCGCGGGCCGAGCGTTCGTCGGTCAGCAGACGCAGGACGTGGGACGGGCGATGGGGCGGCAGGCCTTCGAGCATGGTGCCCGGCTGTAACGCCGGGGCGCGCCGCAGCCCAGGGGCTGGCGCGAAAAAATCCGGGCTCGGCAAGGGTGGGGCCGCGGGGCGGGGCGGCGGAGCGGACCGGCGGCCCCGCCCGTTGTTGCCGGACGGTCACAAGCGCCAATACTTATCTTCTGCGCGACTCAAATCAGTGTCCACAGCCATCGCGTGTGCTTAAACAATCTCGGCTTACCCAAGGCCGGACCCTCAACTCGGGCGCGCCGCACTTCCCGGTGCGGCGCGCCTGTTTTGACAGACGATCGTGCTGCCATGACCGCGCCTCTCCTCATCAGCGTCGCCTTCGCGGCCGTGACCGCGGGCGCCGCCACGCTCTGGGCCTTGCTGGTCGCGAACGGCATGAACGGCATGCCGGAGGCGCGCCCGACCGAGCGGCACGACATCCGGACCTGGTGACGGCGCGGCACCGATTCGCGCGAGCGGGCGCCCAGGAATGAGGCAGGTTGTTCGCGCGTTAACCAAATGATGTACGGCAGCTGCGGAACTGGCCGACTTGCGCGGCGTTTTTGCCGGCTTTTTACGTGAATCACGATTGAGCAGGGTGCGTACAGCGTGACCAAGTCCCGGCGTTCCGGCCCCCGCGGGCCCGTGGTCGTCAACGGCGCGGCCGTGCCTGCCCGACCACGCGAGCGGATCTTCGGCGGTCCCGCACCGGACGGGCCGCTCCCGGGCCATCTCCTCGTCCTGCTGAGCCGCCTCCACCGGGCCGAGGCCGAGCCCAAGGACCGGCCGGAGGCCAAGCTCGGCTGACGCGCGGTCACCCGGGTGGCCGGGCCTTGGCCGACCGCCCGCGCGCGCCTATGATCCCCGTCGTTCCCCGCCGTATATAGCGGGTCGCGACCGGAGAGATCTGCGTGATGCCCCTGACTCGACGGATCCTGGTCGCCTGCGCGCTCGCGGCGCTGGTCCTCGCGCCGACCGACAGGGCCGCGCGGGCGGACGAGCCGGTCGTCGTGTTCGCGGCCGCGAGCCTCAAGAACGCCCTCGACGACGCCGCGGCAGCCTGGACGAAGGCGACCGGCAAGACCGCGCGGATCTCCTACGCCGGCTCGAACGCCCTCGCGAAGCAGATCGAGGCGGGGGCGCCGGCGGACCTGTTCATCTCGGCCGACCTCGCGTGGATGGATTACGTCGACCGGGCCGGGCTGCTGAAGGCCGGCTCGCGGATCGACCTCCTGCGCAACGCCCTGGTGCTGATCGCCCCGGGGCCGAAGGACAGCGCCGCGGATCCGCAGGTGGCCCTGGCGCCGAACCTCGGCACCACGCTGACGCGGATGCTCGGCGGCGGGCGGCTGGCGATGGCGACGATCGACGCCGTTCCCGCCGGCAAGTACGGCAAGGCCGCCCTGGAGAAGCTCGGCGCCTGGGACGCCGTGAAGGGGCAGGTCGCCCAGGCCGAGAACGTGCGCGCCGCCCTCCTGCTGGTCGCCCGGGGCGAGGCGCCGCTCGGCATCGTCTACGCCACCGACGCGGCCGCGGACCCGAGCGTCCACGTGGTGGCGACCTTCCCGGCCGACAGCCACCCGCCGATCGTCTATCCGGCGGCGGTGACCCGGGAGTCGCGCAACCCGGATGCCGGGACGCTGCTCGGCTACCTGCGCGGCCCGGAGGCCCGGGGTTCCTTCGAGCGCCAGGGCTTCACGGTGGTCGCGCAGCCCGGTGCCAGCCAGTAGCGGCGCGCCGCCCCCTTGCTCGGGCTCACGCCGGACGAGTGGACCGCCGTCGGCCTGAGCCTGCGGGTGGCGACGGTGGCGACGCTCGCGAGCCTCGTGCCCGGCCTCGCCGTGGCGTGGCTGCTGGCGCGGCGCCGGTTTCCCGGCCGCGCCCTGCTGGACGGGCTGGTCCACCTGCCGCTGATCCTGCCCCCGGTCGTGACCGGCTACCTGCTGCTGCTGGCCTTCGGCCGGCGCGGCCCGCTCGGCGCGCCCCTCGCCGAGATCGGCGTGGTCTTCTCCTTCCGCTGGACCGGGGCGGCGCTGGCCTGCGCGGTGATGGGCTTCCCGCTCATGGTGCGGGCGATGCGGCTGTCGATCGAGGCCGTGGACCGGCGTCTGGAGCAGGCGGCCGGGACGCTGGGCGCGAACCCCTTCGCGGTGTTCCTGACGATCACGCTGCCCCTCAGCCTGCCCGGGTGCCTCGCGGGCGCCGTGCTGGCCTTCGCCAAGGCGATGGGGGAGTTCGGCGCGACCATCACGTTCGTCTCGAACATCCCGGGCGAGACCCAGACCCTGCCGTCGGCGATCTACACGCTGACGCAGGTTCCCGGCGGGGAGGGGCCGGCCCTGCGCCTCACCCTGATCTCGATCGCGATGTCGGTCGCGGCGCTGCTGGTGTCGGAATTCCTGGCGCGGCGGGCCGGTCGGCGCCTGGGGGCGGGCTGAATGGCGACCGATCCGGGGTGGGACGCCCGCTCAGGCATACGCGTAGGGTCCGCCCTGCTGCAGCGCCCTCTGGTAGGCCGGACGGGCGTGGATGCGCGCGAGCCAGTCCGCGACGCGCGGGCCCGCGCCCGTGCCGCGCGCCGCGAAGGCCTCCAGCGGGAAGCTCATCAGGATGTCGGCCGCGGTGAAATCGGCGCCGCAGAAATACGGGCGGCCGGCGAGTTCCGTCTCCCAGAAGGCCGCGTGCCGGCGCAGGTCCGGATCGACGAAGCCCCGCAGCACCGTGTCGGCGATCCGCCGGACGAGGGGCCGCAGCGGCCAGGGACTGCCCGGCGCCAGCCGCCCGAAGACCAGCTTCAGCAGCAGCGGCGGCATCGCCGAGCCCTCGGCGTAGTGCGACCAGTAGACGTAGCGCCGCCGCTCCTCCGTCCCGGGTACGGGCACCAGCCGCGCGCCGGCCAGATCCGTCAGGTAGGCGACGATCGCGCCGGTCTCGGCGACCACCGTCCCGCCGTCGGTGATCACCGGCGCCTTGCCCAGCGGGTGGACGGCCAGGAGCTCGGCGGGCGCGCGCAGGGTCCGCGGGTCGCGGGCGTGGCGGATCACGCGGTAGGGCAGCTCCAGTTCCTCCAGCAGCCAGAGCACGCGCTGCGAGCGGCTGTTCTCGAGGTGGTGGACCGTGATCATCGCGGGCAAGTCCGGGCCGGCGCCGGGACGCGCCGGGGCTCCTGTTACGCGAGTCTGTCCGCGTGAGCATCCAGGTCGACGTTCAGCTCCGGCGCGGCACCTTCGCGCTCGCGGCCGCCTTCAAGGCCGGGCCGGGGCTGACCGCCCTGTTCGGGCGCTCGGGCTCGGGGAAGACCACGCTGATCGACCTGATCGCCGGCCTCGCGCGGCCGGACCGGGGCCGGATCGTCGTCGGCGGCACCCCGTGGGTCGACACCGCGTCCGGCCTGGTGCTGCCGTCGCACCGGCGCCAGGTCGGCGTGGTGTTCCAGGACGCGCGGCTGTTCCCGCATCTCAGCGTCCGGACCAATCTCGGCTACGGCCGGGTCTTCGCGCGGCGCCGCGCCGACCCGGCGGCCTTCGCGGCCGTGACCGACATGCTCGGCATCGACCATCTCCTCGACCGGCGGCCCGCCGGTCTCTCGGGCGGCGAGCGCCAGCGGGTGGCGATCGGCCGAGCGTTGCTGGCGAGGCCGCGCCTCCTGCTGATGGACGAGCCCCTCGCGGCCCTGGACGAGGCCCGCAAGGCCGAGATCCTTCCCTACATCGAGCGCCTGCGCGACGAGGCCGGCGTGCCGATCCTCTACGTCAGCCACGCCGTCTCCGAGGTGGCCCGGCTCGCCAACACGGTGATCGTGCTGGAGGCCGGGCGGGTGGCCGCCGCCGGCCCCGCGGAGACGATCCTGCGCCGCGCCGATCTCGTGCCGATCCACGAGGCCGAGGCCGGCGCGCTCCTCGACATGGTCGTCGAGGCCCTCGACGCCGCCACCGGGCTCACGCGCCTGACGGGCGCCGCCGGGAGCCTGTTGGTGCCGGGCCTGTCGCGCCCGGCCGGGACGCGGCTGCGGGTGCGCATCCCCGCCCGCGACGTGCTCGTCGCCACCGAGCCTCCCCGCGGCCTCAGCGCCCGCAACGTGCTGGCCGGCCGGATCTGCGGCCTGACGGCCGCGGGCGCCGAGACGGCGGTGGAGATCGACTGCAACGGCGCCCGTCTCGTGGCGCGCGTGACCGGCGCGGCCGTCCGCGAACTCGGCCTCGCCCCGGGGCGCGAGGTCCACGCCATCGTCAAGAGCGCGTCCTTCGATCCGGCGGGGATCGGCCTGCTGCGGCCGCCGCGGGCGATCTGAGACCGCGACGCGGCTCGGTGCGACGAGCCGGTCGAGCCCGGGAGGCGCACCCGCGGCGCAGACCACTCGCTTTGGTTGTAAAATTGAGCATTAAAACAACCATTAGTTAGAACATCGCCGCCACGATGGATCGTGCAGTGGTCGTGCTGCGCGAGTCGCGGAGGGCGATGCGATGGGCATGCGGCGCTTGCGCCGGCGGAGTGCGCCGAACGGGTGGACCTGCCGGCGCGGCAGTTCCGCGGTGGAGTTCGCCCTCGTGGCGCCCGTGCTGTTCCTGCTCTTCGCCGGGATCGCGGTGTTCGGGATCTGCCTCGGCGCCGCCCACAACCTCCGCCAGATCGCCGCCGAGGCGGCCCGCGCCTCCGTGGCCGGCGTCACGGATGCCGAGCGCGCGAACCTCGCCCAGTCCATGGTGAACCGGAGCCTGAGCGCCGGCGCGATGTTCCGGCCGGGCAGCATCGTCGTGCAGGTCGGGCCGGATCCCAGCGACGCGACGGTGTACACGGTCACCGTCACCCTCGACGCCAACACGCTCGGCATCAACGCCTTCGCGCGCCTGCTGCCGATGCTCCCGACCGTGCTGCGCAGCACCGTCAGCGTCCGGAAGGGCGGCCTGTGACCGGCCGGGGCGGGCGCCTGCGCCGCTTCGGGGCCGCGCGCGGCGGCAACGTCGCGATCCTGGTGGCGCTCGGCAGCGCGATGCTGATGGGGGCGGGCGCGGTCGGGATCGATCTCGGCCTGGTCTTCCAGGCGCGGCGCAAGGCGCAGGGGGCGGTGGACATCGCCGCCATGCTGGCGGCCGTCGATCCGAGCCAGGCCGACACGGTCGCCCGCCGCTCCCTCGGCGACAACGGCTACGGCGCGGCGACCGCCACGGTCGCGCCCGGCAGCTACGACGCGAGCACCAAGGGCGTCGCCCCGGGCGGCCGGTTCAGCGCCGGCGGCAGCCCGGCGAACGCGGTGCGGGTCGGCCTCGCGACCTCGGTCCCGGTGACCTTCGGCCGGGCGATCGGCCTGCCCGCCGCGGTGCCGCTGCGGGTGACCGGCACCGCCGCGAGCGCGCAATTCGCCGCCTTCACGATCGGGTCCGGCACGCTGAAGCTCGACGGCGGCATCGCCAACGCCCTGCTCGGCGCGCTGCTCGGCGCCAAGCTGTCGCTCAGCGTCAGCGACTACGATGCCCTGGCCAGCGCCCGCGTCGACGGGCTGCGCGTCCTCGACGCCCTCGGGGCGAGCCTCAACATGCAGGCCGCGAACTACACCGACATCGTTCAGGCGAATGCCAGCGTCGGTCAGATGCTGATGGCGCTCCGGGTCGCCGCGGCGGACAACGGCAGCGCGGTGTCGGCCCTGTCGGGGATCCTCAACGCCCTGCCGAATGCCGGAAACCTCGTCGCGATCGGCCAGGTGGACGGGCTCGGCGACGCCGCCGCGCTGGCGCCGCCGCGGGGCTTCGCCGGCCCCTCGCTCAACGTGCTGAACCTGCTGGGCGCGGCCGCCTCCCTGGCGAACGGCCAGAATCAGGTGGCGATCGATCTCGGAGCCACGGTGCCCGGCCTGCTCTCGACCCGCCTGACCCTGGCGATCGGAGAGCGCAAGCGCAGCTCCGGCTGGGTCCGGCCGGGCAGCCGGAACGCCACCGTGCAGACGGCGCAGACCCGGCTGCTGATCGAGACCACCGTCACGGCGCTCGGGCTCGGAACCATCACCCTGCCGGTCTACGCGGAGGTGGCACCGGCGCAGGCGACCCTGCGGTCGCTCAGCTGCGCCGGGTCCGGCGGACGCAAGGTCACCCTCGACGCGCAGACGGGACTGGCGACGCTGGCGATCGCGCAGGTGCCGCGCACCGCAATCAACGGGGGCAGCGCGAGCCCCGACCTGTCGCAGCCCGCGCCCCTGGTCACGGTGCTCGGGATCACCGTCTCCGGGCGCGCCCTGGCGACGCTCGGCACCGGGTCGCAGACCCTCGTGTTCTCGGACGCGGACATCGCCAACCACACGGTGCGCACGGTCGCCTCGGGCAACCTGACCCAGTCGCTCACCGGCAGCCTGCTGCGCAATCTCGTGCTGAGCGTCGGCGATGTCGGCGTGCCGCCGCTGATCCAGTCGACCCTGACGACCGCCCTGGGCACCGTGACGCCGGGTGTCGACCTCGTGCTCGACACCGTCCTGCGCAGCCTCGGCCTGCGTCTGGGCTACGCCGACCTCGAGGTCGACGGCACCCTCTGCAACCAGGCCGTCCTGGTGCAGTGAGCCGGGCCGGACGGCCCGGCAGAGCCCCGACAGGACGCGGCAGCCCCGCTCAGTGGCCGCCGCGGCGCGCACCGGTCGTGGAGGCCTTGGCGATGCGCCGTCCGAGGTGCAGCAGCAGCATGTCGATCAGGAGTTGAAGCTCGGAATCCGCCACCCCCTCCAGGGCGTCGCGGCATTCGAGAGCGCGGTCGACCGCCTGGGTGAGCGCGTCCGCGGGCTCGGGCATCGCGCGCGTCGCCGACGGCTCGTCGGTCACGTCGATGATGACACCGTGCCCGAGGCGCCGGCTCGACGCGCCCGGCGGGATCCGGCCGCGATCGAGGATCCGGCGGACCTGCCCCGAGGGCGACAGCGTCCGGTACTCGGCCACGAACAGGCCGCCGCGCTCGCGCAGAGCCTTGAACTGCCGCACCACGGCCGGCCGATCCTCGGGATGGACGCAGGCCTTGGCGACCGAGAGCGGGAGGGGGCGCCCGGCGAGCCCGGCATCCCCGGCCAGCACCTCGGCGGCGCCGGCATCGAGGACGCACCGCTCGGCGCGCGGCGACCACGACCACGCGCCGATGATCCCGGAGGCGTCGAGGGCGGCCGAGAGGTCGACCGGCCGAGGGCGGGGGCCCTGGATTGCGTCGGCCATCATGGGCGAACTCCGGTTCCAGCGCGCACCGTGCCCGCCTTCGTCGGAGACATACAACCGTTGATGGAATTAATGAGCAGTTAACTCAACTCGATAGCCCGTGAAGCATCAACGGCATTCCCCTGCGCGGACGGCGGAATCCCGATCGTCGGGCCGCCGGGCCGCGCCGATCGGGGCCGGGATCGACCCGCTCAGGTTGCAATCGCGGTCGCGCCTCAGCCGAGCTGCGTGAGCAGCGTGAAGGCGCCGAAAATCAGGACCGCCCCCACCGAGGCGGCGAGCAGGATGAGCGCCGCGCGCGATTCCCGCATCTCCGGTGACATGGCGCCCTCCCTTCGCGGCCCGCGTTGGCTCGCGGGCGAGTTCCGTCAGGATTCGCACCGGCCGGCCGCGCTGTCGACGGCCGGACGGGCTCGCGCGGCGACATCGCCCGCCATCCGGAAAGTCCCGGAGGGCGGGCACGGCGCCCGGCGTCAGGCCGCGGTGCGGCGCTCGACCATCCGCGCCAGGAAGGCGCTGCCGATCGGGATGATCGAGTCGTCGAAGTTGTAGCCGGCATTGTGCAGGCCGGGCCCCGGATTGGCGCCGAGCCAGACATAGGCGCCGGGGACCGCCATGGTCATGTCGGCGAAGTCCTCGCTGCCCATCTTGGGCACGACGTTCGACTCGACCTTGTCGGCGCCCAGGAGCTCGGTGGCGACCTCCGTGGCGGCGGCCGCCTGCGCGGGGGCGTTCTCCAGGACGGAGAACACGTCCTGCAGGTCGACCGTGACCTCGGCGCCGTAGGCCGCGCCGAAGCCGGCCGCCAGCTCGCGCATGCGGGTTCCGGCGAGCGCCCGGATCTCCTTGTCGAAGGTGCGGATCGTGCCGGCGAGATGGGCCGTCTCGGGGATCACGTTGTAGGCGGAGCCCGCCTCGATCCGGGTGATCGACAGCACGATGGACTTCAGCGGGTCGGCGTTGCGCGACACGATCGACTGGAGCGCCTGGGCGAGGCCGGTGGCGATGATGATCGGGTCGACGCCCCGGTGCGGCTGGGCGGCGTGGATGCCCTTGCCGCGGATGTGGATGTCGAAGAAGTCCGCCGCCGCCATGATCGGCCCCGGCCGGAGCTTGATCATGCCGTGGCCGCCGCCGGGCTGGTTGTGCAGGCCGTAGATCTCGTCGCAGGGGAAGCGCTCGAACAGGCCGTCCTTCAGCATGGCCCGGGCGCCGCCGCGGCCCTCCTCGGCCGGCTGGAACACGAACACCGCGGTGCCGTCGAAATCGCGGGTCTCGGCGAGGTAGCGCGCCGCGCCCACCAGCATGGTCGTGTGCCCGTCATGGCCGCAGGCGTGCATCTTGCCCGCGTAGGTCGAGCGGTAGGGGAGGTTGGTCTCCTCCTCGATGGGCAGGGCGTCCATGTCGGCGCGCAGGCCGATGCGCTTGCCGTTGTCGGTGCGGCCCTTGAGCAGGCCCACCACCCCGGTGCCGCCGACGCCGCGATGCACCTCGCAGCCGAACGTCTCGAGGAGGTCGGCCACGATGCCGGCCGTCCGGACCTCCTCGAAGCCGAGCTCCGGATGGGCGTGCAGGTCGCGGCGCAGGGCCGTCAGCTCGTCGGCGTAGGTCTTGATGCGGTCGATCGGGCTCATGGCTCGGAACTCTCGGGGGGGGAGGTGGTGGACGACGCGGTTCGGGACGGTGTCGCGCCCGCGCAGGCGTCGCCCGCGTCCGCGCGCCGGAACGGCGTCAGCGTGTCGAGGACGTCGACCGCCTCGGCGACGTGGGCGCGCTCCCGCTGCAAGTAATCGGCCACCGCGCGGCGCAGCGCCGGGTCGGCGATGTCGTGGGCCGAGTGCATCAGGACCGGCCGGTAGCCGCGGGCGAGCTTGTGCTCGCCCTGGGCACCCGCCTCGACCCGCTTCAGGCCCCGGGCGATCGCGAAGTCGATCGCCTGATAGTAGCAGATCTCGAAATGCAGGAAGGGGTGGTCCTCGATGCAGCCCCAGTTGCGCCCGTAGAGCGCGGTATCGCCGATGAGGTTGATCGCCCCCGCGATGTAGGCGTCCCCGCGCTTCGCCATCACGAGGAGCACCCGGTCGGCCATGCGCTCGGACAGGAGCGAGAAGAACCGGCGGTTGAGGTAGGGCCGCCCCCACTTCCGCGAGCCCGTGTCCATGTAAAAGGCGTAGAACGCGTCCCAGTGGGCCTCGGTGATGGCCGCGCCGGTCAGGTGCTCCACGGTGATGCCCGGCGCCAGGGCGTCGCGGCGCTCCTTGCGGATGGTCTTGCGCTTGCGGGAGGCGAGGGCGGACAGGAAGTCGTCGAAGGTCGCGTAGCCGTCGTTCTGCCAGTGGAATTGCTGGTCGGTGCGCTGCAGGAAGCCGGCCGCGCCGGCCCGCTCCCACTCCGACTCGCGCATGAAGGTGACGTGGATCGAGGAGGCCTTGGTCTCGCCCCGCAGGGCCCGCAGGCCCGCGACGAGGCCGGCCGTGGCCTCGTCGGGATCGGCCCCCGGCGCGATCAGGAAGCGCGGCCCGGTCACCGGCGTGAACGGCACGCTGACCTGGAGCTTGGGGTAGTAGGCGCCGCCGGCCCGCTCGTAGGCGTCGGCCCAGCCGTGGTCGAAGACGTACTCGCCCTGGCTGTGCGATTTCAGGTAGCAGGGCGCGACGCCGAGGCGGACGCCGTCGCGCTCGACCGAGACGTGGAGCGGCAGCCAGCCGGTCCTGCGCGAGACGCAGCCCGAATCCTCCAGCGCCGACAGGAAAGCGTGCGACAGGAAGGGGTTGTGGGTCTCGTCGCCCGCCGCCAGGGTCTCGGGCGAGAAGGCGCAGGCATCCCATTCCGCCGCGCCGATCTCCTTCAATCCGGGAAGCGCCCGCACGGTCAGTGCGGCGGTCTCCGGCGTCGGCCCGGGTGCTTGCTTCATGGGCCGGACTCTAGCCCCTGACCGGCCGGGGGCAAGCGGGCGGATGCGCGCGGCGACCATGGCAGCGTTGTCAGACGGCCGCCGACGTCACCCGCCCCGCGCCTTCGCGCGGCCTCCAGGACGGCGCGCGGCGACGCGCGCGCGCTCCGAACCGGACGGCGCCGTCGCGGCCCGCGCTCACTCGCCGAGGCGGCCGACGCACGACACGTCGTCCGCCTTGCAGTCGAGGTAACCCTTCAGGACCTTGATCCGCGCGTCGGTCAACCCCTTCAGGCAGCCGTTGTACTCCATCGCGTAGGCCGAGCCCCCGTCGAGGCCCATGGTCTCGAGGAAGCAGGTCGCGTCCCGGTACGACAGCCAGGCCTTCTGGGCGCCCCGCAGGGCGTCCTTCGTCTTCGGGCCGATCTTCTTCGTCAGCTGCCCGTAGACGGCGTTCAGCGCCGTGTCGGCGGCCCGGTAATCGGCAGCCGCGCAGGCGTTGAGATCCGCCTGGGTCGTGCCCGCGCACGGGTCGGCCGCCGAAGCGGGCGCCGGGGAGAGCAGGGTCGCGGCGAGGGCGAGGCCCCCGCAGAGCCGCGCGAAGCGGGCGCGCGCGTCACTCGAAGCGGTCATGGCGATCTTGGTCGGACAGAATCGGACAGGGCGTAGGAAAATTTACGGGACGAAGCCCTCGAACACCATCTGGTCCGCGTGCGCGGCCGCGCGGGCGCGCTGCTCCGCATTCCGGACCGTCCAGGTCATGACGGGGATCTGACCGAGCAGCCGGCAGAGGTAGGTCGGCGCGCAGGGCAGGTCGTCCACCCGCCAGGACAGGAAGTCGGGCCGCGTCTCGGCGAGGTGCAGCAGGTCGGAGAGGGACCGGCGGAGCGAGGGGGTCAGCGCCGCGTAGACCGGGTCGTCCTGCGTCGTCTCCGCCACGATGCCCCGCGGGATCGCGGCGGGGCAGAGGTCGCGCAGGGCCGCGACCACCTGCGGGTCGAAGGATTTCAGCGCCACCGGCCCGTCATAGGCGGCGGCCACTTCGGCGGCGCGGGTCGCGAGCCGCAGGTCGCCGTCGTAGCGGGACTTCACCTCGATCACCACCGGCACCGCCCCGGCCACCGCCGCCAGGAAGGCCGGCAGCGTCGGGATCGTCTCCGCGGACCCGGCGACGGCGAGCGTCCCGAGTTCGGCGGCCGACCGGTCGGCCAGAGCCGCGCTCGCCCCGGTCAGGCGCCCGAGCGCGGCGTCGTGGAAGACCATCGCCTCGCCGTCGGCGCTGAGCTGGACGTCGCACTCGATGGCGAAGCCGCCCGCGACGGCCGCCCGGGCCGCCGCCAGCGTGTTCTCCGGCCGGCCCGCCGCGCGGTCGTGCAGGCCGCGATGGGCGATCGGCCGCGCGGTGAGCCAGTCGGGGGCGGCCACCGTCAGCGGACCTCGAACATCGCCTCGACCTCGACGGCGGCGTCGAGGGGCAACTCGGCCACGCCGACGGTGGAGCGCGCGTGGCGCCCGCGGTCGGCGAGGAGCTCGACCATCAGGTCGGAGGCGCCGTTCATCACCCCGGCCACGGCCGAGAAGCCCGGCGCCGCGTTGATGAAGCCGCCGAGCCGCACGCACTGGACCACCGCGCGGTCGAGGTCGCCCACCGCGGCCTCGAGCTGGGCGAGCACGTTGAGGGCGCAGAGGCGCGCGGCCGCCTTGCCGGCCTCGGCCGAGACGTTGCCGCCGACCTTGCCCTTGTGCTCGGCCGCGATGGCGCCGTCCGCGCCGAAGCAGACCTGGCCGGAGATCACCACGAGGTTGCCGGCGCGCACGAACGGCACATAGTTGGCGACCGGCGCCGCCGCCTTCGGCAGCGTCAGGCCCAGCGCCGCCAGGCGTTCCTTGATCGAGCTCATCGGGTTCTCCCAGGTTCCTGCGAATCCGCGGGAGCAGGAGCACGGCCGCCCCCCGCGGCGCAAGGGCCGCCGCCGCGAAGGCCGAGATCGCGGTCCCGCGATTCTCCGGTGATCCGGGACGGGACCGCCGCAGATTTGCCGTCAGGATCTGCTCTATCGGTGCCGCGCGCAGGGCTGCCCGTCGGGCCTGCCGGGCACTGAAACGTTGACAGGCGCCGGCTCTTTCATAGTAATCGCGCGCGTGCCGCCCAGGACTGAGGCGGCACTTTCATTTGGAGCCGGCTCAACGCTCGCTCCGGGATCCTGCGTGAAACGGAGATGGGACCCGTGACGTCAGCCCTTCTGCCGACCTACGTCCGCGCGCCGCTCGCTTTCGAGCGCGGCGAGGGCGCCTGGCTCGTGACGGAGGGTGGGGAGCGATATCTCGACTTCGGCGCCGGCATCGCGGTGAACGGCCTCGGCCACGCGCACCCGCACCTCGTCGGCGCGCTGACCGAGCAGGCGGGCAAGATCTGGCACACCTCGAACCTGTTTCAGATCCCGGGCGGCGAGCGCCTCGGGCAGCGCCTCGTCGACGCGACCTTCGCGGACGTGGTGTTCTTCTGCAACTCGGGCGCCGAGGCGAACGAGGCGGCGATCAAGATCGCCCGCAAGTACCACGCGGCCGGCGGGCAGCCGGAGCGCTACCGGATCGTCACCTTCGCGGGCGCCTTCCACGGGCGGACGCTGGCGACGCTCGCGGCCGGCGGCCAGCAGAAGTACATCGAGGGCTTCGGTCCGAAGGTCGAGGGCTTCGACCAGGTCCCGGCCGGCGACTGGGCGGCGCTGGAGGCGGTGATCGGGCCGGAGACGGCGGCGCTGATGATCGAGCCGATCCAGGGCGAGGGCGGCGTGCGGGAGATCCCCCACGCGGACCTGCGCCGGCTGCGCGAGATCTGCGACGCCAACGGCCTCCTCCTGATCATGGACGAGGTCCAGACCGGCGTCGGCCGCACCGGGCGGCTGTTCGCGCACGAATGGTCCGGCATCACCCCGGACATCATGAGCGTGGCCAAGGGCATCGGCGGCGGCTTCCCGCTGGGCGCCTGCCTCGCGACCCGCGAGGCCGCGCGCGGCATGACGGCCGGCACGCACGGCACCACCTTCGGCGGCAACCCGCTCGCCATGGCGGTGGGCAACGCCGTGCTGGACGTCGTGCTGGAGGAGGGCTTCCTCGCGCGCGTCGCCCGCTCCGGCCTGCTGCTCAAGCAGAAGCTCGCGGCCCTGCGCGACCGCCACCCGCACGTCATCCAGGAGATTCGCGGCGAGGGGCTGATGCTCGGCCTCAAGCTCGGCGTGCCGAACACCGACTTCGCCGCCGCCGCGCGGGACGCGCACCTGCTGGTGATCCCGGCGGGCGACAACATCGTCCGCCTGCTGCCGCCGCTGACCATCGGCGAGGCCGAGATCGACGAGGCGGTCCGCCGCCTGGACGCGGCGGCGTCCGGCTTCGAGGCCGTGCGCGGCGCGGCCGAGTAGGATCGATCCGCGCGATTGAGAACACCGCCCCCCGGACCCCGGAGGGCGGCCCGAAGCATTTCCGGGCGCGGTCGATCCCGCCGCGCGTGACGGAGATGCCCCTGCCAGGAGGTAGAGTGCGGTTCATGATCAGGTGATCGGTGAGCAGACTCTAGTGATTGTGACGCGATGAAAGCCCAGATTGACGGCCGGGCACAGCCCCCGGCCAGGCACCTGAACGGTGCCGGCCCTCGTCATTTCCTCGACCTCAAGGATTTCTCCGGTGCGGAGCTGCGCCGGGTCCTCGATGCCAGCGCCGCCATCAAGGCGCGCCGCCGCAAGGGCGAGTTGGCGGCCGAGCGCCCGCTCACCGGCAAGACCCTGGCCATGGTGTTCGACCGGCCCTCGACCCGCACCCGCGTCTCCTTCGACGTGGCGATGCGCGAGCTCGGCGGCGAGACCCTGATGCTCACCGGCTCCGAGATGCAGCTCGGCCGCGGCGAGACCATCGGCGACACCGCGCAGGTGCTCTCGCGCTTCGTCGACGCGATCATGATCCGCATCCTCGACCACGGTCAGATGCTGGAGCTGGCCGAGTACGCCACCGTCCCGGTGATCAACGCTCTGACCAAGGTCTCCCACCCGTGCCAGATCATGGCCGACGTACTGACCTTCGAGGAGCATCGCGGGCCGATCCGCGGCCGCAAGGTCGCGTGGTCGGGCGATTCGAACAACGTGCTGGCGAGCTGGGTCCACGCCGCCGCCCGGTTCGACTTCACCCTGAACATCGCGAGCCCGCCGGAGCTCGCACCGCCGCCGGCGCTCCTCGCCTGGGCGCAGCAGGAGGGCGCCGACGTCCACGTCACCACCGACGCCTTCGCGGCGGTGGACGGCGTCGATGCCGTCGTCACCGATTGCTGGGTGTCGATGGGCGACGACGACGAGGCGCACCGCCACAACCTGCTCAGCCCCTATCAGGTCAACGACAAGCTGATGGCGGCGGCCAATCCGGGCGCGATCTTCATGCACTGCCTCCCGGCCCACCGCGGCGAGGAGGTGACGGCCGAGGTGATGGACGGCCCGCGCTCCGTGGTGTTCGACGAGGCCGAGAACCGCCTGCACGCGCAGAAGGGCATCCTGGCCTGGTGTCTCGGCGCCAGCGGGCTCTGATCCCGCACTCATACTGTCCGGCCTCGCGCTCGCGGGGTCGGCGCACCATATAGGCGTGAGCGGGCGGCCCGTGCTGCCCGTCTCCCCATCACGGCCGCCGGAAGGCGGCATCCCGGCGACGAACGGAGCGCGCTGCGCCGCCGCTCCCGCTCCGGGCTGGACGGGGTGAGGGATCCGATCGCTCCGCCAAGGTCATCGCCTCACGCCGCCCGGCCCCCGGGAGGACGGATCCCCGCTTTGCCGGCACGCGCCGCCGGACGCATCGATCGGAGAGGGCATGACCTCAGGAACGCAGTCGCACCCCCAGTCGCCATCCCAGCCCCAGAATGCCGGCAACGGCCATGCCGGCGCGGACGACGCCGTCCTGCCCTTCGCCGTCGAGGCGCTGGACGTCCGCGGCCGCGTCGTCCGGCTCGGCCCGGCCGTCGACACGATCCTGCGCCGCCACGGCTACCCGGACCCGGTGGCGCGCCTCCTCGGCGAGGCCGCGGCGCTGACGGTGCTGCTCGGCTCCTCGCTCAAGTTCGAGGGCCGGTTCCAGCTCCAGACCAAGACCGACGGTCCGGTCGCGATGATCGTGGTCGATTTCGAGGCCCCGGACCGGCTGCGCGCCACCGCGCGGTTCGAGCCGGAGCGGGTCGCGGCCCTCGGGACCGGCCCGCTCAAGGATGCCGAGCTGATCGGCACCGGTCACCTCGCCATGACCATCGACCAGGGCACAGCGGCGAGCCGCTACCAGGGCGTCGTCGCCCTCGAGGGCCAGAGCCTGGAGGAGGCCGCGCACCAGTATTTCCGCCAGTCGGAGCAGATCCCCACGCAGGTGCGACTCGCCGTGGCCGAGGCCGTGGAGGAGGGGGCCGGGCGCTGGCGGGCCGGCGGCCTGCTCGTGCAGTTCCTGCCCCAGTCGGTGGACCGGGCGCGCCTCGCCGACCTGCCCCCGGGCGATATCCCGGAGGGCCACGCGCACCTCTCGGGGGACGCGCCGGAGGACGATGCCTGGGTCGAGGCCCGCTCGCTGGTCGCGACCATCGAGGATCACGAGCTGGTCGACCCGAACGTGTCGAGCGAGCGGCTGCTCTACCGGCTGTTCCACGAGCGCGGTGTGCGGGTGTTCGACCGCCAGCCGGTCCAGGAGACCTGCCGCTGCTCGCGGGAGCGCGTGATGGGCATGATCCGCTCGTTCACCCCGCAGGAGCGGCACGACATGGTGGCGGATGACGGGCGCATCGTCATCACCTGCGAGTTCTGCTCCCGGCGCTACGACCTCGACCCTCAGGAGGTCGAGGCCGAGATCGCCGGACAGCCGAGCCAGTAGAGCGCAGGACAGCGGGCCGGCGGACCAGCATGTCCGCGTCTACGGCCAAGCTTTTTCGCGCGAAACGCACGAAGATCGGTATTCGTTGCGTAAATTTTTGAGCCCTCCAGGCTGAACCGTTTCGCGACCTTTGACGTTGCGTCGCAGATTCAACATTGGAGGGTACGCCATGCGGAAATTGTCGATCGGATTGGCCGCGCTGCTGATCAGCACCTCGGCCTACGCCCAGCAGGGTGGCGCCGATCGCGGCGCCGGGATGGGCGGTCGCGGCGGTCAGGGTGGCGCCGAATCCGGCATGAAGGCCGGCGGCGGCGAGCGCGGCGGCATGCAGGGTGGCATGCAAGGTGACATGAAGGGCGGCCGCCAGGCGGCGTCCGAGCGCTCCGGTGCCGAGGCAGGCCGGTCCGCGCAGGGCCGCGAGGCCGGCGGCGAGGGCCGCACGGGTCAGGATCGCATGGCCCAGGATCGCATGGCTCAGGACAAGGACCGGGCCGGCGCCGAGCGGGGCGACCGCCGCGGTGATCGCGCCGACCGCGACGAGCGCGGGGATCGCGACGGCGCGCGTGCCGATCGCGGTGACCGCCGCGGTGACCGCCGCGCCGACCGGACCGATTTCCGCGGCCGGACCGACGTGAGCCGGACGGACGTCCGGTCCGAGCGGGTCGAGGGCGGCTTCCGCCGCGAGGGCCGCTACGTGTTCATCGGCGGCCGCCGGGTCGTGTACGGCTCGCCGGAGTATCGCCGCCTGATCGTCACCGAGAATCGCGGCCCGCGCGCGCGCTACGTCGTCATCCGCGGCCAGCGCGTGCTCTACGGCTCGCCCGAGTACCGCCGCCTGGTCAGCGTCCGCGAGACCGGCCCGCGCGAGCGCTACGTCGTCATCCGCGGCCAGCGCGTGGTGTACGGCTCCCCCGAGTACCGCCGCCTCGTCTCCGTCCAGGAGGACCGCTTCGTGACGATCCGCGGCCAGCGGGTGCGCTACGGCTCCGCCGAGTACCGGCGCCTGAGCGGCGGCGGTGCGGTCAGCGCGAGCTTCCGCTCCGAGCAGCGCGCCGGCGCGCGCTTCGACAACCGCGGCGGGCGCGACGGCATCCGCAACGCGTCGCGGAACGAGGGCCGCAACGAAGGCCGGATGGACCGGAACGACCGCGGCCAGGATCGCGGGATGGACAAGGCCTCCCGTCAGCAGGAAGGCAAGAACGACGGCATGCGCAACAGCGACATGCGCGGCGGCCAGCAGGACGGCATCCGCAACGCCTCGGACCGCGGCGGCCAGCAGGGCGGCATGAAGGCCGGCGCCGAGGGCGGCCGGACGGGCGGCGCGGAGCGCGGCGGCATGAGTGGCGGCAGCGCGGGCGGCAACGGCGCCATGGGCGGCGCCCAGGGTGCCGGCCGGGCCGGCGGCCAGACGGGCGGTGCCGGCCGCAACTGAGCGGCGTGAGCGCGGGGGCGGGGCCGACGGGCTCCGCCCCCGCGTCGTTTCGAGCTCGTCCGCCGCCCGCCGGCGGCGGGCGAGACCCGGTTCAGACCTTCAGGACGGGCTCCGCGATGTCGCCGCCTCCGCCGCGGGCTCTCAGGTAGTCCGGCTGGAACAGGCACATCCGCACGGCGTCGCGGTAGCGCCCGTTCACGAAGAACTCGTCCTTCAGCACGCCCTCGGGGTGGAAGCCGCAGCGCTCGTAGATCCGCACGGCCCGGGCGTTGTCCCGGTCGACGTGCAGGTAGAGCTTGTGGATGTTGAGCACGCTGAACGCGTAATCCATGGCGATCCGGGTGGCCTGCCACGCGTAGCCGCGGCCCTGGAAGCTCGGGTGGATCGCGATCTGGAACTCGCAGCGCCGGTGCAGGTGGTTGATCTCGACGAGCTCGATCAGCCCGGCCGGCTCCCCGCTCGGATCGGCCACGATGAAGCGCCGCTCGGTCTGGTTGTGGATGTTGCGCTCGTAGAGCTGCTGCAGTTCGGCGAAGGACTCGTAGGCCTCCTCGAACCAGTAGCGCATGATGCTGTCGTTGTTGTTGAGCTGGTGGACGAAGCGCAGGTCCTCCCGCTCCAGCGGACGCAGCTTGATGGTGATACCGGTCACCGCATTCATGACGCACTGGCCTCGATCAGCTCGCGCAGGAAGTGCTCACCCTGGCCCAGGGCGTCGAGGGTGATGAACTCGTCCGGCTGGTGCGCCTGGGCGATGTCGCCGGGGCCGCAGACCACCGTCGGGAGACCGGCCGCCTGGAAGCGCCCGGCCTCGGTGGCGTAGGGGACCGCGACGGTGTGGTTGCGTCCGGCGAGGCGCAGGCAGAGGCGCTCGGCCGCCGAGCCCGGCTCCGGGGCGAGGCCGGGGATGTCGACCTCCTCCAGCGTCTCGATCCGCCCGAACGCGCCGTAGCGGTTGAGGCGCTCGCGGGTGACCCGCTCGACCTCGGCCGCGAAGAGCCGCGGGATCTCGGCCGGGTCGAGATCCGGCAGGCCGCGATACTCCCAGAGGAAGCGGCACTCCTTGGCGAGGATGTTGCGGGCGGTGCCACCCTGGATCGTCCCGACATGGACCGTGGTCGAGGCCGGGTCGAACCGCCCGGACGGGTCGCCGCGCTCGATCATCAGGTCGGCGATCCGGTTGAGGCCGGCGACGAGGTCGCAAGCGGCCGACACGGCGTTCGCGCCGAGAGCGGGGCGGGCGGAATGGGCCTCGTGGCCGTGGACCGTGGTGAGGCAGGTGACGATGCTCTTGTGGGCGTCCGCCACCTCCATCCCGGTGGGCTCGCCGACGATCACCGCGGCCGGCCGGGGCAGGCCGTCGCCGAACCGCGCGATCCCGTCCATCGAGCCGAGGCAGGTCGTCTCCTCGTCGTAGGAGAGCAGGATGTGGATCGGCCGCTTCAGGCCGGCGGCGAGCATGTCGGGCACGAGCGCCAGGGCCAGCGCGTCGAAGCCCTTCATGTCGACCGCGCCCCGTCCGTAGGCCCGGCCGTCGGCGACGCGCAGGGTGAACGGGTCGCCGGTCCAGGCTTGGCCCGCCACCGGCACCACGTCGGTGTGGCCGGACAGGACGGTGCCGCCGTCGACCATCGGGCCGACCGTGGCGAGGATGGCGGCCTTGTCGCCCGCCGCGTTCGGGAGGCGCAGGTACGGGACGTCCCAGCCGTCGAGATAGGCGCAGACGGCGTCGATCAGGGCGAGGTTGGACTTGTCGCTCTCCGTGTCGAAGGACACGAGGCGGGCGAGCATGTCGAGCGGGCTCAGCCGCTCGCCGGTCGCGGACATGGATTCCTCCGGGGCGAGGCCCCGGGCCGGGACCTCAGTGCAGGCTGCGGCGGACGTGCGGGCTGTCGAGGGAGAAGGCGGGGATCTCGGCCTCGAAGCTCTCGCCGGCCACCGTCGCCATGGTGTAGCTGCCGGCCATCAACCCGTCGGGCGTGTTGAGCGGACAGCCGCTGGTGTAGCAGAAGGACTCGCCCGGCTCCAGCACCGGCTGCTTGCCGACCACGCCGGTGCCGCGCACTTCCTGGCAGGCCCCGTGCCCGTCGATGATCCGCCAGTGGCGCGAGCGCAGCTGGACCTGCTCGCTGCCGTTGTTCACGATCTCGACCGTGTAGGCGAAGAAGTACCGGCTCTCGGTCGGCGAGGACTCCTCCTCGACGAAACGAGACTGGACCGTCACACTTATTCCCCGCGTCTCGGCCTTGTACATCGCCCTAATTGGCCCTTCTTCGGACGGTACGACTCGCTGAAGCCGAATGGAACGCGCTTCCCGGCCGGTGGTAGTGGGCGGCGGAATCGCCGTCAATTGCGGCGGACTACCTCGCGCGGCGCGGCGGGCCGCCGGTCGCGGCGCCGGCCTCGCGAGGCCTCCGGACGCGGTTAAGCCCGCGTTAGCGGGTCCCGGCGGACAACGCTGCTCGGCGTGACGCGGACCGGCCGGGGCGCGCGAGGGAGTCAGGGGCGCGATGAACGCGGGCGCAGCCACGGGAGCCGCCGAGTCGAGCGCGGACGGCCGATCCGGCATCCTGCCGGCCCAGGCGATCGCCGCCCTCGCGCGGGCGGGCGGCATCCGGAATGCGAGCCCCTTCGCGGCCGATCAGATCCAGCCCGCGAGCCTCGACCTGCGCCTGGGCGCCAGGGCCTACCGGGTGCGAACGAGCTTCCTGCCCGGCTCGGGACGGACGGTCCAGGCCTGCGTCGACCGGCTGTCGCTGCACGCCGTGGACCTGCGCCCGGGCGCCGTCCTGGAGACGGGCTGCGTCTACATCGCGGAGCTTCAGGAGAGCCTCACCCTGCCGGCCGATCTCGCGGCGGCCGCGAACCCGAAGAGCTCGACCGGGCGCATCGACGTCTTCACCCGCGTCATCACCGACCGGGGCGAGGCCTTCGACCAGGTCGAGCCCGGCTACGACGGGCCGCTCTACGCGGAGATCTCGCCGCGCACCTTCCCGGTCCTCGTGCGCAGCGGCTCGCGGCTGTCGCAGATCCGCTTCCGCCGCGGGGCGCCGCGGCTGACCGAGGCCGAGCTCGGCCTGCTGCACGCCCGCTCGGCCCTGGTCGACGCCGGCAGCCCGTCCTTCCAGGGCGGCGTGGCGGTCTCGGTCGACCTCGCCGGCTTCGACGGCCTCGTCGGCTACCGGGCCAAGCGCCACACCGGCCTCGTCGACGTCGACGCCCCCGGCCGCCACCGGGCGGCGGATTTCTGGGAGCCCCTCGCCGCCGACGGATCGGGCAGCCTGATCCTCGATCCCGGCCAGTTCTACATCCTGGCCTCCAAGGAGGCGGTGCAGGTCCCGCCGGACCACGCCGCCGAGATGGTGCCGTTCGATCCCCTCGTGGGCGAGTTCCGCGTCCACTACGCGGGCTTCTTCGACCCGGGCTTCGGCTATGCCGGGGCCGGCGGGGCGGGCGCGCGGGCCGTGCTGGAGGTCCGCTCCCGCGACGTGCCCTTCCTTCTGGAGGACGGGCAGATCGTCGGCCGCCTCGTCTACGAGCGGATGCTCGACCTGCCGGAGACGCTCTACGGGGCGGGGGCCGGCTCGAACTACCAGGCCCAGGGGCTCAAGCTCTCGAAGCACTTCGCCCTGTAGTCCGGCCCGGACGCGCCGAAGGGAGCATCGATCGCATGGACGCCGTGGACCGGAAGATCCTCGATCTCCTCCAGCAGGACGCGACGCTCCCGGTGGCCGAACTCGCCGAACAGGTCGGCATCAGCGCGGCGCCGTGCTGGCGGCGGGTGAAGAAGCTGGAGGCCTCCGGGGTGATCCGCCGCCGGGTCGCCCTGGTGGACCGCCGCAAGGTCAACGTCCCGACCACGGTGTTCGTGGCCGTGAAGGCGCCGCGCCACGCCGCCGACTGGTCGGACGCGTTCCGGCGGGTGGTCGCCGGCTTCCCGGAGATCGTCGAGGCGTGGCGCCTGACCGGCGAGATCGACTACCTGCTGCGGATCGTGGTGCCCGATATCGAGGCCTACGACGCGGTCTACCAGCGCCTCATCGCCAAGCTCGACTTCTCGAACCTGTCCTCCTCCATCGCCATGGAGGAGATGAAGTACACGACCGCCGTCCCGACGATCTACGTGGCGTGACCCGACCGCGCCGAGGCGGGGCTCAGCCCGCCGCCACCGCGTAGGTCCGATGGATCGACGAATCCTGCGCCCGGTGGTCGTAGCCGTAGACGTGGATCGAGACGGCCGCCTCCGGCCCGTCATTGGCGATCCGGTGCAGGTTCGGCCCCGTGGGCATCATGCAGGCGACGAAGCCGGGCTCGCGGACGGCGTCCATGGTCGCCACCGCGTGGGTCTCGCTGATCGGGCGATACCACGTCTCCCGGAGGCTGCCGCGCAGCAGGCCGAAGCAGCACGAGCAGTGGTGGTCGTGGACCGGCGTGACCGTGCCGGGCGCCCAGACCATGGCCCAGACGCTGATCGCCTCGGTGCCGAACAGGAGATTCCGGCTCAGGCCGGGCCCCCGGCCGACCAGCCGCGACGGGTCGAGCAGATCCGGCTGGGCCAGCAGGCGCACCAGGGTCGCCCGGGCCGAGGCCAGATAGGCTTCCGGCGAGCGGCTCGCGGAGCGCGCGAGGTTCGCCAGCATCGCCTCGACGTCGGTCGGGGTGGTGGTCTGCGGCATCGGCAGGTCTCCTTCGGTGCCCTTTCACGAGGCTGCACGAAGGATACCCAGAGGCTGGCGATGACGGGTTGCGTTCTCGAGCGTGATCTCGCGCGCGGTGGCAATGCCATTGCCCGGAGACGCCTCGGCAGGAAATGGTGTTGCGCGCGCCCGATCATTCCCGCGCGGCTGATGCCGGCGCGGCGGGCTCAGCCGGTCGCGGCCTCGTCGAGCAGCCACGCCACGGCGCCCGCGCTGGTCACGCGGCCGGCCGGCAGGGTCTCGCCGGCGGCCAGCCGGGCCAGCGGGGCCCGCTTGCCGGCCCCGGTGACGAGGAACAGCACGTGCCGGGAGGACGCGAGCGCCGGCAGGGTCAGGCTGATCCGCGGAACGAACGGCTCCAGCCCGGCCTCCGGCACGGCGACGACGAGCCGCCGGGTCTCGTCGACGCCGGGTTTGCCGGGAAACAGCGAGGCGGTGTGGCCGTCCTCGCCGAGGCCGAGCAGCACGAGGTCGAAGAGCGGCCGGGCCGGGTCGAGGTGCTCGGCCCCGTAGAAGTCGAGGAGCGTCCGCTCGTAGGCGCGGGCGCCCGCCTCCGGGCCTTCGTCCGACGGGATGAAGTGGAGATGCGTCGGCGGGATCCGGGACCCGTGCCCGAACGCCTCCCGAACCATCCGGACATTGCTGCGCGGATCGTCCCACGGCACGGCGCGGTCATCGCCGAAGAACCAGTGGATCCGCTCCCACGGCACCCGGGCCGCGTAGTCCGGCCCGGCCAGCAGGCCGTACAGCACCTTGGGCGTCGAGCCGCCCGAGAGGCAGAGCGCGATCCGGTCGGACCGGCTCTCGCCGCAGTCCACGATGATCCGCTCGGCCGCCTCGCGGGCGACCGCCTCCGGATCCTTCAGGACGTGGGTTCCGACGGGAAGGCTCATGGGTTCGGGCCCTGCGGCTTCGGGGGTCGGACAGGTCGGCCTGCGGGCGTCCCGCTCAGCCCTTCGGCTCCTGGTGGCCGCCGAAGCCCTTGCGCATCGCCGAGAGCAGCTTGTCGGCGTAGCTCGCGTGCTCGCGGGAGCGGAAGCGGCGGTAGAGCGCGGCGGAGAGCACCGTCGCCGGGACGCCCTCCTCGACGGCGGCGTTGATGGTCCAGCGGCCCTCGCCCGAATCCTCGACGTAGCCGGAGAAGTCGGTGAGCTGCTCGTCGCCCGCGAGTGCCTGGGCGGTCAGGTCGAGCAGCCAGGACGAGACGACGCTGCCGCGGCGCCAGACCTCGGCGATGTCGCCCATGTTGAGATCGAAGCGGCGCTCGGCCGGCAGGTCGGACGCGTTGGCGTGGCGGAGGATGTCGAAGCCCTCCGCGTAGGCCTGCATCAGGCCGTACTCGATGCCGTTATGGACCATCTTGACGAAGTGGCCGGCGCCGGTCGGGCCCGCGTGAATGTAGCCCTGCTCGGCGCGGGGGTCGCGCCCCTCGCGGTTCGGCGTCTTCGGGATGTCGCCGATGCCGGGCGCCAGGGTCTTGAAGATCGGGTCGAGGCGGTCGACGGCTTCCTTGTCCCCGCCGATCATCATGCAGTAGCCGCGCTCCAGGCCCCAGACGCCGCCCGAAGTGCCGACATCCACGTAGTGCAGGCCCTTCTCCTTCAGGGCGGCCCCGCGGCGGACATCGTCGCCGTAGAAGGAGTTGCCGCCGTCGATGATGCAGTCGTCCGCCTGCATCAGCCCCGAGAGCGCCTGGACGGTCTGCTCGGTGATCGCCCCGGCCGGCAGCATCACCCAGGCCGCGCGCGGCACCTCGAGCTTTGAGACCAGGTCCTCCAGGCTCGACGCGCCGACCGCACCGGCCTCGACCAGGGCGGCGACGGCCGCCGGGTTCTGGTCGAACACCACGGCTGTGTGCCCGTCGCGCAGGAGACGCCGGACGATGTTGCCGCCCATCCGGCCGAGGCCGATCATGCCGAGTTGCATTGCTGCCCTTCCTTACCGATTGCCCCCGCGCGGCGAGGGTCAGGCCCCTACGGCTTCACCGTCGTCACAGGCGATCTGCCGCGGCGGACCGGCGGCGGGCCGGGAAGCCCCCCGCCGGCGGTCCGGGACGGCTAGACGACCGCCATCTTCAGGGCCGCCGCGACCCGGACGAGGCCGGCTTTCGTGTCGCCGCCCTTGAGGTGGACGCGCAGCGCCCGCCGGCCGCGCTCGGCGAGGACGGCGAAGTCGCCCCGCGCCTGCGCCGCGACGACGGTGCTGAACCCGAGCTTCCGGCCCGGGATCGGCAGGTCCTCGGCAGCGTCCGCGGTGATCTGCAGGAACACGCCGGTGTCCGGGCCGCCCTTGTAGGCCTGGCCGGTCGAGTGGAGGAACCGCGGCCCGAACTCCAGGCAGGTCGCGACCTTGCGGGCGTCGCGCACGGCGATCCGCGGCTCCTGCAGGATGGCGGCGGCCTCGGCGTCGCGCGGGACGTAGGCCAGGAGCCCCAGGTAATCGCCGTCCTTCAGGCGGCCGATCTGCGCCTTGATCGCGGCCTCGAGCCCCTCGGTGGCCGGCTTGAGGGCGTCGGCGTTCCGCGGATCGGCGTAGAGCGCGACCCAGTCGTCCTCGTAGAGCGGCGTCTCGGCGGGGAGGGCGCCCTTCGCCTCGGCCTCGGCGAACAGCTTCTTCGTCTCGACCTTGCTGGCCTCGACGTCGGGCTGGTCGAACGGGTTGATCCCGATCACCGCGCCGGCCACCGCGGTCGCCATCTCCAGGCGGTAGAATTCCTGCGGCAGCTGCTCGATCGAGTCGAGGGTGATGCGGGCGATCGGGTGGCCGTCCCGCTCCAGGGCGCGCAGGGCCTCGTCCTGCGCGGCCTCGGCGTTGCCGTCGAGGCGCAGGTAGATGAAGAACCGGTCGTGGCCGTAGACGGCCGGAACGCCGACCGGCTCGCCGTCCACCGGCACGAGGCCCTTGCCCTGCTTGCCGGTCGATTCCGCGATCAGCTGCTCGGCCCAGGCGCCGAAGCTCGCGATCGCCGGCGAGGCGACGATCGTCACCTTGTCGCGGCCGGCGAGCGCCGCGGCGCCGATGGCCGTGCCGAGCAGGACGCCCGGGTTCACGGCCGGCGGCACGGCCGGACCGCAGGAGCGGACCATGATGCGGGCGGTCTCGAGGAGCGCCTTCACGTCGAGGCCCATGGCGGCGGCCGGCACGAGGCCGAAGGCCGAGAGCACCGAGTAGCGCCCGCCGATCTGCTTCACGCCGTAGAAAATCTTCTTGAAGTTGTCCGCCTTCGCGGCGCGCTCCATGTCGGAGCCGGGATCGGTCACGGCCACGAAGTGGTCGCCGGCCTTCTCGCCGAGCACGTCCTTGGCGCGGGCCAGGAAGTAGTCGCGGAAGACGTTCGGCTCCAGGGTCGAGCCGGACTTGGACGCGACGATGAACAGCGTCCGGGCCAGGTCGATGCTCGCCTCCAGGGCGCGCACTTGATCCGGGTGGGTCGAGTCGAGGATCTGGAGCTTCGGGAACCCCTCGCGCTGGCCGTAGGTCAGGCTCAGGACCTCCGGTCCGAGGCTCGACCCGCCCATGCCCAGCACCACGGCGTCGGTGAAGCCCTCCGCCTTCACCCAGTCGGAGAAGGCGGCGTAGTCGGCGGCCTTCTCCAGCTCCTCCTCGACGATGTGGAGCCAGCCGAGCCAGTTCGCCTCGTCGTGGCCGGACCAGACCGCGGCGTCGCCCGCCCAGAGCCGGCGGATCGACCCGCTGGCGCGCCAGGATTCGACGGCCTTCTTGGCCTCGGCCGCCAGGGTGTCGTCCATGGCGAGGCTCTGCCCGTCCAGACGGTGCCCCAGCAGCGCGACGCGCTTGCCGGCGACGGCGCCCAGAAGGTTGTCGGCGGCGTCGATGAAGAGCTGCACGCCCTCCTTCACCAGCTGCTCGGCCACCGCCTCGATGTCGATCCCGGCCCGGGCGAGGCGGTTCATCACCGCCTCGGCGCCGGGCACGTCCTCCTCGATCGTGGCCCGCACCACGCCGTGGTCGCGGAACGCGTCCATGGTGGCCGGCGGCATCGTGTTGACGGTGTTCGGGCCGATCAGCTCCTCGACGTAGAGGACGTCGGAGTAGGCCTTGTTCTTCACGCCCGTGGAGGCCCAGAGCAGGCGCTGCGCCTTGGCGCCCTTCTCGGCCAGGGCGGTCCACTTGGATTCGGCGAAGATCGTCTTGTAGCGCTGGTAGGCGAGCTTGGCGTTGGCGATCGCCACCTTGCCCTTCAGCTGCTCCAGGGCGAACTTCTCGTCCGGGTCGTTGGCCTGCGCGATCTTCTCGTCGAGGAGCTTGTCGACCAGGACGTCGATGCGGCTGATGAAGAAGCTCGCCACGCTGGCGATCCGCGAGACGTCGTGGCCGGCCTTCGCGCGCGCGTCGAGACCGTCGATGAAGGCGCGCGCCACGGCCTCGTAGGCCTCCTGCGAGAACAGCAGGGTGACGTTGATCGAGATGCCCTCGCTCGTCAGCTGCCGGATCGCCGGGATCCCCTCCGGGGTGGCCGGCACCTTGACCATCAGGTTGTCGCGGGAGACCGCCTTGTGCAGGCGGCGCGCCTCGGCCAGCGTCGCCTCGGTGTCGAGGGCGAGGTAGGGTGAGACCTCCAGGCTGACGTAGCCGTCGGCACCGTCGCTCGCCTCGTAGACCGGGCGGAGCACGTCGGCGGCCGCCTGGATGTCGGCGATGGCGAGCCCCTCGTAGAGGTCGATGACGCGGCTGTCGCCGGTCGCCTGCACGGCCTTCAGGCTGTCGTCGTACTCGTCCGAGTGGCCGATCGCCTTCTCGAAGATCGACGGGTTGGAGGTGACGCCCCGCAGGCCGTCGCGCTCCACGAGCTGCTTCAGCTCGCCCTTCTCGATGAATCCGCGGGCCACGAAGTCGAGCCAGACCGCTTGATCCTGTTCGTCGTGCAGGGCCTTGAGCGCGTTCATGTCGGTTCCTCGCCTCGCGTACCGCGTACTCTCGCTCGAACGCACCCTCCCGCCCGGACCGGGCGGGAGAGCAGGCCCCCGGGCTACTTCCTGTGCTTGGCCACCTGCGCCTTCGCGGCGTCCAGGACCTTCTCGGGGGTAAAACCGAACTTGGTCTGGAGATCCTTGATCGGCGCCGAGGCGCCGAAGGTGTGCATGCCGATGATCGCGCCCTCGGAACCGGCGTAGCGGTCCCAGCCGATGACGCTGCCCTGCTCGACGGCCACCCGGGCCTTGACGGCGGGGGGCAGCACCGAGTCGCGGTAGGCCTCGTCCTGGCGCTCGAACAGGTCCCAGGACGGCATCGACACGACCCGGGCCTTCACCCCCTCGGCCTTCAGGGCCTCGTAGGCACCGACGCAGAGCTGCACCTCGGAGCCCGAGGCGAGCAGGATCACGTCGGGCGTGCCCTCGCTGTCGGCCAGCACGTAGCCGCCCTTGGCGGTGCCGGAGGCGGCCCCGTACTTCGCGCGGTCGAGGGTCGGCAGTGGCTGGCGCGAGAGGGCGAGAACCGCCGGCTGGTTCTTCAGCGTGAAGATCACCCGGTAGGCCTCGGCGACCTCGTTGGCGTCGGCCGGGCGCAGGGTCACGAGGCCCGGGATGCAGCGCAGCGACAGGAGCTGCTCCACCGGCTGGTGGGTCGGCCCGTCCTCGCCCACGCCGATCGAGTCGTGGGTAAAGATGTGGAAGACCGGCAGCTCCATGAGCGAGGCGAGCCGGATCGGCGGGCGCATGTAGTCGGCGAAGACCAGGAAGGTCGCGCCGTAGGCCCGCAGCCCGGAGAGGCCGAGCCCGTTCACGATCGAGCCCATGGCGTGCTCGCGGACGCCGAAATGCAGGTTGCGGCCGCCCGGCGAGAACGGGCCGAACGAGCCCGCGCCCTCGAAGGTCAGGTTCGACTTGTTGGACGGCGCCAGATCGGCCGAGCCGCCGAGCAGGAACGGCACGTGCTGGGCGATGGCGTTCAGCACCTTGCCGGAGGATTCGCGGGTGGCGAGGCCCTTGGCGTCCGGCTCGAAGACCGGGATGTCCTTGTCCCAGCCCTCCGGCAGGCGGCCTTCCAGGAAGGCGTTCAGGTCCTCGGCGTGGGCGGCGTCCGCCTCCTTCGCCTTGGCGAGCAGGCCCTGCCACGAATCGTAGAGGCCGGCGCCGCGCTTGCCGATGCCGTTCCGGAAGTTCTCCTGCACGCCGTCCGGCACGAGGAACTGGGCGTCCTCCGGCCAGCCGTAGGCGCGCTTGGCGCCCTTCACCTCGTCCTCGCCGAGCGCGTCGGAGTGCGCCTTGGAGGTGCCCTGCTTCTTCGGGGCGCCGTAGCCGATCACCGACTTGACGATGATGAGCGTCGGGCGGTCGTTGGTGGCCAGGAAGGTCTCGATCGAGCCCGCCAGCGCGTGCACGTCGTTGGCGTCAGCGACGCGCAGCACCTGCCAGCCGTAGGCCAGGAAGCGGGTCGCGACCTCCTCGCCGAAGGCCAGCTCCGTGTGGCCCTCGATGGTGACGGTGTTGTCGTCGTAGATCCAGCAGAGGTTGGCGAGCCGCAGATGGCCGGCGAGCGAGGCGGCCTCCGAGGCGACGCCCTCCATCAGGTCGCCGTCCGAGCAGACGGCGTAGACGTTGTAGTCGAACAGCGGCAGGTTCGGCCGGTTCAGGTGCTGGCCGAGGAAGCGGCTGCCCATGGCCATGCCGACCGAGTTGGCGACGCCCTGGCCGAGCGGGCCCGTGGTGGTCTCGACGCCGGTGGTGAAGTGGTATTCCGGGTGGCCCGGGGTCCGGCTGTCGAGCTGCCGGAACTTCTTGATGTCCTCCAGCGACACCGCCGGGGCATTGCCGCCGTCGCTCTCGGCGACGCCCGCGAGGTGCAGCAGCCCGTAGAGCAGCATCGAGGCGTGGCCGCAGGACAGCACGAACCGGTCGCGGTTCGGCCAGTGCGGGTGCGCCGGGTCGTAGCGCAGGTAGCGGTTCCACAGCGTGTAGGCGACCGGCGCCAGCGCCATGGGCGCGCCGGCATGGCCAGAATTGGCCTTCTGCACCGCGTCGATGGCGAGCGTCCGGATCGTATTGATGCTGAGCGTATCGATCTCAGCGAGGGCCGCCTTGGCGGGAGTGTCAGCACCGCTCATGATGTCGCGTCTTCCAGTTCGCCTCGCGCGGTCCGCTTCGCGGCTTCGCGCTGCCGTAGGACGGCGGGAGGAGCTCCGTTGGCCTTACCACCCTGCCGATCCGCCGGCCCTTCGCCGCGCGTATAGCTGAGGAGCGTGTTGACGAGGGCGACGTGGGTGAACGCCTGAGGGAAGTTACCCACAAGACGCTTGGCTTGCACGTCGTATTCCTCGCTGACGAGGCCGAGATCGGTGCAGATGCCGATCAGGCGCTCGATCAGCGCCCCGGCCTCGTCGCGCCGCCCCAGGCCGATGAGGTTGTCCACGTACCAGAAGGTGCAGGGCAGGAAAGCCCCCTCGGAGCCGGTCAGCCCGTCGGTGGTCTGGCCCTCGGTCTCGTAGCGGAGGATGAAGCCGTCCCACATCAGCCCCTTGCCGATCGCCTCCACGGTGCCGACCACCCGGGGATCGTGCTGCGGCAGGAAGCCGGTATGGGCGATGAGCAGCAGGCTCGCGTCCAGGGCCTTCGCGCCGTAGGACTGGACGAAGCTGTTGAGTGCGGGGTCGAAGCCCTTCTCGCAGACCTCGGCGTGGATCTCGTCCTTGACGGCGCGCCAGCGCTCGGCCTGCTCCTGCGTGGCGCCGTTCTCGTGCATCTCGTGCATGCGCAGGGCCCGGTCGAACGCCACCCAGGCCATGACCTTCGAGTGCGTGAAGTGGCGACGCCCGCCGCGCACCTCCCAGATTCCCTCGTCGGGCTCGCGCCACGCGGTCTCCAGGTGGTTCAGGATCGCGAGGCCGACCCGCAGGCCGTCCTTGCTCACCGGCAGGCCGCGGGCATGGGCCTGGTAGAGCGCGTCGAACAGCTCGCCGTAGACGTCGAGCTGGAACTGGCTGGCGGCGGCGTTGCCGATGCGGACGGGCCGCGAGTTCTCGTAGCCCGGCAGCCAGTCCAGCTCGATCTCGGGCAGCAGCCGCTCGCCGGCGATGCCGTAGAGGATGTGCGCCTGCTCGGGATTGCCCGCCACGGCCCGCAGCAGCCAGCCCAGCCAGTCGCGCGCCTCGTCGATGTAGCCGCCGTCCATCAGGGCGATCAGCGTCAGGGTCGAGTCGCGCAGCCAGCAGAACCGGTAATCCCAGTTCCGGATCCCGCCGAGCCCCTCCGGCAGGGAGGCCGTGGGCGCCGCCACGATGCCGCCGGTGGGCTCGTAGATCAGCGCCTTGAGGGTCAGCAGGGAGCGCTGGAGCATCCGGTCCCAGCCCGTGCCGCCGGCGCAGCGCGACGACCATTCGCGCCAGTGCTGGTCGGTGGCCTCGAGGACCTTGCGCGGCTCGATCGGGGGCGGGTCCTCCTCGTGGGAGGGACCGTAGCTCAGGACGAACCGGTGCTTGTCACCGGCATGGACGGTGAACTCGGACACCGTCGTCTGCGCGTCCGATCCCTTGAGATGGACGTCGGTGCGCAGCACGACCTTGTGCGGGCCCGAGACGGCGCGCAGGTCGCCCAGCTCCGAGCGGGAGACCCAGGGCACGGCCGAGCCGTAATCGAACCGGACCGCCATCTCCATCCGCATGGCGACGCGCCCGTGCACGCCCTCGACGAGCCGCACCAGATGGGACCCGTCGCCGACCGGCATGAAATCCGTGACCAGGACCTCGCCCTGCCGCGTGGTGTGGCGGGTCTCCAGCACGAGGCTGCCCGGCCGGTAGGACCAGCGCGTCTCGACGTGCTCGGCCTCGGGGAAGATCTTCCAGAAGCCGTGCGCCTCGGTTCCCAGGAGGCTGGTGAACAGGGCGGCCGCGTCGAAGCGCGGCCAGCACAACCAGTCGACGCTGCCCTGACGGCTGATCAGCGCCGCGCTCCGGCAATCCCCGACGAGCGCGTAATCCTCGATGCGTGCAGCCATCCGGCCCCGGCCCCGGTCCGCGGCCGGCAGTCCGGGCCGTCCGCTGCGACGCACCTAGGACGTCCGGTCACGAGATCCAGAGGTCGGGGTACCCGCTGCCCGACGCGGTCAGCGCAGGCAGTCGGCCACCGCCAGGGCCACCGTGCCCTGGACCACCCTCGCGCTGCTGCGCACGAGGTTCGCCGCGTCGCCGACGGCTTGCGCGGCCGGAACCAGGGTCTCCACCACCGAGGCCGCGAAGGGCATGGCCTGCGACGGGAGCAGGGCGTCCTCGGCCTCATCGGCCGCCCCGCGGGCCGGCGCCATGGGATCGGTGTTGCTGCGGGGCGTCTCAGGGCAGCGCCGGCCGGGGCAGGCGCGCCGGCCCGCGGCCGCGACGTGGGCGTTCGCCCGTGCGGCCACGGCCGGACGGGCGGGCAGGGACCCCGTCCGCGCGATCACGGCGTCGAGCGGGTACTGCTCGGCGAACGCGATCACGGCGGGCGGGCGGCCCGGCACCGCGACGGCGGCGATCGGCGCGAAATCCGTGGGTCCGGGAGCGGCGGACACGCCCGCTTCGACCCGGGCGCCGGGCTGCCCCGGCTTCGAGGTCGGGCAGTAGAGCGAGGCCACGCCCAGGATTGCCACGACGGCCAGCGTCGGCAGGAAGGGCATGGACACGCGGCCGTGGGCGGCGGCCGTCAGGGCGGGCTGATCTGGCCTGCGCATCCGAATCACCGATCTCCTTGACCGCCGCGAGGCCTGTACAGTGCGGCCAGCATTGCGGCGGAAGCTGGACCGTTTCTTTGCGCAGCGGTTACTGGTGCAGCAAGGTGGGATTCCGCGGAAACGGGCGCCGCGGGCCCAGCACGGGCACGGGCCTTGCTTAGCTCGCGGCGGCCCGCGCCGGGCCGGCCTCGAGAAGAAGACCCGCCCCGTACCGGGCCACGATGACTGAAACCAATCTCACCGTCGCCGTGATCGACCCGAGCCGCGCCCGCGCGGCCATCCTGGAAGAGGGCCTGCGCGCCGCCGGGATCGGGCGCGTGGTCGTGATTCCCGACACCGCCGACCTCATGGAGCGCGTCGCCGCGCTCAAGCCCGACGTGGTGGTGATCCATCTGGAGAGCCCGAGCCGGGACATCCTGGAGCAGATGTCAGGTGTCTCCCGGCAGGTCGAGCGGCCCGTGGCGATGTTCGTCGACCGCTCGGACTCGACCATGATGCAGGCCGCCGTCGATGCCGGGATCTCCGCCTACGTGGTGGACGGGCTGCGGGCCGAACGGATCAAGTCGATCCTCGACATCGCGATCCTGCGCTTCAACGCCTTCGCGCGCCTCCAGCGCGAGCTGACGGAGGCGCGGGGCGAACTCGCCGACCGCAAGCTGATCGAGCGGGCGAAGGGCATCCTGATGACCATGAAGGGTCTCTCCGAGGACGAGGCGTACAAGCAGCTGCGCCGCAAGGCCATGAACGAGAAGCGCAAGATCGCCGACATCGCCCGGGCGATCGTCACCACCGCGGACCTGCTCGGATGAGGCTCCAGCTCGGCTACGTTCCGCTCTGCGACGCGGCGCCCCTGATCGCGGCCCACGAACTCGGCTTCGCCCGGGCCGAGGGGCTCGACCTCGACCTCACCGCCGAGCCCTCGTGGGCGACGCTGCGCGACCGGCTGGCGCTGGGCCATCTCGACGGCGCGCACATGCTGGCGCCGCTGGCGCTGGCGAGCCGGCTCGCCCTGTCGGGGCCGCCCTCCGACCTGATCGTGCCGCTCCAGCTCAGCACCGACGGCAACGCCGTCACGCTGTCCAACACGCTCTGGGGCGCGATGGACCCGGCCAGCGAGGCCCTGGCGGATGTCGCCCGCGCCTTCGCGGGCGTGGCGGAGGCCCGGCACCGCGCCGGCACCCCGCTGACCCTCGGCACGGTGCATCCCTTCTCGTGCCACAGCTACCAAGTGCGGCTGTTCGCCGAGGCCGGCGGCCTCGACGCGGCGGCGTTCCGCACCGTCGTGGTCCCGCCGCAGCACTGCGTGGAGGCGCTGGCGCGCGGTCTGGTCGACGGGTTCTGCGCGGGCGCGCCCTGGAACGACGTGGCGGTCGCGGCCGGCCACGGGCGTGTGGCCGTCCACGGCAGCGCCCTCGCGCCGAACGCGACCGAGAAGGTGCTGGCCGTCTCCGCGCGGCTCGACGGCGCGATCCTGCCGCTGGTGCGGGCGGTCGCCCGGGCCGGACGCTGGTGCGCGGATCCGGAGAACCGGACCGAACTGATCCATCGCCTCGCCCGCCGGACCTATCTCGATCTCGATCCCGCCCTGGTCGGCCGGGCCTTCGGCGATCCGGACCCGTCCGCCGGGCCCGGCACGCGCATCCGCTTCGGCGCGGCGGTCGAGGAGCCGCGCGCCGCGCAGGCCCGGTGGCTGCTGGAGCAGATGCGGGCGTCGCAGCAGGTGCCCGCGCAGTTCGACATCGCGGCGGCGATCGCGACCGTCTACAGGGCGGATCTGTACCGGGCGGCGATGGCGGATCTCTGACGACGGCGACACTTCGCGCGGTTCGTCATCGGCGCGCGGAATCGCGGCGGGCAGCGGCGGAACGCGGGGCACGCTCGCCCGTTGTGCTTGAGCCATGCCCGGATGCCGCAAACTCGAAACTGGATCGTTGATTTCGCATCCGCGCGGGCGGGTCGAGCTTCGACGCTACGTCACGCGGGGCGGCCGCGTGCCCCGCGCCTGCAACGACAACCGTCGGGCGGGATCGCACCACGCCTGGTACTGGGTCCTGGCCGCCGGCGCGATGCCGACGCTGGGGCTCCTGGCGATGCTGTCGACGCTCCTGTAACGGACCGCGACGTCGAGATGGGCGCGTTCCACGCGCCGGCATTGCACGTCTGCGATTCTACAACTCGAGAATCGGTGCGACTCGCGGCGATACAGTCGCGAGAACTGACGTAATACGTTCATCATAATCCGAAGCTGCGCGTTGCCGGTCAGCCCATCGGGGCCGACGCGGCGATCGCGTGCGCGGTAGGCCCCCGTCGACGCGCCTCCGGACACGTCCCGACTCTCCTGTCGCTGCCGGAAAGCCCGGTCCGCCCGTGATCGCTTTTGCGACGGGTCGCACAGTTTTTGTGCAGTGCCGAAGCCGCCGCCTCGACCGCCCAAACGTCCCGGCCGCCCCACCGATCCTGCGGGTCCGCGCGGCGCTCGCGGGCCGCGCGGCGTCTGGCACGGAACCTGCAAACCTCCCCCCGTCCGTCAACGGCGACGGACAGCGCCGTCAGCGAGGCCGCTGATCCGGTTCTCCCTGGGGCTGAAGCCTGCCGGGAGACGACCGGCAGCGGCTTTTTCGTGGGCGGTCCGCCAACGACCCTGCACTCGAGGTTCCAGACGCGATCGAGCGATGGCGACATCCCCCATGGACACACGCGGACACGACGCGGGCACCGGGAACGGCCCGCCGCGCGAGAGGCTGGTCGTCGTCGGCAACGGCATGGCCTCGCTGCGCTTCCTGGAGCGGCTGACCGAGGCCGCGCCCGGCCGCTACGACATCACCTGCATCGGGGCCGAGCCCACGGCCGCCTACAACCGGGTCCTGCTCTCCTCGCTGCTCGGCGGCGAGGTCGACGAGGCGGCCTGCGCCTTCCGGGGCCTCGACTGGTACGCGGATCACGGCATCCGCCTGATCACCGGCGCGCCGGCGACGCGGATCGACCGGGAGAACGGGCTCGTCATCGCGGGCGAGACCCACGTCCTGCCCTTCGACAGGCTGGTCCTCGCGGTCGGCTCCCTGCCGATCCGCCTGCCGAAGCCCGGCATGGACCTCCCGGGCGTCATCACCTTCCGCGACCTCGCCGACGTGGCGGCGATCCGCCGTGCAGCCGTGCAGCACGCGAAGGCGATCGTCATCGGCGGCGGCCTCCTGGGCCTCGAGGCGGCGGTCGGGCTCGCGCGGCTCGGCGTCGAGACCACGCTGCTCCACGTCATGGACCGGCTGATGGAGCGCCAGCTCGATCACCACGCCGCCGGGCTGGTGAAGCGCGCCATGGAGGCGCGGGGCGTGCGCGTCATCCTCAAGGCCGACACCGCCCGGATCGAGGGCGCGTCCCGGGTCGAGCGCCTCGTGCTGGCGGACGGCACCGCGCTCCCGGCCGACCTCGTGGTGATGTCGGTGGGCGTGCGCCCCTCGGTGGCGCTGGCGCAGGAAGCGGGGCTGGCGATCGGCCGGGGCATCACGGTCGACGACCGGATGACCACCTCGGACCCGCGGATCTTCGCGCTCGGCGAGTGCGCCGAGCACCGCGGCCAGATCTACGGTCTGGTCGAGCCCGCCTACGAGCACGCCGACACGCTCGCCCGCCACCTCTCGGGCGAGCCGGCCGAGTACCGGGGCACGGCCCTGTCCACGAGCCTGAAGGTTTCGGGCCTGCCGGTCTTCTCGGCCGGGATCGTGGACACGCCCGACGACGCGGAGGCGATCGTGCTCTCCGATCCCGGCGCCGGCCTCTACCGCAAGCTGCTGGTGCGCGGCGGCCGGCTGATCGGCGCGGTGTTCGTCGGCGACATCGCCGAGCAGGGCGCCTGCAAGGGGCTGATCCGCTCCGGCGACCCGATCGAGAACGTGGACGACTTGATGTTCGGGCGCCCCGCGCCCGAGCCCCTGGCTGCTTGAGGAGGCGCGGATGTCCGAGACCACCACCCAGACCGCCGCGGGCGCGTTCGAGGCCGAGCAGAAGCGCTACCTCGAGGGTTTCGCCTCCGGCATCGCCGCCGTCCGCCTGACCGGCGGCCTCGCCGCGGGCGGGGCGGGGGCGGCCGCGCCGCCGGCCGAGCCGACGGGCCCGGACGCGATCCACATCAAGGCGCAGGACCGGACCGTCAAGGACGGCGGCAAGCTCTGCGACCAGGAGAAATGGAAGCGCGCCGAGAACCCGTTCGACGGCCACAACCGCCTCATCCGGGAGGCCGCCTCCGGCAAGCAGCCGAAGCCCGAGGACAATTTCCGCTGGCGCTACCACGGGATGTTCTGGGTGGCGCCGAACCAGGTCTCGTACATGTGCCGGCTGCGGATCCCGAACGGGATCCTGCACCACTGGCAGTTCGCGGGCATCGCCGACCTCGCCGACCAGCACGGCGGCGGCTACGTCCACGTGACCACCCGGGCGAACCTGCAGGTGCGGGAGATCGATCCCGAGCACGCCCAGCCCTTCCTCGACGGGCTCACCGATATCGGTCTCACGGCCCGGGGGGCGGGCGCCGACAACATCCGCAACGTCACCGGCTCCTCGACCGCCGGCATCGACGTCCAGGAGCTTCTGGACACGCGCCCGCTCGCCAAGTCCTGGCACAACTGGATCCTGAACGACCGCTCGCTCTACGGCCTGCCGCGCAAGTTCAACGTCGCCTTCGACGGCAGCGGCGTGATGCCGACGCTCGAGGAGACCAACGACATCGGCTTCCAGGCCGTGGAAGTGCTGGACGGCGCCGCCGTGCCGCCCGGCATCTACATGCGCCTCGTGCTCGGCGGCATCTCGGGCCACCGGGACCTCGCCCGCGATACCGGCATCGTGCTGAAGCCGGAGGACTGCAACGCCGTCGCCGACGCGATCATCCGGGTGTTCATCGAGAACGGCGACCGGACGAACCGCAACAAGAGCCGGATGAAGTACGTCCTCGACGCTTGGGGCTTCGACAAGTACCTCGCGGCCGTCGAGGACAAGCTCGGCCGCAAGCTCGACCGGGTCGCGCCGGAGCAGGTCGCGCCGCGGAAGGCCACCGACCGGTTCGCCCATGTCGGCGTCCACGCCCAGAAGCAGCCCGGCCTCAACTGGATCGGCGTGGTCCTGCCGGTCGGCAAGATGACCAGCGATCAGGTCCGGGCGCTCGCCAAGATCGCCGCCGAGTGCGGCGACGGCCAGATCCGCCTGACCGTCTGGCAGAACTTCATCTTCTCCGGGGTTCCGGACGCGAAGGTCGCCGAGGTTGAGCAGCGGGTGCTCGATCTCGGCCTCACCACCAAGGCGGCGGGCATCCGCTCCGGTCTCGTGGCCTGCACGGGGGCGAAGGGCTGCAAGTTCGCGGCCTCCGACACCAAGGGCCACGCGCTGATCATCGCCGACCACGTCGAGACGGCCCTGCCGAACCTCGACGTGCCGGTGAACGTCCACCTCACCGGCTGCCACCACAGCTGCGCCCAGCACTACATCGGCGATATCGGGCTGATCGGCGCCAAGGTCGTCGTCTCGGAGGAGGGCGACACCGTCGAGGGCTACGACGTGGTGGTCGGCGGCGGCTTCGCCGAGAACCCGAAGATCGGCACGGAGATCTGGAAGGCCGTGAAGGCCGAGGATGCGCCCGCCCGCGTCGAGGCGCTGCTGCGCGCCTACCTCGCCCTCCGCCAGGGCCCCGAGGAGAGCTTCCAGGCCTTCACCAGCCGCACCGGCGCGGAGGCGCTCCGCGACGCCGCCGAGGACCAGCCCGCCCTGAAGGCCGCCGCATGACCCAGCACGTCTCGCCCCCCCTCGTCCTGATCCCCGAGACCGCGCCCTTCAACGAGGACCAGCGCGCGTGGCTCTCGGGCTACTTCGCGGCCCTGCTCGGCCCCGCCGTCGCGGGCGCGACGGCGCTCGCGCCCGGCGAGGGCCCCGCCACGGGCCCCAAACTCGCCGACAACGACGACGCCCCCTGGCACGACCCGTCCGTGCCGATCGCCGACCGGATGGCGATGGCCAAGGACCGGCCCGAACCGCAGAAGCTGATGGCCGCCATGGCCCAGCAGGATTGCGGCCAGTGCGGCTACAACTGCGCCGACTACGCCAACGCCATCTTCCTCAAGAACGAGGCGCGCCTGAACCTTTGCCAGCCCGGCGGCAAAGAGACCCTGCGCATGCTCAAGAAGCTGGACGAGGAGTTCGGCGCCGCAGGCGGCGCCCCCGCGGCGCCGAAGGCGGAGGACGATGCCCCGAAGGCGGCGGCCGATCTCGGCCCGCTCGGCTACTGCCGCGAGAACCCGGTCGAGGCGCTGTTCCTGTCCCGCCGACGCCTCAACGATCCGGGCGGCGAGAAGGAGACGTGGCACATCGAGATCGGGCTCGACGGCACGCCGATCCAGTACGAGGTCGGCGACTCGCTGGGCCTGTTCCCCGCCAACGCCCCGGCACTGGTGGATGCCGTGATCGCGGAACTCGGCGCCCGGCCCGAGCGGGTGATCGGGGAAAGGACCCTGCGCGAGCACCTGCTGATCAACTACGCGCTCGGCGCGGCGCCCGACAATCTGTACCAGCTGCTGTCGCTGCTCACCTCGGGCGCAGCGCGCAAGAAGGCGCAGGCGCTCGCCTCCGGCGAGGATCCGGACGGCGACGCCGCCTATCTCGACGTGCTCGGCGCGCTCCACAAGTTCCCGGGCGCGCGGCCCGACGCCGAGGTCTTCCTGGAGGCCTTGGACGAGCTGCAGCCGCGGCTCTACTCGATCTCGTCCTCGCCCAAGATGGATGTCGGCCGCGTGTCGCTGACTGTCGACGCGGTGCGCTACAACCACCGCTCGCGGCTGCGGCTGGGCGTGGCCTCGACGCACCTCGGTGAGCGCCTTCCGGAGCAGACCAGGGTGAAGGTCTATCTCCAGAAGGCGCACGGCTTCGGCCTGCCGGCCGACCTGTCGAAGGACGTGATCATGTGCGGCCCCGGCACCGGCATCGCGCCGTTCCGGGCCTTCCTGCGCGAGCGCGCCGCCACGCGGGCGCCGGGCCGCAACTGGCTGTTCTACGGCCACCAGCGGCAGGCCTCGGACTTCTTCTACAAGGACGAGCTGAACAGCCTGAAGGACGACAAGGTGCTCACCCGCCTGTCCCTGGCCTGGTCGCGGGACGGGACGGAGAAGACCTACGTCCAGGACCGGATGCGCGAGAACGGCGCCGAGCTGTGGAAGTGGCTGGAGGGCGGCGCGCATTTCTACGTCTGCGGCGACGCCAAGCGCATGGCCAAGGACGTCGAGCGGGCGATCATCGACGTGGCGGCGCAGTTCGGCGGCAAGAGCCCCGAGGACGCGGTGGCCTATCTCGCGGCGCTCAAGAAGGCCGGGCGGTATCAGGCCGACGTGTACTGAACCGCAACTTGCTCTCCTCCCCTGGCGACCCCGGGCTTGCCCGGGATCGCTCGAGCTTGTGGGGAGGAGCCGGAGGTGGGGGTGGCGCAGGATGGGGCTCGGGCGGTGCCTTCTGCACCACCCCCACCCCTAACCCCTCCCCACAGGGGGGAGGGGAACGGCGGCGCGAAGCTTGCTCCCGCTCAGGACGACCTTGCGAGGATTCAGCCATGACCCAGCCAGTGGCGGCGCCGACGGTGCGGACCACCTGCCCCTATTGCGGGGTCGGGTGCGGCGTGCTCGCGACCCCGGACGGGCAGGGCGGCGCCACCATCGCGGGCGATTCCGAGCACCCGGCCAATTTCGGCCGCCTGTGCTCGAAGGGCTCGGCGCTGGGCGAGACCCTGTCGCTCGAGAACCGCCTGCTCCACCCGCAGGTCGACGGCGCCCAGGTCTCGTGGGATGCCGCGCTCGACACGGTCGCGGGCAAGCTCCGCGCGGTGGCGGACGAGCACGGGCCGGACGCGATCGCCTTCTACCTCTCGGGCCAGCTCCTCACCGAGGATTACTACGTCGCCAACAAGCTCGCGAAGGGCTTCATCGGCACGCCGCACGTGGACACCAACTCGCGCCTCTGCATGTCGAGCGCGGTCGCGGCCCACCGCCGGGCCTTCGGCTCCGATACGGTCCCGGGCTGCTACGAGGATCTCGACGAGGCCGACCTGATCGTGCTGGTCGGCTCCAACACCGCGTGGTGCCACCCGGTCCTGTTCCGCCGCATGGCCGACGCCAAGGAGCGCCGCGGCACCAAGTTCGTGGTCATCGACCCGCGCCGGACCCAGACCGCGCAGGAATGCGACCTGTTCCTCGGCATCCGGCCGGGCACCGACACCGCCCTGTTCTCGGGCCTGCTGGTCTACCTGTCGGACAACGGTTTCCGCGACCGCGCCTTCATCGATTCCCACACGGCCGGCCTCGACGGCGCCCTCGACCGCGCCCGCCAGATCGCGCCGGACCTCGCGGCTGTCGCCGGCGTCACCGGCGTGACCGAGGCCGACATCGCGGCCTTCTACGCCCTGTTCGCCGGCACCCGCCGGGTGGTCACGGCCTTCTCGCAGGGGGTGAACCAGTCGGCGCAGGGGACCGACAAGGGCAACAGCATCATCAACTGCCACCTCGTCACCGGCCGGATCGGCGAGACCGGGATGGGGCCGTTCTCGCTGACCGGCCAGCCGAACGCCATGGGCGGGCGCGAGGTCGGGGGGCTCGCCAACATGCTGGCCGCCCACATGCACTTCACCCCCGAGGAGGTGGACCGGGTGCGCCGCTACTGGGGCGCCCCGCGGATCATCACCGGCGAGGGCATGAAGGCGGTGGCCCTGTTCGAGGCGATCGGCCGGGGCAAGATCAAGGCGCTGTGGGTGATGGGCACCAACCCGCTGGTCTCGATGCCGCGGGCCGACGCGATCCGGGACTCGCTCGCCGGCCTCGACCTCTACGTGGTGTCCGAGGCGGTGGCGGATTCCGACACCGCGCGGGGGCGGGCCAGGACCACCGTGCTTCTCCCCGCCCAGGCCTGGGGCGAGAAGGACGGCACGGTCACCAATTCCGAGCGCCGGATCTCGCGCCAGCGCCGCTTCCTCGCGAGCCCCGGCGAGGCCAGGCCGGACTGGGCGGCGCTGGCGGATGTCGGGCGCCGCCTCGGCCACGGCCGGGCCTTCGCGTTCGATTCCGCCGCCGCGATCTTCCGCGAGCATGCCGGGCTCTCGGCCTACGAGAACAACGGCACCCGCGATTTCGACCTCGGCGCGCTCGCGGACATCGGCGACACCGCCTACGAGGCGGCCCTGCCGGTGCAGTGGCCGATCCCGAAGCGATCCGGCTTCCGGGGCGCCCCGCAGGGGAAGGCGAGGCTGTTCGGCGACGGCCGGTTCTACACCTTCGACCGGCGCGCCCGCTTCGTCGCGGTGCAGCCGCCGGCCCTCGCGCTCGCGGCCTCGGCGGCGTTCCCGCTCATGCTCAACACCGGCCGGGTCCGCGACCACTGGCACACGATGACGCGCACCGGGAAGAGCCAGCGGCTCTCCGCGCACCGGGCCGTGCCGTTCGTCGAGGTCCATCCGGACGACGCGGCGGTCCACGGCCTCGCGGAGGGCGACATCGCCCGGCTCACGACCGCGCACGGCGCGGCCGAACTGGAGGTGACGGTCACCGACACGGTGGTGCCGGGCAGCCTGTTCATGCCGATGCACTGGGGCGGCGCCTTCGCGTCGCGGGCCCGGGTCGGCGCGCTGGTGCGGGGCATGACCGACCCGGTCTCGGGTCAGCCCGAGCTCAAGGCGACCCCCGCGGCGGTCGCGTCCGTCGGCTACCGCGCCCGCGGCTTCCTGCTGACGCGCCGACAGGTGGCGCTGCCCGAGGGCTGGTGGTGGGCGCGCGCCGCGATCACCGGCGGCTGGGGCGCGCAGTTCGCCACCGCCGACAGCTCCCGCGCCGTGGCGCTGATGGTGCGCGGGCTGATCCAGAGCGAGGCGCTGCCGGGCGGCGAGCTGGCGGAATATGCCGACCACGCCCGCGATCGCTACCGCTGCGCGGTCTACGACGGCGACCGCCTCGTCGCCTGCCTCGCCTACGCCCCCGCCGCCGAGCGGCCGGACTGGGAGGCCGCCAAGGTCCTGTTCGCCGCCGAGGCGCCCGACGCCGCCGAGCGGCGGGCGCTGCTCTCGGGCCGCGCGGCGACCGCCTCGGCGGGTCCGGTGGTCTGCGCCTGTCACGGCGTCGGCGCGGACATTATCGCCGCGACCATCGCCGGAGGCGCCGGCTCCGTGGAGGCGGTGGGTGCCGCCTGCAAGGCCGGGACGAATTGCGGCTCGTGCATACCGGAGATCCGCAAGATGCTGGCCGGGCAGACCGCATGCGCCGCGTGATTTTCTGATACACTCGCCGGCGAGGATGGATCGGCTTCTCCTGTCAGATCACCTCATCCTGAGGTGCCCGCGTCAGCGGTCCTCGAAGAAGAGCTCCAGGGATCGCGGCCGACTGGAGCCTCCTTCGAGGCCTCCGCTCCGGCACCCGAGGATGAGGGGGCAGTCGGGACCGGCCGGATCAGGACGATTCAGGACAGGCCCGTGACCGAGACCCCCCTGCGCCCAGCCCGCGCCCCCCGCGAGACCAAGGCTGCCGGCCTGGAGCCGCTGGCGGTGCTGCCCGTCTTCGTCCCCCTGCGCGGCAAGCGGGTGGTGCTCGCCGGCTCGTCCGGCGGCGCCCCCTGGAAGGTGAAGGTGCTGGCCGCCGCCGGCGCCCATGTCGACGTCTACGCGCCCGAGCCCGGCGAGGAGCTGCGCGCCGTGCCGGGCGAAATCGTCGACGGGCAGGTGGTCCTGCACGAACGCCCCTGGAGCCCGGACGATCTCTGGGGCGCGGCCTTCTGCATCGGCGCGATGGAAGACGAGGCCGAGTGCGTCGCCTTCGTGGCGGCCGCCCGCGGCGCCGGCGCCATCGTCAACGCGGTGGACCGGCCACACCTCTGCGACGTGAAGTTCGGCGCCATCGTCAACCGCTCGCCGCTCGTGGTCGGCATCTCGACCGAGGGCGCGGCCCCGGTCTTCGGGCAGACCGTGCGCGCCCGGATCGAGGCGATGCTGCCCCGCGGGTTCAGTCGCTGGGTCGCGGCCGCCCGCGACTGGCGCGACGGCGTCACGGCCCGCTTCCACGGATTCGCCGACCGGCGGTTCTTCTGGGAGCGCTTCACCGACCGGGCCTTCGCGGAGCCCGACCGGGCGCCGTCGGACCGGGATCTCGCCGAGCTGCTCGGCGAGACCGAGACCGCCCCGAAGGGCGGCGCCGTGACGCTGGTCGGGGCCGGCCCCGGCGACGCGGAGCTGCTCACGCTCAAGGCGCTGCGGGCGCTGCGCAACGCCGACGTCATCCTCTACGACGACCTCGTCGCCCCCGAGATCCTGGACTACGCCCGCCGCGAGGCCCGCACCATGCTGGTGGGCAAGACCGGCCACGGCCCGTCCTGCCGCCAGGACGACATCAACGCGCTGATGGTGCAGCTCGCCCGCTCCGGCAAGCAGGTGGTGCGGTTGAAATCCGGCGACCCGCTGGTCTTCGGCCGGGCCGGCGAGGAGATCGAGGCCTGCCGGGCCGCCGGCATCCCGGTGACCGTGGTGCCGGGCGTCTCGGCCGCGCAGGGTGCGGCGGCGTCCCTCGGCCTGTCCCTGACCCATCGCGACGCCGCGCGCCGGCTCCAGTTCGTCACCGGCCACGACCGCCGCGGGGCGCTGCCGGACGACCTGAACTGGGGCGCTCTCGCCGATCCGAGCGTCACCACGATCGTCTACATGCCGAAGCGGACCCTGCGGGCCTTGCTGGCGCGCGCCGTGGAGGAGGGGCTGGCGCCCACGACGCCGGCGCTGCTGGTGTTCAACGCCACCCGCCCGAACCAGCAGGCCCTGCGCGGCACGGCCGCCGACCTCGCCGACCGGGTCGAGGCGGCGGGCCTCGACGGTCCGGCGCTGCTGATGGTGGGAGAGGCCTTCTCGGATATGCGCGGCGCGCTCCCGGCCCAGGCGGAGCAGGCCCGCGTGGCGGTCTGAGGCCGATGGCGCGGGCGCGGCGGGGGAGCTGCAGATCAGCGGCTCCGGCGCGTCCGGCTGATCCGGATCAGGTCTCGCCGGCCACGAAGGCGCGCATCAGGTAGTTGGCGATCGCCATGGGCGGCGGCGCCTGGATCCCCTCGGAATGCGTTCCCGCCAGCATGGCCGCGACGTCGGCCCGGCTGAACCAGCGCGCATCCTCCAGCTCGCTGGGATCGGTCACGATAACCTCGTCGAGCGCCTCGGCGGCGCAGCCCATCATCAGCGACGACGGGAACGGCCAGGGCTGCGACGTCCGGTAGGTGACGGCGCCGACGCGGATCTGCGTCTCCTCGAACACCTCGCGGCGCACCGCGTCCTCGATCGTCTCGCCGGGCTCCATGAAGCCCGCGAGGCAGGAATACATGTGCGGGCGGAAATGCGGACCCCGGCCGAGCAGGCAGGTGTCGCCCCGGCGCACCAGCATGATCACCACCGGGTCGACCCGGGGGAAATGGTGGGCGCTGCAACTCGGGCATTCCCGGCGGAAGCCGCCGGCCTTCGAGACGGTGGCGGTGCCGCAATTGGCGCAGAAGCCGTGGCGGGCGTGCCAGTCGAGCATGGACTTGGCCACGGCGAGCAGGCCGAGTTCCTCGGCCTCCACGGCGGAGTCGGTGGCGATCGACCTCAGGTCGAGGGTACGGGTCGGCCCCTCGGAGAAGCGCTCCGCGGCCTCGGCCGGCGCGGCGGCGGCGAAGACGGGCTGCCCGTCCCGGTGCCCGAGGAAGATGCGCGTCCCGCCGGCGAGGTCCGTCGCCTCCGCGACCGCGATCAGCGCGGTCTCCCCGCGCAGCACGATCCGGTCGCCGCAGATCAGCACCAGGCGGGCCTCGGGCGTGTCGAAGGCGGGCACCGCCTCCTCGGGCTGCTCGGCCGAGTGCCGGTCGAGGCGGTTTCGGACGAAGCCGAGGGTGTCGCGGGGATCGGTCATGCGAGGGTCAGGCCGCGGAGAAGAGGGCGCCGGCGCGCTCGAGGAGCTGGGCGCGGGCGTGGAGCGGGTAGGGCTTGCGGGTCTCGAAACCCCAGACCGGCCCCGGCCAGGCGGGATCCGACCGGAAGCGGCCGACCACGTGGACGTGGAGCTGCGACACCACGTTGCCCAGGGCGCCGACATTCACCTTGTCGGGCTTGGACAGGGCCTGCATCACCCCCGTGGCGATGCGGATCTCCTGCCAGAGCGCCGCGGCATCGGCCTCGGAGAGGTCGTTGATCTCGGTGAGGTTCGGGCGGCGCGGCACCAGGACCAGCCACGGGAACCGGGCATCGTCCATCAGCAGCACGCGGCACAGGGCGAGGTCGCCCACTTCGGCGGTGTCGGCCGACAGGCGCGGGTCGAGGGTGAAGGCGGGCTCGGTCATCGCCGACCGGTGTAGCGCAGCTTCCGCGTCGGCGCGCGGGTTTGCTGCGCCGTCGGTGACGCAGCGGCCCGATCGGCTCAGAGACCCGGCACGACGCCCTGGCGGCCCACCGCGATCGTCCCCGCCATCAGCCCACCGTCCTCGTCCGGGCGCGCGAAGATCGTCACGGCGGCGCCCCGCTGGAGCATCGCTTTCTCGCCAGGCGAGAACTGCGTCACCGGCGTGTCGTCGGGGATCGCGAAGGACGACTGGCCGCCGTTATAGGCGAGGGTCAGACGCATCGGCGCGCCCCGCTGCACGTCGGCCACCCAGCCGGCGGTGAGGCGCGCGCCCTGCGCGGTGTCCCAGGGCTGGCTGCCTGCCTCGAACCCGCGCTCGGACGGAGAGTACAGGGTCACGGCGGTCGCCTGCCGCGGCTCGGAATCGGACGCACCGAGGACGCTGACATAGCTCTCCGGCTTGATCGCCCGCAGGCTGGCGCCGTTCACCGCGTAGATGCGGGTCCGCGGGCCCATCCGCACGGCCAGGGTGCTGCCGCTGGTGCGGCGGATCTCCACGCGCTCCGAATCGGCCTGGACCACGGTGCCGCGGAACCGGACGGTCGCCGGCTCAGCGCGGGCGGCGGGGATGGTCGCGATCGCCAGAAGGCCGGAGAGGAAGAGACGTCTCACGGGGCTCTTCACGGGGCTCCTTTCCGAGCGTGTGACAATGGGCGTGCCGTCCGGCTGCGGGACCCGAACGCCGGGGACCGGGCCGGGTTCCCGGCGCCGAAGGACGTGCGGTGCCGCAATCCGTCGGCCGGGCTCGCGGAGCGCTCAATGCGCCATCAGCACCGGCATGTCGGCATGGGCGAGAACGTGGCTGGTGACGCCGCCGAAGATCATCTGGCGCAGGCGGCTCTGGGTGTAGGCGCCCTTGATGAGAAGATCGCAGCCGAACGCCTTCGCCTCCGCCAGAAAGGTCTCGCCGGGCACCCGCCGGCCGGCCGGCAGGGCCCGGTGCGACGCGTCCACGCCCTCGCAGGCCAGGGCCTGGGCGAGATCCTGCGCGGTCGGGCCCGGCACCATGCCGCCCTCGACGCTGAGCACGAGCACCCGCTCGGCCCGCCGCAGGAACGGCATCGCGAAAGCCACCGCCCGGGCGGTCTCGGTCGACCCGTTCCAGGCGATGACCACGGCGTCACCGAGGCTGGCCGGTGCCGTAGGCGGCGCCAGCAGGATCGGGCGGCCGCTCTCGAACAGGGCCGTCTCGAACGTGGTCATGCGCGGGGCGTTGTCGGTCGTGCCGGGGCGCCCGACCACCGTTGCCGAGAACAGCCGCGCGTACTGCCCGAGAAACGCGTCGCCTGTGGGGACGTCCTGTCGCCAGCGGTAGCGCGGTCCGGCATCCGGCACGCGGTCCGGTATGCAGAGCCCGTCGCGGGCGTGCCGCGGGATGCCAGCGCCGTCCATGAAGGCCACGAAGCGGCCGCCCGCCTCCTCGGCCTCGGCACGGTCGGCCTCCTCGTCGCGCAGCCACGTCATGCCGCCGACCATGTCGACCGGCACGTACTCGGCCAGCGCCGGGCGCAGGGACACGCCCTCGATCAGACTGCCGAAGCGCGTGGCCGCCAGCCGGGTCGTCTCGAAGACGGAGGGCAGGGCGTCGTGCATCGCGACGGGTACGAGCAGGGTCTTCATGCTGGCCTCCTCCTCGGGCACGCGAGGCTAATCCGCTCGGCCGCGCGGTGGAACCGGGCCCGGCACGGCGCGCACACGCTTTTGCGGCGCGCCCGGATCGAGCCTGCTCCGGAGGACCCGGGTCAGGGGCCGCTCGACGAGGCGGTGGACCACGAGCGCGGCCGCGGCGCTGGCCGCGAGCATCAGCGCCATGCTGGCCCAGGGATGCAGGGCGGGGGCGAGACCGAGCCGGAGCAGCCCCTCGCGCACGAGGCGCAGCGCGAACGGGTGCACGAGGTAGAGGGCGTAGGACGCGTCGCCGAGCGCGACGAGCCCGCGCACGGGGGACGGCAGCCGCGCGACCGCGGCCGCGTCGCGGGGCGGCCCGAGGGCGGCCGCCACCAGCAGGACGGCCGGCCCGCCGACGAGGAGCGGGCGCAGGAACCCGTCGGCCTCGCCGAGACCCGCGAGCACCCGTGCGGCCAGGATCAGCCCCAGCACGCCCAGCACCGCGAGCCCGACCCGCAGGGCAAGGGCCGGCCGGAACCCCGCGCCCCAGGCGAGGGCGAGACCGGCGCCGGCGGCGAATTCGAGCACGATCGGATCCGACCAGAAGCGCAGCGGCACCGGCAGGCCCGGCACGAGGGCGCCGACCGCCACGAGGACGGCCAGGCTCCCGCACAGCCACGCGACGGCGCCGCGCCGCCCGAAGCCGAGACCCGCGGCGAAGAGTGCGTAGAAGGCCGCCTCGTAGTTCAGGGTCCAGCCGAGGCCGTAGAGCGGCTGGACGGTGCCGTCGGGGCGGGCAGCCGGCCAGAACAGGAAGCTCGCCGCGAGGGCGACCGGGTCGCGCACCAGCGCGGCGGCCTCGCCCAGGAGGTTCGGCCGCGCGAGCGCCAGGACGAGGTAGAGCAGGCTCACCAGCCAGTAGAGGGGCACCACCCGGGCGACCCGGTGGGCGAGGAAGCGGGCGCGGCCGCCCGAGCGGCCCGCGAGCCGGCCGCCGGCATGGACGATGACGAAGCCGGAGATCACGAAGAACAGGTCGACCCCGCCCCACCAGGGCAGCAGCGTCGCGGGATCGAGCGCCGGGCCGGCGCCCCGGTCAGCGAGGAGGCCCGCCTCGTGCCGCGCGTGGTGCCACGCCACCATGAGGGCGGCGGCGGCGCGGAGGACCTGGACGGCGACGACGATCACGGGCTGCCCGCGCGCGTCGCGCTCCGAGCCCTGCCGGGAGGTGCGGCCGGAAGGACCCACTCGCCGAGGCCACCGTCCCGGACGAGCGCGATCGGCATCCTGCGGGATCCACCGAGAGGGTACGCGCGCCGGATTAGATCCGCTCGGGAACCGTATGGTCCGATGCGAAAACGGCAGGAACCATAAGCCGATAGCCTCGTTGACGGACCAATTCGCGAACCCGCCGGCTCCGAGTTGCCTGCGACGTCGTCTGCCGAGGCGTCCGTGCTGCACATGCGGCGTCCTTCCGCGGTTCGCGTGCCCATCTCGAACAGAGGTCCCGATGCTGAAGAACTACGCTGCCGCGTCCGCGCTCGTCCTGGCGCTGTCGACCCCGGCCATGGCCCAGAGCGCCAACGACTTCCGCATGCAGTCGATGCAGGCGAACGCCTTCGAGATCCAGTCCTCGCAGATCGCCCTGTCCAAGTCGCGCAACCCGCGCATCCGCTCCTACGCCCAGGAGGTGCTCCGTGACCACCGCGCCGCCAACGTCGCCCTGGCCGGCGGCCAGATGAACGGCGTCGCCGGCGATCCGGGCCTCGGTGGCTTGGTCACCGCCCCGATCGCGGTGGCGGGCAGCGCCGTGGGCGCCGGCGTCGGCGCGGCGACCGGCGTGGTCGGCGGCACCCTGGCGGGCGGCCCGGTCGGCGGCCTCGAGGGCGCGGGTGCCGGCGCGGCGCGCGGCGCCGCCGCGGGTGGCCAGATCGGCCGCGGCGACGTGATGGCGACCGGCGTCTCGACGATCGTCCCGCCGAACCCGGAGCAGCAGGCGATGCTGGCCCAGCTCTCGGCCGCCCCGGCCGGCGCGCGCTTCGACCGCCTGTACGCCTCGCAGCAGATCCAGGCCCATCAGATGACCATCGCGATGACCCAGGCCTACGCTCAGGGCGGCCCGAACCCGGCCCTGCGCAACTACGCCCAGCAGGCCCTGCCGGCCCTGCAGATGCACCTGCAGCAGGCCGAGCGTCTCCCGGGCGCCATGTAAGCGGCACGGACTTCGGCGGCCCGGCCTCGGCCGGGCCGAACGAGAAGGCGGCGGGCGCGAGCCCGCCGCCTTTCTCATGTCGATGGCTGTTCGAGCCAGGATGATCGCTGGCCGACCGCGGCGAACGACCTTCGCGGACGCGCCGCGCCGGCGCGTCCCAGCATCATCGGATCCGGGACCGGCCGACCGGCCCCGGATCTCAGCGCCCGCGCCGTGCGCTCACTCGCACGCGATGGCGGCGACGGAACGGACCGACTGGCCGGTCGTGTCGATCGGCGGCTTGAACTCGCCAGACTGCGGATCGCGCACCAGCAGGGAGCCGCTGGCCACGCCGAAATGCGCGCCGTGGATCTCGAGGCGGCCGTCGTCGACCCGCTCCTTCACGAACGGGAAGGTCAGCAGGTTCTCCATGCTCTGGACGACCACGGCGTGTTCCAGCTTGGTCAGGTAGTTCGGCGCGGCGGGATCGCCGGCCTTGTCCTCGGCCTGACCCACGAGCGAGACCCACTTGCCGATGAAGTCGCCGGGCGAGAGCGGCTTCGCCTTGTTGGCCCAGGCCTTGATGCCGCCGCAGGTGGCATGCCCGAGGACGACGATGTGCTTCACCTCCAGGGCCTGGACGGCGAATTCTAGGGCCGCCGAGGTGCCGTGATACTGGCCGTCCGGCTGGTAGACCGGCACGAGGTTGGCGACGTTGCGGATCGTGAACAGCTCGCCCGGGCCGGCATTGAAGATCGCGCTGGGCGAGACCCGGCTGTCGCAGCAGCTGATGACCAGGATCTCCGGATTCTGCGTCGAGGCGAGCTGCGCGAAGCGCCGACGCTCGGTCGGGAAGCGGTCGAGGAGGAAGGACCGGTAGCCTTCGGTCAGGTAGACGGGGAACATAAAGTCGTCTCCAGTTAGACAAATCCGCGACAGCGGGAGTGAAATCAAAGTCCTCGCCAAGCAAGAACGCGCGGCTGGGCCGGAATAGTCCCGCCCACGAGATCCGAGGCCAGATCCGCGAGGCCGGCCGGCTCCACGTGCTCACCGCTGGTGCGCAACTCGTCGAGCGGCCACCAGCGCGTCCCGATCAGCGGGTTGTCCTCGGTCTCGGCGAGCCGGCTCGTGTCGACGCGGTCGTCCGGAAGGCGGACGAGGAAGTAGCGCTCCCGGGCGTCCCGTGCCTGACGGAACAGGTGGAACGGGCCGTCGCAGGCCGCGACCTGCGGGCCGATCGCGGCGTCGCCCCGGCCGATCTCCTCCTCGAGTTCCCGCCGGCAGGCGGTGACGTGGTCCTCGCCGGGCTCAAGGCCGCCGCCGGGCATGAACCAGAACCGGAGCGGCGCCCCATCCGGCCCCCTCGCGTGGACCGACGTGTAGGCGATGAGCAGGATCCGGTCCCGCGGATCGAGGACGATCGCGCGGGCGATGTGTCGGACGGGCAGGGGGTTCGCGGCGCTCATGCAGCCAGAGCTAGAGCGCGCGCCGGGGACGGACACCGGCCGCGCGCGCGCCTGCGTGCAAAACAGCATGTTGCGGCCGTCGACGCGCCCGGCGGAGGTGCGGGGCGCCGGTTCAGGACGGCGGGCGGGGCGCCGGTGCCCAGATCACGACGGGGAGCCCGAAGGCGTCGCGCTCGGGCGGATCCGGCAGCGGCACGGCCTGTCCGAGGCTTATGTCGCGGGCCACCACGAGGGCGGCCAGCGCGTCGAGATGGTCGTCCTCCGGAACGCCCTTGACCCGGGACCCGATCAGCGCGTCCGGCAGGCCCGCCGCCGCGAGGAGCGCCCGCCGGAGGTCCAGCCCCTCGCGGGCGCGCCTGCCCTTCTTGGGCAGGCCGAGCGGCCGGCCGCCGTTGAGGGCGTGGAAGGCCACCTCGGGATGCACCTCGTGGACCCGCGCGCGCCCCTCCGGGCGCTCCCGCAGGAGCGTGTCGACCGCGCGGACGTAGCGGAAGATGTTGTAGCCCTGGATCGACGGCGCGAAGGGCGGGTCGCTCGCGGCCCGCGAGGCGGCCTTCGCAGCGGCGTAGTCGGGGGCGTAGACCGCGCTCCGCGGCGGCATCGGGAACACCGAGGCCCGCGCCGGCCCGAGCCGGGCGCGCGCGGCCCGGTCGGCGCCGCGACCGCCGCCGGTTATCCGGTCGGGCAGCCCGATTGGCACGTCGATCCCGACGATGCCGGGCCGCTCCGGCGCGTCGAGGAGCGCGGCGACGTCGGGGAACAGGGCGCAGCGGTGCCGGTCGGGGTCGTCGAGGTCGAGGAGCGCGCCCGCCCAGGCGCCACGGCAGCCGTCCAGTCCCGCGATCCAGCGCGCCATGCCATTCCCCCGCCGCGGTGCGTGCGGCCGCCGTTCCGGCCCGCGTTCTTGCCGGGATGCGCGCGGAAAGCTATCCGCGTCGCCGAGGGCGCCGCCGGCCCGGGAGAAGCGTGATGAGCGAGATCCGTCCCCGTCGCAGCGTGCTGGCGATGCCGGGCTCCAACGCCCGGGCGCTGGAGAAGGCGCGGTCGCTCCCCGCCGACGTGATCCTGATCGACCTCGAGGACGGCACCGCCCCCGCCGCGAAGGCGGCGGCCCGCGCCCAGGTCGCCGCCGCGGTCGCCGCGCGGGGCTTCGGCCCGCGCGAGGTCGTGGTCCGCATCAACCCGCCGGAGACCGAGGACGGCGAGGCCGACCTCGTGGCGCTCGCGCCGGCCGCCCCGGACGCGATCCTGGTGCCGAAGGTCCGGACCTCCGACGCGCTGATCGCCGTGGGCTCCCGCCTGCGCCGCCTCGGCGCGCCCCTGGCGACGCGGGTCTGGGCGATGATCGAGACGCCGATGGCGGTGGTGAACGCCGCTGAGATCGCGGGCGCGGCCCGGGACGTGGACGGCCGGCTCGGCGCCCTGGTGATCGGCCCGAACGACCTGCTGAAGGCCTCCCGGATCCGGCCGCCGGGGCGGGCTGCCCTGCTGCCCTGGCTGATGAACGTCCTGGCCGCCGCCCGGGCCTACGAGATCGAGGCGATCGACGGCGTGTTCACCGACCTCAAGGACGCGACCGGGTTCGAGGCCGAGTGCGCGCAGGGCCGCGACCTCGGCTTCGACGGCAAGATGCTGATCCACCCGAGCCAGATCGGCCCGGCCAACGCCGCCTTCGGGCCGGATGCCGAGGAGATCGCGCAGGCCCGCCGGCTGATGGACGTGTTCGACGCGCCGGAGAACCGCGAGCGCGGGGTCATCGCGGTAGACGGCAAGATGGTCGAGCGCCTCCACGTCGAGGCCGCCCGGCGGACGCTCGCCATGGCCGAGGCGATCGCGCGGATGACCGCGTGAGCGACCTGCCGGAGGTCGGGCTGCGGCTGCTCGACCCGCGCCTGCCGGGCTGGGGCTTCCCGCGCTGGGGTTCGTCGGGCTCGGCCGGCCTCGACCTGCACGCCTGCCTCGACGCGCCCCTGGAGTTGCAGCCTCAGGGGAAGGCGGTCCTGATCCCGGCGGGGGTCAGCGTGCTGATCCGCGATCCCGCCTGGTGCGGGCTGATCTTCCCGCGCTCGGGCCGCGGACACCGGGACGGTCTGGTGCTCGGCAATGGCACCGGCGTGATCGACGCGGATTACGAGGGTCCGCTGCTGGTCTCCGCCTGGAATCGCGACGCATCCGAGCCCGTGCGGATCGAGCCGGGCGAGCGGATCGCGCAGCTCGTCTTCACGCGGATCACGCGGCCGGCGCTGACTGTGCTGGAGGGCGCGCCCGGCCCCGGCTCGGAGCGGGGCGCCGGCGGGTTCGGGTCGAGCGGGCGCTAGCGCGCCCTCCGTCATCACGAGCGGAGCGAAGCGACCCAGGGCAGCGCGACATTGCCAAGCGTGGCGCTGCCTGGATTGCTTCGCTCCGCTCGCAAAGACGGCGCGGCCGACGCCATCAACCAGGACGCGGATGACGACAGGAGCTCGGCGCCGCCCCTCAGTCCAGCGTCTTGCCGAGCCGCCCGGCCAAGTCCTGGATGAACTGGAACGCGGTCCGGCCCGAGCGCGAGCCGCGGGTGGTGGCCCATTCCAGGGATTCGGCGCGCAGCTGGTCCGGCGCCACGGCGAGGCCGTAGCGGTCGGCGTAGGCGCGGATCATCGCCAGGTACTCGTCCTGGCTGCACTTGTGGAAGCCGAGCCAGAGGCCGAACCGGTCCGAGAGCGAGACCTTCTCCTCCACCGCCTCGCCGGGGTTGATGGCGGTCGAGCGCTCGTTCTCCACCATGTCGCGGGCGAGCAGGTGGCGGCGGTTCGATGTGGCGTAGAACAGCACGTTCCCCGGCCGCCCCTCGATGCCGCCGTCGAGCGCCGTCTTGAGCGACTTGTACGAGGTGTCGTCGGCGTCGAAGGAGAGGTCGTCGCAGTAGACGAGCCAGCGGTGCGGGTCCGGCCGCAGCAGGGCCATCAGGTCGGGCAGCGCCTCGATGTCCTCGCGGTGGATCTCGACGAGCTTCATCGGCAGGCTGCCGGCGGGCCGGCGGGCGTTGATCTCGGCGTGGGCCGCCTTGACCAGCGAGGATTTGCCCATGCCGCGGGCGCCCCACAGCAGGGCGTTGTTGGCCGGCAGGCCGCGGGCGAAGCGCTCGGTGTTCTCCACCAGGGTGTCGCGCGCCCGGTCGATGCCGGTGAGCAGCCCCATCTCCACCCGGGCCACCTGCGGCACCGGGGTCAGCCGGCGCTCGGGTCCCCATAGGAACGCGTCGGCGGCGTTCGGGTCGAAGGCCGGCGGGGTGGCGGGCGCGGACCGCTCCAGCGCGGTGGCGATGCGCTCCAGGAGCGGCATCAGGGTGTCGAGGGTCGCAAGGCTCGTCATCGGCTCGGGGGGTTCGCGTGCGGGTCGGTCAGGCGGCCGGTTCTACGGGGAAGATCCGGGGAAATCATCCGTATCCGGATGCATGGCGCGGTCCTCCCGAACGCGAACCGGGATCGAGCGTTGGTATACCCGGCCGGTCGCGCCGAAACGTCCTCCGGGGAGTATCGATGGAAGCGGAACCGACGATCCGGATCACCCAGGTCGCGGATTACGTCTTCACGGTCGATTTCAGCGCGGCCCTGCCGACGCTGCGCACCGACGAGGCGCCCCCGATCGGCGGCGGGACCGGGCCGTTCCCCGAGCAGCTCCTGATCTCCGGCGTCGCGAACTGCCTCTGCGCCAGCCTCGTCTTCGCCCTGGGCAAGTTCCGCCAGGACGCGCACGGCGTCGCGGCCGAGGCGTCCTGCCGGGTGGAGCGCAACGCCGAAGGGCGGCTGCGCGTCACCGGGATCGGCGTCCACATCCAGCTCGGCGCCGCCGCCGCCGACATGCCGCGGATCGACCGGGTGCTGGAGCAGTTCGAGCGGTTCTGCACCGTCTCGGAGAGCGTGAAGGCCGGGATCCCGGTCGCCGTGTCGGTGGCCGACCGCCACGGCACGCGCCTGAAATGACGCGCGTCGGGGAAAGATCGGCCGCCCGGCGCATTGCCGCAGCACCGAACGGCCGCGATGGCCGCAATGCCCGCAATGCCCGGAGTGAGGAGACGCCATGACGGACCAGACGCGAGAGCCCGCCCGCGCCCCCGAGGCGCTCGCCGCCCTGTTCAATCAGCGCGCCAATGCCGGCGACGTCGAGGGCCTCGTCGCCCTCTACGAGCCCGACGCGGTGCTGGCGGCGGGTCGCGTCGTCGCCACGGGCCACGCCGAGATCCGGACCTTCTACGCCGAACTGCTGGCGCGCAAATCCGACTTCCCGGCGCCGGAAACGCCACCGCCGCTGCGCAACGGCGCGCTGGCCATGACCTTCGCGCGGCTGCCCAACGGCGCGTTCTCGGTGGAGGTTGCCCGCGAACAGGCGGACGGCACGTGGCTCTGGGCAATCGACCAGCTGAAGCTCGCGCCGCCGAAGGGCTGACGGCCGGCTCGGACGCTCCCGCGCGCTTGTCCCACCGGACGCGATGCGGCAAAGCGGGACCCGCGCGCTCGACGCCGCGCAGAAGACCCGAGCCGACTCGATGCACGACATCCGCGCCATCCGGGAGAACCCGGACGCCTTCGACCGCGACCTCCAGCGCCGGGGCCTCGCGCCGCTCTCGGCCGAGCTGATCGCCCTCGACGAGGCGCGGAAATCGTCGGTCTCGGCCGCGCAGGCCAACCAGGAGCGGCGCAACGCGCTGGCCAAGGAGATCGGCGGCGCCAAGAAGGCCAAGGACGAGGAGCGCGCCGCCGCCCTGATGGCCGAGGTCGCGGCCCTGAAGGGCGCCGAGCCGCAGCTGAAGGCGGCGCAGGACGCGGCCGACAGGACCCTGGCAGACCGCCTCGCCGCGATCCCGAACCGGCCGAGCCCCGACGTCCCCGAGGGCGCGGACGAGCACGGCAACGTCCTCTACCGCAGCCACGCCGCGACCCGCGAGCGGCTGACCGAGGGCAAAGAGCATTTCGAGCTCGGCGAGGCCGCGGGCCTGATGGATTTCGAGGCGGCGGCCAAGCTGTCCGGCTCGCGCTTCGTGGTGCTGAAGGGCCAGCTCGCGCGGCTGGAGCGGGCGCTCGGTCAGTTCATGCTCGACCTGCACACGCAGGAGCACGGCTACCTGGAGGTGGCGCCGCCGGTGCTGGTGCGCGACGCCGCCATGTTCGGCACCGCGCAGCTGCCGAAGTTCGAGGACGACCAGTTCTCGGTCTTCAAGGGCCTCGATTACGTCAGGTCGCTGCAGGGGCAGGCGGGCGCGGATGCCGCGCCGGTCAGCGACGAGCATTTCTGGCTCGTGCCCACCGCCGAGGTGCCGCTGACGAACCTCGTGCGCGAGGCGATCCTGCGCGAGGAGGAGCTGCCCCTGCGCTTCACCGCGCTGACGCCCTGCTTCCGGGCCGAGGCCGGGGCGGCGGGGCGCGACACCCGCGGCATGCTGCGCCAGCACCAGTTCAGCAAGGTCGAGCTGGTCTCGATCACGACGCCGGAGGAATCCGCCAACGAGCACGAGCGGATGCTGACCAGCGCCGAGGCGGTCCTGAAGAAGCTGGATCTGCCCTACCGGGTGATGACGCTCTGCACCGGCGACATGGGCTTCGCCAGCCAGAAGACCTACGACATCGAGGTCTGGGTGCCGGGCCAGCGCACCCACCGCGAGATCTCGTCCTGCTCGGTCTGCGGCGACTTCCAGGCGCGGCGGATGAACGCCCGCTACCGGGGCAAGGACGGCAAGCCGGCCTATGTCCACACCCTCAACGGCTCGGGCGTCGCGGTCGGCCGCGCGCTCATCGCCGTGATGGAGAACTACCAGAACCCGGACGGGAGCATCACGCTCCCGTCGGTGCTCCACCCCTACATGGGCGGGCTCAACCGGATCGAGGGCACCCGCTGATGCGCATCCTGGTCACCAACGACGACGGCATCCACGCGCCGGGGCTCGCAACCCTGGAGGAGATCGCCCGGGAGCTCTCGGACGACGTCTGGGTCGTGGCGCCGGAGAGCGACCAGTCCGGCGTGTCGCACTCGCTCTCGCTCAACGACCCGCTGCGGCTGCGGCAGGTCTCGGAGCAGCGCTTCGCCGTGAAGGGCACGCCGTCGGACTGCGTGATCCTGGGCGTGCGCCACATCCTGGGCGATCACGGGCCTGACCTCGTCCTGTCGGGAGTCAACCGCGGCCAGAACGTCGCCGAGGACGTGACCTATTCGGGCACGATCGCGGCCGCCATGGAGGGGACGATCCTCGGCATCCGCTCCATCGCCATGAGCCAGGCCTACGGTGCGGGCGGGCGCGGCGCGCTCAAGTGGGACTGCGCCCGGACGCACGGCGCGAAGGTCGTCCGGAAGATCCTGGAGACCGGGATCGAGCCCGGCATCCTGATCAATGTGAACTTCCCGGACTGCGAACCGGCCGAGGTGCAGGGCGTCGCGGTGGCGGCGCAAGGCTTCCGCAACCAGGCGCTGCTGTCGATCGACGCGCGTGTCGACGGGCGCGGCAACCCGTATTTCTGGCTGGCCTTCGCCAAGGCCCGGTTCGAGCCGGGCCACGGCTCGGATCTCAAGGCCATCGCCGAGAAGCGGATCTCGGTGACGCCCCTGCGCCTCGACCTCACCGACGAGCCGACGCTGACGCGCTTCGCGCAGGCCTTCGCCGAGTGATCGAAAGGACGTCGATCGATCTGGGAAGCCTGGAGGAGGCTGCCGGCAACGCGGCCTTCGTGATGGCGCTCCGGGGTCGCGGCCTGCGGGACACCGCGGTGCTGCGGGCCATGGAGCAGGTCCCGCGAGACACCTTCGCGCCGCCGCCGCATCGGGAGCACGCGCGGCGCGACATCGCGCTGCCGCTGTCCTGCGGCGCCTCGATGACGGCGCCGTCGACGGTGGCGCTGATGCTGGCGCAGCTGCGGCTGGAGCCCGGCCAGCGCGTCCTGGAGATCGGCACCGGCTCGGGCTACGTGACCGCGCTGCTCGCCCAGCTGGGCGCCGGGGCGGTGCTCAGCCTGGAGCGCTACACATCGCTGGCCGGGGCGGCGACGCGGCGGCTCGCGGCCCTGTCCGAGGTGCACGTCGTCCGGGCGGACGGGCTGGCCCCGGACCTGCCGGACGGCGGCTTCGACCGGATCCTCGTCCACGGCAGCGTTCCCGCGATCCCATCGCACTGGCGCGCGGCCCTGGAACCGGGCGGACGGCTGGTGACGGGCCTGCGCGGCGACGGCGGCTGCCGGGTGGCGGTGCTGGCGACGCCGGAGGCCGTGCCGGAACTCGGCGCGCCGGTGCGCCTGGCAGCCCTGGTGCCGGGACTGGCGCAGGTGCTCTGACAGACCTCCGTCATCGCGCGCGGCGACGCGGGGCCGCGCGCCCTCCGCAGGCGTGGCGCCGCTGGATCGCCTCGCGGCGCTGGCGAAGGCACCGGAGTGGCGGCTAGCCCACCCGCCGCGCCGCCCACCACAGCCGCCACAGCCGGCGCCAGCGCGGCAGCTCGACGGGCGTGTTGAGCGGGTCGTAGGAGGCCCGCTCCATGGCGGCGAGGTAGGGCTCCACCAGGGCCGTGGGCAGGAAGGCGGCGCCCGCCGAGGGCGCGATGGTCGGGCGGGCCGCCTCGAAGGCCTTCAGGTGCTGCCGGGCGAGGGCGCGAAGGTCGGCGCAGGCCCGGCGCAGGCCCGGACCGCCGCGGCCCGTGACGATATCCTCGCGGGTGACGCCGTAGCGGCCGAGGATGTCGGCCGGCAGGTAGACTTGCCCCGCGCGGGCGTGCCAGGGCAGAGCGCGCAGGAGCCCGGTGATGCCGTACGCCACGCCGGCATGGCCGGCCGCGCCCGCGCCGCCCGGTTCGGTGCCGTTGCCGATCACGAGGCTCGCCAGCCGGAACAGCGCCGAGGCGGTCTCGCCGCAATAGCCCTCCAGGTCGTTCACCCGGGGCATCGGATCCTCGTAGAGGTCGAAGACGCGGGCGTCGATCAGGTCGACGAAGGGCTGGCGCCCGAGGCGGTTCACCCGGATCGCCTCCTCCAGGGCCGCCGCCACCGGGTTGGCGCGCACGTCGCCGCGCGCCTCGCCCTGCAGGGCGTCGCGCCACCATTGCAGGCGGATCTCGCCGGCCATCGGGTTCGAGACGGCCTCGCGCACCCGCGCGATGGTCAACGAGAAGGCGTAGAGGGCGAAGAGGTGCGGGCGGGCGGCGGCCGGGGCGAACAGGGTCGCGTAGTAGCGGTCCGGGTCGCCGGCCCGCACGAGGCCCTCGCAGTGGGACTGCGCGAAGGCGAGCCCTGTCTCGGCGGTCTGGCCGTCGACCTCCGGCATCAGGCCACCGCGATCAGCGCGGCGGCGACCTTGCGGTTCTCGGCCACCAGGATGTTGTAGGTCCGGGCGGCGGCGCCGGTCTGCATCACGTCGAGGCCTACGCCGAGATCCTTCAGCCAGCCCCGGAGCGCGGGATCGATCGCCGCGATGTCGAGGCCGGTCCCGACGAGCAGCAGCTCGATGCCGCCGGCCTCGGCCTGGACCGGGCGCAGGGCCGTGCGGTCGATGGCCCGCGGCTCCGTCACGTCCCAGGCGCGGACCCCGGAGGGCAGCAGCAGGATCGAGCCGCGATGCGACATCCCGGCGAAGCGGAAGCCGCCGTTGCCGTAGGTGTCGATGATGTGCCGCCCCGGCACGAAGCCGGAGTCGAAATTCTTCGGACTTGGCTGATCGGCCATCTGGGAAAAGGGACTACTCCGCCGGTTGCGGGACGCCGGACCGCTCCGAGGCCGCGCGGGCGCCCGAGAGCATCAGGCCCAGATAGATCAACACCGGCGTCGAGACGAAGATCGCCGAGTAGGTGCAGATCAGGACGCCGCAGAGCATCACCACGGCGAAGCCCTTGATCGCCTCGCCGCCGAACAGCACCAGCGCCAGCAGCGACAGCGCCGACGAGATCGACGTCATCACCGTGCGCGACATGGTCGAGTTGATGGACAGGTTGAGCAGGTCGACGGTCGGAATGGTCTTGTACCGGCGCATGAGCTCGCGGGTCCGGTCGAACACCACCACGGTCTCGTTCAGCGAGTAACCGACGATCGTCAGGATCGCGGCGATCGAGGTCATGTTGAACTCGATGCGGCTGATGATGAAGACGCCGACGGTCAGCACGATGTCGTGGAGGGTGCCCACGATGGCGCCGAGCGCCAGCTCCCGCTCGAACCGGAACCAGAGGTAGAGCAGCACCGCCACGACGGAGAGCACGACGCCGAGCGTGCCGGACTGGACGAGCTCGCCGGAGACGCGCGGACCGACGGTCTCGGTGCGGCGGAAATCGTAATCCTTGTCGAAGGCGGCGTGCGCCTTGTTCATCACCGCGGTCTGGCCCTGCTCGCCGGGCTGGAGCGGCAGGCGGACCAGCACGGTGCCCTGGTTGCCGAGTTCCTGCACCTCCGGCTCGCCGAAGCCGAAGCCCGCGGCCGTGTGCCGGATCGACGCCACGTCCGCGGTGCCGGATTTCGCCTGCAGCTCCACCAGGGTGCCGCCCTTGAAGTCGATGCCGAAATTCAGCCCGATCGTCAGGAACAGCGCCACGGTCGCGAGCGACAGCACCGCCGAGAGCGGGAAGGTGAAGCGCCGGAATCGCATGAAGTCGAAATGCGATTCATCGGGCCAGAGGCGGAGCAGGCGCATGGTCGGTACTCTATTCGCGGACATCGCGATGGAGGACGGTCGAGGCGCGGGTCCCCTCTCCCGTGCGGGACAGGGGGGTCACGTCGCGCCGCCCGCGCTCCCTCGATGGCCTCCCAGACTAATCAGAACGGCAGGGTCTTCGGCCGGAACGTATTGTACCACACCGCGATCATCATCCGGGTCAGCGTCACCGCGGTGATGACCGTGGTGAGGATGCCGAGGATGAAGACCACGGCGAAGCCCTTCACCGGGCCCGAGCCGAGGAAGAACAGGATCAGGGCGGCGATCGCCATGGTCGAGTTCGAGTCGATGATGGTGGCGAAGGCCCGGTCGAAGCCCGCCTGCAGCGCCGAGATCAGCGAGCGGCCGGCCCGCTGCTCCTCGCGCATGCGCTCGTAGATCAGCACGTTCGAATCCACCGCCGTGCCGATGGTGAGCACGATGCCGGCGATGCCCGGGAGCGTCATGGTCGCCTCCAGCACCGACATCAGGCCGAGGATCAGCCCGACGTGGACGATGAGGGCGATGTTGGCGATGAAGCCGAAGGTCCCGTAGGTCGCGAACATGAAGGTCACGACGAGGGCCGCCGCCACCAGGGTCGCGAGCTTGCCGGCCTCGATGGAGTCGCGGCCGAGGCCCGGGCCGACGACGCGGCGCTCGACCACGGTGAACTTCGCGGGCAGCGCGCCGGCGCGCAGCAGGACCGCCAGATCGTTGGCCTGCTGCACGGTGAAGTTGCCGGTGATCTGACCCGAGCCGCCGGTGATCGCCGAGCGGATCACCGGGGCCGACACGACCTCGTTGTCGAGCACGATCGCCATGCGCCGGCCGATATTCTCCGAGGTCGCCTGTCCGAAGCGCTGCGCGCCGCGCAGGTTGAACTTGAAGCTCACCATCGGCTCGTGGGACTGCTGGTCGAAGGACGGCTGCGCGTCGGTCAGCTCGCCGCCGTCGGCCATGACCCGGCGCTCCACCGGGACCTTGGCGCCCTTCTCGTCCTTGGAGGGCAGCATGTCGACGTCGCCCGAGGGACTGTCGGCGAGCATGCGGAACTCGAGCTTGGCGGTGGAGCCGAGCAGCTTCTCGAGCCGCTCCGGGTTCTGCTCGCCGGGCACCTGGATCAGGATCCGGTCCGCGCCCTGCTGCTGGATCGACGGCTCGGTGGTTCCGGTCGAGTCGAGGCGGCGCCGGATGACCTCGATGCCCTGGCTCACGGCCCGGCGGGTGCGGTCGGTGATGCCGGCATCGGTGAGGGTCAGGCGGATCACCCCGCCCGGCTGCTCGGCGATGTCGAGGGTGCGGGCCGCCGTCTGGCCGATCGAGGTGGTGATCGGCTGCGACAGCTCCTGGAGCTTCGGCAGGACCTTGGCCCGGGCGGCGGAGTCGTCGATCTTCACCTGCACGCCGCGCGGCAGCAGGCCTATGCCGCCGTCGGCGCGGACGTTCTCCTGCTGGAGCACGCGGCGCACGTCGTCGCGCAGGGCCTTCGCCTGCGAGGCGATCAGCTCGTTCTGGTCCACCTCGAGCAGCAGCTGCGAGCCGCCCTGCAGGTCGAGGCCGAGCACGATCGCGCGGGTCGGCACCACCCAGCTGGGGAACCAGGGGGGCAGGCTGGCGACGAAGCTCTTGCGCTGCTCGGGCGAGAAGAAGCTCGGCACGGCGAGCATCAGCCCCACCAGGATCAGGCCCAGTGTCGCGATGATCTTCGCACGGGAGAAGCGCAGCATCGGCCGTCTTTTTCTCTTTTGGGCCGGCGCGCGGCGCCGGCCGGTTCAACCGGGAATTAGGCGGCCTTCACCGTGCCCTTGGCGCGGACCTCGGAGATCATCGACCGGACCACCCGCACGCGCACGTTCGGGGCGATCTCGACCTCGATCTCGGCCTGATCGTCCGAAGCCTTGGTCACGCGGCCGACGAGGCCGCCGTTGGTGACGACCGTGTCGTCCCGGCGCACGGACTTGAGCAGCGCTTGGTGGTCCTTGACCCGCTTCTGCTGCGGTCGCAGGATCAGGAAATACATGATCACGAAGATCAGGACGAACGGGACCACCTGAAAGGCGATCTCCGCTCCGCCAGCGGCCGCACCGGCCCCTTGCGCGAAGGCGGGGGTGATCAACGAGCGTCTCCTGCGAATGGCGCGCAGGCCTGCCGCCGGATGTGGCGCCCGCAGACCTGTCGAAAAGCGCGCGGACTATAGCCAGGGGCTTCCCGAAAGCAACGCCGAACCGCCGGGCATCGGCGGCGCGCTCATAGCAGGGCGCGGATGGCCGCCGCGAAGGCGTCCGGCGCCTCCTGGGGAAAGTTGTGACCGACCCCCGCGACGATCTCACGCCGGTACGGCCCGGTGAAATGGCGGGCGTCGGTATCCGTGGCGGGCGGCGGCCCGACGCCGTCATCGCCGCCGAGCAGCACGATCGACGGGACGGCGATCGTCGGCTGGGCTGCCAGCCGCGCCTCGATCCCCACCAGCGCCGGATCGCTCGAAACGAGGCCGAAGCGGTGGCGGTAGGAATGCACCACCACGTCGACGAAGTCGGGATTGTCGAAGGCGCGGGCGGTCCGCGCGAAAGTCTCCGCGTCGAAGGCCCAGGTCGGCGACCAGAGCTGCCAGAGCAGGCGGCAGAAGGCGTCCCGGTTCTCCGCGAGGCCGGCGCGGCCGCGCTCACCGTGGAGATAGTACTGGTACCAGAGGCGGTGCTCGGTCTCCGGCGCGGCCGGCCGCCGGGCGGCCGGGATGTTCTGGATGTTGTAGCCGACGCCGCAGCTGACGAGGCCCCGGGCCCGGTCCGGCCAGAGCGCCGCCACCACGCAGGCGGCCCGGCCGCCCCAATCGTAGCCGGCGAGCACGGCGCTCCCGACGCCGAGGGCGTCGAGAAAGGCGAGCAGGTCGGCCCCGAGTGCCGCCTGCTCGCCGGAGCGCGGCGTGGCGGCATCCAGGAAGCGCGTCGGCCCATAGCCGCGCAGGTACGGCACGAGACAGCGCACGCCATCGGCGGCGAGCTGCGCGGCCGCGGCCGCGCAGGCGTGGACGTCGTAGGGGAAGCCGTGGAGCAGCACCGCCGTCGGCCCGCCGGCCGGACCGGACTCGAGATAGGCGACCTTCAGGACGCCGGCCCGCACGCGCTTCATCGATGGCTCCCGGGTTCGCGATGCCGGGATCCTAGCCGGTTCGCCGCGCAATTGCCGCACGCGCTTGCCGTCGCCGGTTCGCGCCCGACTTCACCCTGCGACGAAGAAGCGCGACGGTGGAGAACCATGGGCCTGCTCGACGGTGCGAAGACCCTGATCGGCGATGTGGTTGCGGCGGCCAACCGGGCCCTCGAGGAGACCGGCAGCGGCAAGCTCGCCCTGTCGCTGGCGAAGTTCTATCCCGGCGGCCTCCCGTCCTTCCTCGACCGCCTGCGGGAGACCGGGCACGGGGAGGCGGTGGCATCCTGGCTCGGCTCGGGCGCGCGGCAGACGGTGCCGGAGAGCGCCATCGCGGCCTGCCTGCCGCAGGGCGTGACCGAGCGCCTCGCGTACGATCTCGGCGTTCCGGAGGCGCGGGTCCCCACGGTGCTGGCGGAGTTCCTGCCCGCGGCGATCGCCGACCAGAGCGAGAACGGCACGCTGAAGCCGCAGCCGAATTTCAGCACCCAGGTCCGCTGATCGCCCACCTCACGGGGCGGCGCACTTCATCTGCGGCGGCGCGGTCGCGCAGCTCAAGTGGCAGCTCTGCCTGGCGAAGCAGAACCACGACAGTTCGCCGCTCTTCAGGCAGGAGCCGCCACAATGGCGGTACGTGCCATAGAGCGGCCGAACGAAGACGGCATCCGCCAGAGGGCTCTCCTGAGCAAAGCGCTCCTGCGCCGGACGCGTCGATTCCGCGTCCGGCAGGGCCGCGGAGACGGACGCGACCGCGAGCACGCATGACAGCGCCAGGGATCTCATGAGAGCCGACCGCGGACCGATGTCCCGGCCGGCATTCCGGACCAAAGGCCGATCGCTGTCGACTAAATTGCGGTTCACACCGGCGCGTCGCGGACCACCGGCCTCTCCCGCTTCGCGGAGATTGCTCTAGACTCCCGCCACTGACCATTCGACGGGGGTCCACATGAGTCTGCTCAACACTCTCGGCGGCTCGCTGGGGCAGATCGCGCTGAAGGCACTGCCGGGCGTGATCCAGCAGGTGCTGCCCGGCGGACTGAACGCGCTGCTCGATCAGCTCCGGCGCTCCGGCTACGAGAGCCAGGTCAATTCCTGGCTCGGCCGCGGCCCGAACGAGCCGATCATGGCCGAGGACCTGCGCAAGGTGCTCGACAACGAGCAGGTGCGCCAGATGGCGGAGAAGCTCGGCGTTCCGATGGACCAGCTGTTCCCGACCCTGGCGCAGGCTCTGCCCGAGACCGTCGACCGTCACAGCCCCGAGGGGACGCTGCAGGCGCCGAAGGCTTAGGACAGCCGGCGCGGGTCGCGAGCCGGGGCGGCCGGACGGCGGACGACGCGAAACGGCGGCCCCGTCCGGGACCGCCGCCGCATCTTGCCGTCTCGTTCGGTGCCGCGCGGGCCGGCCTCGGCCCCGCGCGGTCCGTCTCAGTTGCTGGCGAGCTGGGACATCGGATCCACGGGCGCGCCGCCCTTGCGGATCTCGAAGTGCAGCTGCGGCGAGGTCACGTTTCCGGAGGCGCCGGACTTCGCGATGGTCTGGCCGCGCTTGACCTTCTCGCCGGGCTTCACGTCGATCTCGCCGTTATGGGCGTAGGCCGAGACGTAGCCGTTGGCGTGGCGCACGAGGACCAGCTTGCCGTAGCCCTTCACGTCGGAGCCGGCATAGGCGACCGTGCCCTCCTCGGCGGCCTTGACCGGAGTACCCTCCGGCACGGCGATGTTGATGCCCTCGTTGCCGGAGGTGCCGTAGCCGGAGATCACCCGGCCCTTGGCGGGCCAGCGGAAGTTCTCCGTCGCCTCGGCCACGGAGCCGGTGGCGGCGGGCTCGGGCTTGGCCGGCGCGGCAGCGACCGGGGCCGCCTTCGGCGCCTCCTTGGCGGCGACCTTCTCGACCTTCTCGGCGGCGGCAGCCTCCTTGGCGGCCTTCTGGGCGGCTTCCTTGGCGGCCTTCGCCTCGGCCAGCTTCTGGGCGGCCTCCGCCTTCGCGGCGGCCTTCGCCTCGGCCTTGGCCTCCTGAGCCTTCGCCTCGGCCTTCGCCTTGGCCTCGGCCTTCGGATCCGCCTTCTTCTCGTCGGCCTTCTTCTCGTCCGCCTTGGAGACCTGTCCCGGGCGCACGTGCTTCGGCTTCTCGCCCTCCTTCAGGGCGACGTCCTTGCGGGTCTTGGCGTCGGCGACCTTGCGGGCGGCGGCGTCGCGGGCGAGTGCCTCCTTGCGCTCCGCCTCCTCAACGGCGGCGGCCTTCTGCGCGGCCTCCTTGGCGGCCTTCGCCTCGGCCAGCTTCTGGGCGGCCTCCTTGGCGGCTTCCTTGGCCTCCTCGCGCTTGGTCGCGATCTTGTTCTCGACCTGCTTGGCGTCCTCGCGCTTCTCCTCGGCGGCCCGGGCCGGCCGGGCGGTCATCGGGGACGCGGCGGGGTTCAGCCCGGAGGCGTTGTAGACCGGGATCACGATCTGGCGGCCGGGCGTGATCTGGTTCGCGTTGCTCAGGCCGTTGGCGGCCAGGATCGCCGAAGCGGGCACGCCGAAGCGGGTCGACATCTGGTTCAGGCTGTCGTTGCGCGACACGGTGATCTGCGTGCCGCCCTCGGCGCTCCAGCCGACCTTGCCGGTCGATGCGACGCGGGTCGCGGGGGGGGCGGCGTTGGTCTGGACCGGCGTCGCGGCGGCGGAGGGCCGCGCGGCGGCGGGGGCGCCGAGCGCCTCCGACTGGATGCGGCCCGTCCGAACCGGCGGGACAGACTTGAGGCTCCCGTCCGGCAGGCTGCCGGTCGCGGAGGGTTCCGAGTCGAACGGGTTCGAGAACGGGTTCGTCAGACGCGACGCGTCCGACGAACAGGCGGCAGCCGCACCGCCGATGATGCCGATGAGCGCGACGCGCGACAGCGTCCGCAACATCTGACCCGTACCGCGCACCCGCATCGACGCACCCGTTTGCCTGACGCAACCTGATGCGCCAATGAAGACGGATTCAGGTTAAGCAACCGTTCCCGTTCCGACGGTCTGCGACCCTGGAGCGAAGGTAGGTGCAAGGTTTTCGCGCGGCCCACAGGATGATTCCCGCTCGCGGGATCGTCCCTTTTCGTAACCGGCCGGCACCCCACATCGCATCCATGTTTACCATCCGCAGCGCGCGCGACACCCTGGCCGACCTGCCCGCGCTCGAGACGGCGCGCCTCGCGATCGCCGCCCTCCGGCCTGCCGACGCGCCGGCCGTCCGCGCGCTCACCGACGATCCGGCCATCACCGCGGCGGTGGATTTCCTGCCGACGCCGTTCACCCTGCAGGATGCCGAGGATCTGATTCGCAGCTGCGCCCGGGGCCGGGACTGCTTCCTCGGCGCCTGGACGCGGGACGGCGCGCCCGATCCGCCCGGGCGCGCGCTCGTCGGCGTCTTCGGCACGCATCTGCGCGGCGCCGGCACGATCGAGATCGGGTACTGGGTCGGCGGCGCCGCCCGCGGGCGCGGCTACGCCTACGAGGCCGTCTCGGCGATCCTCGGGCTCCTCGGCGGGCGCTTCCCGGCGCGCGTCGTCGTGGCGGAGTGCCGCCCCGCCAACGTCGCCTCCTGGGGCCTTCTGGAGAAGCTCGGCTTCCGCGACACCGGCGAGGAGGGCCATCGGCCGGGCCGGCGCCTGCTCAGGCGGGACTGACGCCCGGGATCGGGCCGGCACCGACGTGCGCGGCCACGAGAAAGCCCCCGGACCGGAGGCCGGGGGCTCGAGGACGACCCGTTTCCTGAAGCGGACCGGACGGTCCGATCAGAAGGTGATGCCGGTCTCGACCATGTAGCGGTCCTGCGAGGTGCGGTTTCCGGTGCGGCCGAAGCCGGTGCCGAGCGTGCCCTCCGCGAGGTTGCCGCGGGTGATCCCGCCGAGTTCGACGTGGGCGTACTCCACCCGGAAGAAGTAGCGGTCGAAGGTGAAGGTCGGCGTGACCGTCACCGAGAAGGCGTTGCTGCCGGCGCCGAAGCCCAGCAGGTTGGTGCCGCCCGACCCGCGGACGCCCGTCTGCTCGGTGTACTCGACGCGGCCGGCCAGGGCGAAGTTGTCGGTGAAGGAGTAGGCCGCCAGCAGCGCCCCACCGTAGGTCGATGCCGAGTTGGCGATGCCGACGCGCAGGTCACGCTCGACGTTGGTGAACTGGAAGTACGGCGAGATGATCCACGGGCCGTTCGCGTAAGTGTAGTTGATGTTGAAGATGCCGCTGTTCTGCTGGAGGTTCGGCGTCGCGAACTGGTAGCGCGGGCTGCGGTCGAGGGCGTTGGTCCGGCCGAGGTTCAGACCGCCGTTGACGCCGATCGTGTTGTAGTCGTCGAGCTTGTAGGCGACGTTGCCGGTGAACCACGAGATCTCGTTGGAGAAGAACCCGTCCGTGCCGGCGACCGACACCGAGAGCGGCCCGCTGCTGTAGTTGACCTGCACGCCCTGGTTGATGAAGTTCTCCTGCACGAACAGGAGGCCGCGGTTGATGTTCAGGTTCTGGTAGGTGAACAGCAGCTCGGTGCCGATCATGGTGAACATCCGGCCGCCCTGGACCGACCATTCATCGTTGATCTGGATCTTGCCGTAGGCGACCGGGACCGGGCCGAACAGGAGGTCGGTCTGGGTGAAGGTGCTGAGGGTGGGGAAGCCGAGCTGCGGGATCGAGTAGCCGCCGGCCTGGATGTAGAACTGGAACGCGCCCTCGGGCTTCTGGATGATGCCCTGCACGTTCGAGAAGTCGAACCGGGCCGCGCGGTCGCGGTCGTTGGGCGCCGCCGGGGTCGAGAACGACGCGAACGGGTTCGACTGGGTGTAGCCGTAGCCGGTGATGGCGCCGCCCACGTAGAGGTCGCCGAGCGGTCCGGCCGAGAAGCAACTCGGATTCGGGTTGGCCTTGATCACGCCGCCGTAGGCCGGGCCGAGGAGCGTGGCCTTGCAGGGCTCGGCGGGGGGCGCGACCGGAACCGGCGCCGGGGCCGACAGGTCGGCCGCGAGGATGCTGGTCGAGGACAGCAGCACGGTGGCCAGTCCGGCCAGGGTGGATCGCTTCAGCATGGTGTCGCAGCTCGTTCGGGTTCGTCGACGGCCAAGCTGACATCGCGGTGCGATTGACACAAAATCAAACATAGAGCAGTTGCATAATTTTTGGGCAGTTCCGTATCGCTGCTCACGTTCGATGCGGAAATGTGACTTTGCCGCCACAATTGTATCGGAACCCCGACCTTTTCCTTCCGCGCAGGCCCGGAGGTCTTCCGCGCGGCGCCCCAATTCTAACGAGTCAGGCGGCTGGGCCGATCGGATCGCAGCGAAACCCTCCGAAGTCCTGCCGGGCCAGACGTTCTGCGAGCGCCGGCAGGAACAGCATCGCCTCATCGGCGAGGCGCCAGGGCGGGTTGACGACGATCAGGCCGCTGCCGGTCAGCCGCGTCGGGTCGTCCGGCCGGTCGATCAGCAGGTCGAGCCGCAGGGCGGGGCGGGGCAGGGCGGCCCCGAGGTCGCGGACCATCCGGTCGAGGGCCGCGGCGTCCTTGATCGGGTACCAGGCCAGGAACAGGCCGGTCGGCCACTTCGCCACCGCACGGGCGAGATGGGCGCCGAGGCGCTCGATCTCGCCGGGCACCTCGTAGGGCGGGTCGATCAGCACGAGGCCGCGCCGCTCCGGCGGCGGGATCTGCGCGTTGATCGCGGTCCAGCCGTCGAGGTTCATGACCTTGGTGCGGGGATCGCGGGCGTAGCGCCCCTGCAGGGTCGCGGCGTCCGCCGGGTGCAGCTCGACGAACACGCCCTTGTCGCCGGGGCGGAGCGCCTCCCGGATCACGGCCGGCGAGCCCGGATAGGCGGTGTCACCGTGGCGCGCCCGCACCGCCGCCACCGCGGCGCGGTAGGGCGCCAGCAGCGCCTCCACCTCCGGCGCGAAGGGCGCCCCCATCCGGCCCCAGCCGTCCCGCCACTCGCCGGTGCGGGCCGCCTCGTCGGCCTCGAGATCGTAGACGCCGAGCCCCGCGAAGGCGTCCAGCGCCCGGAACGGCTTGTCCTTGAGGCGCAGGTGGTCGAGCACCCGCGCCAGGACGAGGTGCTTGAGGACGTCGGCGTGGTTGCCGGCGTGGAAGGCGTGCCGATAGTTCATGGCAGCGCGCTGAAGCCGATCCCGGGCGCCGGGTCCAGGGGCCGGCGCGCGAAAGGCGGAAAAAACTCAGCGCGCGGCGTCGAGGCTCACCTCGGGCGCGCGGCAATTGCCGCGGGCGACCTCGGGGCAGGGTGTGAAGCCGCGCAGGTCCTTGCCGAAGCAGATCCGGACCTCCTGCAGCTGCCCGCGGGTGCAGGTGACCGCCATCATGTCGGGGCGCAGGCCGCGATTGGCCGCCACGAACTGCCGGGCGATCTCGATCGGCGCGAGGGTCTGCGGCGGGGCGCCGCCCTTGAGCCCGTCGGGGATCGTCACCGCGAGCCGCGCCGTGCGGGCGGCCGCGAAGTAGGCGGCGGGATCGAGACCCGAGCAGGTGCCGTGCTTGCGCCACTCGTACCGGGCGAGACCCTCGCTCGGGTAGACCTGCCCGGCGACCTCCATGGCCTGCCGGGTCGGGGCGCGGTTCACCGCCGAGCAGTTCTGCGGGTACCCGCTCGCGTATTGCGGCCACAGGCCGTGGACGACGAAGCCCAGGCCGCGTCCGGGGGCGCACTGGACGTCGTCCCGGCGGGCGCCCGGCCCCGCGCAGTAGGTCGGCGACCACGACAGGGCGAGGACGTAGAAGTCGAAGTCGCCGGGCGCGCCGCGCCGGGCGAAGCCGCCGTAATCCTGGGCGGCGGCCGGGGCGGCGGCCGACCCGGCGAGGAGCAGGCCCGCGAGGCCGGCGGCGCGCCCGCGCATGGTCAGGGACGCGCCATCCGGCAGGCCGTGGCGTAGGCGTAGGAGAGGTCGCGGTCGAGGCCGTGGATGCAGAACTCGACGCCCCAGGTCGCGCCGATGATCCCGAGGCTCTCGCGCACCGAGTAGTCGACCTTGCGGCGGACCCCGTCGGAGGTGGTCACGGTCGCGGTGCAGAACCGGCGCGGATAGGTGTCGAGGCCCCAGGGCCGCCACGCGGTGCGCTCGATCGTGTCGAAGGACAGGATCGTCATCGACGAGTTCCAGAACTTCGCCTCCTTCTCGGCGAAGTTGGTCGAGACCCGCTCCAGCACCGACGGGTCCTGGCAGCCCGGGATCTGCGCGTCGAACGGGAAGATCCGCTCCTCGGCGGGCTCGATGTCCTCCCGGGCCGACCGGGCGAGCGCCGGCTGGGCCAGGGCGAGAAGGGCCAGCCCGAGGGCGAAGCCGTGAAGAACCGGGCGCATGGCGCGTGCCTCGACGGATGTGCGATCCTGCATCCGCGAACGATGGCTTCGCCGCGCCGCCAGTCAAGCTCCGGCAGTCCCGCCCCGGCGCTTTGCCGGCCTGTGCGGCGCGGCCGCTACAGTCCCGCTTGGGGTGCGGCGCGGGAGCGGCGCCCGGCGCGGGTGCCGCGGGTCGCGCCCGTCTCTCAGTAGATCGGCTCCGCGCTCGGCGGCGCGCCGAGTTGCAGCGGCTCGTCGTACTCCTGCGCGGGCTCGTCGTGGGCGGCGACCCGCGGTGCCGGCCGCACGGGCGCCGTCGCGGTGTAGGCCGAGGCCGCGGCCGGACGGTCGAGGGGCCGGGCGGGCGCACGGGCGACCTGGGTCGCGCTCCCGGCCTTCGACATCGGCGACACGCCGTAGGGATCGTCCTCCTCGACGTCCACCGGCGCCTGAGGGCCGGCGGGCTGGCGCTGCGGCGGGATCGGGCGGCTCAGCGGCCGCTCGGCCCCGAGCTGCGGCGTGAACTTGATCAGCGGCTTGCAGATCCGGCGCAGACCGCGCGGGTCGTGCCGTGCGAGATCGACGTGGATGTGATCGTAGTGGAACACGTTCGAGCCGGGCGCCAGCACGGTGGTGAAGCGCTGGCAGGCGCCCAGGAAGATCTCGCGCAGGAAGCCCTGCTCGGCCTCCGTGCCGCGCCAGCCGCCCTTGACGGTGATCACGTGGCCGTCGGCGAGCTTGATCGACATGACGTCGATCGCGTTCCCGAAACCGTGCTCGGAGAGCTTGGCGCCAGGCTGGTTGTTGCGGCCGCGGCAGGAATAGGAGCCGGCGTTGATCTCGGCCACCGGCACGCCGAAGTAGAGGTTGGCGGCCGGCTGGATCGTGTCGGCGAGCCACGCCTCGGCCTCGGCCAGCGCCGGGCAGCCCAGCGTCATCCGCTGCTTCAGCAGGACGGAGCCGCCGCCGAGCCGCGTCACCCGGAAGGGCTGCTGCATGCCGCACGGCCCCGGGCCATCCATCGCCGCGATGGGCGTGATGTACTCCGAGGGCTCGACGAGCTTCTTGGCCAGGCAGACCTGCTCCGCCTGATCGCGCCACGGTTCACGTCGCTCGAAATGATTGATCGAGCACGCGGTGAGGCCCGCACCGAACAGCGCAAGGGCCGAGAACAGGGATACGCCACGCCACATGACCCGGACGATGCGCACGGTCGCGTAAAGCGTTCGTCAACGGCGTTTCGGGAATGCCGTCGGCTGTGGCGTCTCGGTTGACAGCGCCGCGGACCGCGGACTGAATGCATTATGCTCTCGCTTCTCGACCTCCGCGCCCGCATCGAAGCCGGCACCCTGACGCCCGCGGGCGCGATCGACCTGTGCCGCGCCGCGATCGCCGCGCGGGAGCCGGACCTGCGCGCGCTGGTCACCCTCGACGCGGCGCCGGCGATCCCCGAGACCGGGCCGCTCGCCGGCATCGCGGTCGGCGTGAAGGACATCATCGACAGCGCGGGCCTGCCGACCCAGATGGGCTCGCCGATCTACGCGGGCTGGAAGCCCCGGGGCGACGCCGCGGTCGTGAGCCGGCTGAAGCAGCTCGGTGCCGTCGCCCTCGCCAAGACCACCACCACGGCCTTCGCCAGCAGCGATCCGACCGAGACGGTCAACCCGCACGATCCCGGCCACACGCCGGGGGGCTCCTCGGCGGGCTCGGCCGCCGCCGTCGGCGCCGGGATGCTGCCGCTGGCCCTGGGCACGCAGACGGCGGGCTCGGTGATCCGGCCCGCGAGCTTCTGCGGCTGCGCGGCGATGAAGCCGTCGTTCCGGCTGATCCCCACGGTCGGCGTGAAGACCTACTCGTGGGCCCTCGACACGATCGGGCTGTTCGCCGCCGGGGTCGCGGACGTCGCCCACGCCCTCGCGCTCGTCACCGGGCGGCCGGAGATCGAGCGGGCGGAGGGGGGCTCGGCGCCGCGCATCGCCGTGGTGCGGCAGGACTTCGCCGGCGCCCCCGAGCCGGAGGCCGAGGCGGCGCTCACCCGCGCCCGGCAGGCGGCCGAGCGGTCCGGGGCGCGGGTGAGCGACCTCGCCCTGCCGACCGAGCTGGCGCAGGCCTGGGAACGCCACCGCCTCATCCAGAACTACGAGGGTCGGCTGGCGCTGGCCTGGGAGTACGACACGCAGGCCGACGCGCTGCCGCCGCGCACCCGCGCCCATCTCGATGACGGGGCGACGATCAGCCCGGCCCAGTACGATGACGGGCGCCGCCACGGCCATCACGCCCGCCGGGTGCTGAAGGGCCTCTTCGCCGATTACGACGCGATCCTGACCTTCTCGGCGCCGGGTCCGGCGCCCGCCACCCTGGCCTCGACGGGCGACCCGCGCTTCAACCAGCTGTGGACGCTGATGGGCGTGCCCTGCGTGAACGTGCCGGTGCCCGGCCACCGCCTGCCGGTGGGCGTCCAGGTGATCGGCCGTTTCGGCGACGACGGCCGGGCCCTGGCGGTCGCCCGGATGATCGAGGCCGCGCTGCGCGGCTGACCGGCCGCCCGCGCCCGTCGACGGCGCGGGCGGCCGGGGCGCTCAGCTGCTCGGCTGCTCGTGGAGCGTGTCCTCCACGTAGAGCTGCTCCAGCAGGACCTTGATCACCGCCATCAGCGGCAGGGCGAGGGCGATGCCCCAGAGCCCGAAGATCACGCCCAGGATCAGCTGGCCGGCGAAGATCGTGGCCGGCGGGATGTCGAGCGCCCGCTTCTGGATGAAGGGCGTCAGGCCGTAGCTCTCCAGGCACTGGACCGCGAGATAGACGCCGATCGCGCCGATCACCGCCTTCGTGCCCGAGGCCAGGGCGGCCAGGACGATGACGAGGCCCGCCACCAGCGGCCCGACCGTGGGCACGAAGGCGAGCAGGCCAGCCTGCAGGCCGAGGATCAGCGCGCCGCCGATACCCAGGAAGGCGAGGCCGGCCCAGGTGCACAGGAAGATCACCGCCATGATGATCAGCTGGCCGAACAGCCAGTGGCGGAGGGTCTCGCCGGCCCCGTCGAGGACCTGGCTGGCGCGCCAGCGCTTCGCCGGCGGCACGAACCGGACCACGCCGTCCCGGTAGGCCTTCGGGTCGGCCGCGAAGGCGAGACCCAGGAAGGCGATCACCAGGAGGTTGCCGAGGGCGTCGAACAGGCCGAGGATCACGGCCGCGGCCGGTCCGAGGACGCTGCCGGCATCCGAGACGATCGAGCTGCTGCCCTTCAGGAGTCCGTTCGCGAGGCCGCCGAGCCCCCCCTCACGCTGGCCCGAATCGGTCGAGCCGTCCTTGCCACCGCCCTGCGGTGCGAGGCTCGGCACGTCGATGCCGCGCTCCGACAGCCAGCCCGTGACGGTTCCGGCCTGATCCTTGATCGTCGTCCCGAGGTCCCGGCCCTGCTGGACGATGGTGGCGCCGCCGTAGCTCCCGAAGCCGATCACCGCGACCGCGACCGCCACGCTGGCGAGGGACAGCCGCAAGCCGCGCGGGAGCGGCAGGACGCGGCCGAGCCCGCGGGTCAGGCCGTCGAGGAACACGCCGAGGAGCACCCCGGCGAAGATGAGCAGGAGCGTGCCGGCCGACATCCAGGCCAGGGCCAGCGCCGCCACGAAGCACACGACGGCGATCCCGGAGACCGCGAGCGGTGCGGCCCCGCGCCAGGGCCCGACGGGACCGTCCAGTTCCTGAAGGCTGCTGTCCGACATCGTCGCTCCTAAACCGCGGGCTCACGAACGCCGCGGGCTCTCATGGGTCAAGTCCGCCGGCCGGCTTCTGTGCAATCCGGGGTGGGGATGCGCGTCCGCGCGTCGTCCGCGCGTCGTCCGCGCACGTCGCCGGACCGCAGGCTCCGGCAGTCGGGAGCCGGGAGCCGCACCGATCGTCGAGCGCCCTGGGGCAGCCTGAGCGCGACCCCGGGCACGGCCATCAGGCCCAGCGGCCGGCCGCGGCCTCGTCGTGGGCCGCCGCCTCGACCCAGCCGCCGGTCGTGCCGTCGGCGAGGTGCTCGCGCTTCCAGAACGGGGCGCGGGTCTTGAGGTAGTCCATCAGGAAGTCCGCGGCCTCGAACGCCGCGACCCGGTGGCTGGCGGCGGTGACTACCAGCACGATGCCGTCGCCCGGACGGACCATGCCGTGCCGGTGGATCACCCGCAGGGCCTGGAGCGGCCAGCGCGCCATCGCCTCGTCGGCGACGCGCCGGATCTCGGCCTCGGCCATGCCGGGGTAGTGCTCCAGCTCGAGGGCGGTCAGCCGGCCGCCCTCGTCGCGGCACAGGCCGGTGAAGGTCACGACGGCGCCGGCCCGGCCGCCCAGCGCGGCGCTCAGGCCGGCGATCTCGGCCGCGGTGTCGAAGGGCTCGGCCTGGATGCCGACGCTCGGGACGGGGGCGCTCATGGCCCGATCCATAGGAGTCCCCGGCTTCGCGGACCAGCCCCGTCCCTGTCACACCCGGTCCCGCCTCTATATGACACGGTCCGTCGCGCCCTGCCGGCCCGGCGCGCGGCCCGCCATCGTCCGGATGTCCCCGCGCGCTCCGGACGGCGCTGGAGAAGGATACCCGCGTGACCCCCGACCTGATCCTGCCCTACGACGGCGAGCAGCCGGACTTCGCCAGTCGCCCCGTCTGGTGCGGCCGCGGCAGCACGGTGATCGGCGCCGCCCGGATCGGCGCGCAGGCCTGGATCGGCGACGAAGCGGTGATTCGCGCGGACGGCCAGACCGTCACCCTCGGCGACCGCTTCTGGCTCGGCCACCGCTCGACGGTGCACATCGCCACCGCGACGCACGGCACCCGGTGCGGCGACCGGGTCACGGTCGGGCGCAATAGCGTGGTCCACGCCTGCACGCTCGGCTCCGACGTCGTCGTCGAGGACGACGTGGTGATCCTCGACGGCGCCGAGGTCGGCGACGGCGCGGTCCTCGAGGCCGGCGCGACGGTCTTCCCCCGGGCGACGCTGCCCGGCGGCTTCGCCTACGCGGGCAGCCCGGCCCGCCCCAGCCGCGCGATCGGATCCGACGAGGTCGCCGAGCGGGCCGAGCGGTTGCGCGAGCGGATGGGCGACGGGCCCGCGCTCCCGGCCGGGGAGGCGCTGGAGGTCGAGGACAGCGTCTTCGTGGCGCGCACCGCCCGCCTGCGCGGACGGGTGAGCCTCGGCGCCGGCGCGAGCGTGCTGTTCTGCTGCGACCTCAACGCGGAAGTCGGACCGATCGTGGTCGGCGCGGACACCAACATCCAGGACAACACGGTGATCCGCACCCGGGCGGACGGGGTGGTAATCGGGCGGGACACGACCATCGCCCACAACGTCCGGATCGCCGATTGCCGGATCGGGGCGCGGGCGCTGATCGGCATCGGCGCGACGATCGCGGCCGGCACCCTCATCGCCGACGACGTCATGCTGGCGGCCGGGGCCACCACCGATCCCGGGCAGATCCTGGAGGCCGGCTACCTCTGGGGCGGCCGCCCCGCCCGCATCCTGGGCCCCCTCGACGCCGAGAAGCGGGCGATGATGATCCGCATCGTCGAGGGCTACTGCCGGCACGGCCGGGAATACCGGGCCGCGCAGGAGGCGCTGGCCTGACGGCCCGCCGTCAGTGCTGCAGGATCTTCGACAAGAAGGTCTGCGCGCGCTCGGAGCGGGGGCTGCCGAAGAACTCGTCCTTCCGGGCGTCCTCGACGATCTCGCCGCGATCCATGAAGATCACCCGGTCGGCGACCTTGCGGGCGAAGCCCATCTCGTGGGTCACGACCATCATGGTCATGCCCTCCTTGGCGAGCTCCACCATCACGTCGAGCACCTCGCCGACCATCTCGGGGTCCAGCGCCGAGGTCGGCTCGTCGAACAGCATCACCACCGGGTTCATGGCGAGCGCCCGGGCGATGGCCACGCGCTGCTGCTGACCGCCCGAGAGCTGCCCCGGGAACTTGTTCGCGTGGGCGCCCAGACCGACGCGGGCGAGCAGGTCGAGGCCGCGCTTCTTCGCGTCCTCGGCGCTGCGGCCGAGCACCTTGCGCTGGGCGATGGTGAGGTTGTCGGTGATCGACAGGTGCGGGAACAGCTCGAAGTGCTGGAACACCATGCCGACCCGCGAGCGGAGCTTCGGCAGGTTGGTGGCCCTGTCGGCGACCTTCGTGCCGGCCACCGTGATCTGGCCCTTCTGGAAGGGCTCCAGGGCGTTGACGCACTTGATCAGGGTCGACTTGCCCGAGCCCGAGGGGCCGCAGACGACCACGACCTCGCCCTTGGCGACCTGGGTGCTGCAGTTCGTCAGCACCTGGAAGTCGCCGTACCATTTGCTGATGTTGTCGATGGCGATCATCGTCTCGCCGGGGGCCACCGCCTGGGCGCCGGAGATCAGGCTGCCCGGCTGCAGGCCGGCATCCTTCGGCGCGTGGCTGGCATCGGCGACGGGTTCGGCGGCGGTGGGGGCCGGCATCGGGGACGAGGTCATGACACGGTCTCCAGTGTCGGTCAGCGGATGATGGCCACGCGGCGCTGCAGGCGGCGCACGAGGTACGAGGCCGAGAAGCAGATCGCAAAATAGACCACGGCGGCGAAGACATACATCTCGACGAGACGGCCGTCGCGCTGGGCGACCTTCGAGGCGGCGCCCATGAAGTCGGTGAGCGAGAGCACGTAGACCAGCGACGTGTCCTGGAACAGGATGATGGTCTGGGTCAGCAGCAGCGGCAGCATGTTGCGGAAGGCCTGGGGCAGGATCACGTTGCCCATGGTCTGCCAGTAGTTCATCCCGAGGGCCTGGGCGGCGGCCGTCTGACCCTTCGGGATCGACTGGATGCCGGCGCGCATGATCTCCGAGAAGTAGGCCGCCTCGAAGGCCATGAAGGTGATCAGGGCCGACGGGAAGGCGCCGACCTGGATCGGCGTCGAGGATCCGGTCAGGTAGGCGCCGATATACGGCACCAGGAAGTAGAACCAGAAGATCACCAGAACCAGCGGCAGCGAGCGGCAGAGCTCGACGTAGCCCTTGGCGACGTGCCACAGGCCGGGAATGCCCGAGAGCCGCGCCATCGCCAGCAGCGTGCCGATGATGACGCCGCCCACGGCGGCCATGGCGGTGAGCGTCACGGTGAAGACCATGCCCTGACCGAACAGGTAGGGCAGGGACGAGACGATGACGGAGAAGTCGAAATTCGAGAGCATCGGGGCCTGTTACCGGTGGCCGTCGGGCGGGGTGGCGGAGCGGAAGCGGGCGGCCCTCAGCGCTGGCCGGGGATGGCGACCGCCTTCTCCAGGAAGGTCGCCGCCGTGACGACCACGAGGTTGATGATCACGTAGAGGATCGTCGCGGCCGTGAAGGCCTCGAACACCTGGAACGAGAATTCCTGCATCGAGCGGGCCCGGGCGGTCAGTTCCAGCAGGCCGATGGTCAGCGCCACCGACGTGTTCTTGAGATTGTTGAGAAATTCCGAGGTCATCGGCGGCAGGATGATCCGGTAGGCGTTGGGCAGCAGCACGTAGCGGTAGGTCTGATAGGTCGTGAAGCCCATGGCAGTGCCGGCCATGCGCTGGCCCCGCGGCAGCGACTGGATGCCGGCGCGGACCTGCTCGGCCACGCGCGACGCGGTGAAGAAGCCGAGGCAGACCACCGCCGTGTAGAACGGCGCGTCCGGCAATTGCTTGATCGCGTCGCCGATCCGGGTCGGGACCACTTCGGGCAGCACGAAGTACCAGAGGAACATCTGCACCAGCAGCGGCACGTTGCGGAACAGCTCGACATAGGCCGTGCCGATCGCGTTCGCGGGCTTCGACGGCAGGGTGCGCATCACGCCGATCAGGGAGCCCAGGAAGAAGGCGATCACCCAGGAGCAGAGCGCGGTCGTGATCGTCCACATGAGCCCCGAGAGCAGCATGTCGAGATACGTGCCGTTGCCCTCCGGCGAGGCGTCGAAGAAGATCCGCCAGTTCCAGTTGTAGTTCATCGCGCCGCTTCTACTTTGAACTTATAGAGACGCACCGCGGGCCGGAGCCCGCGATGCGCATCATGGCATGAAACCGGACCGAACGGGTCTCAGTAGGCCGCCGGATCGGGGCTCGAGATCGGGGTCGTGAACTGCTTCTTCATCTCCGCGCTCATCGGCAGGTTGAGATTGATGTTGCGCGGCGGGATCGGCTGGGTGAACCACTTCTCGTAGAGGGCCTTGCCCTCGGGGCTCGTGTAGAGCTTGGCGGTAGCGTCGTCCGCGACCTTCTTGAACTCCGTGTCGTCCTTGCGGAGCATGATGCCGTAGGGCTCGGGCTTCGACAGGGCCTCGGTGGAGATCTCGTAGGCGGAGGGGTCCTTCGACGAGGCGGCGAGCGAGGCGAGCAGCACGTCATCCATCACGAAGGCGGCGGCGCGGCCGGTCTCGACCATCAGGAACGCCTCGGCGTGGTCCTTGGCCGGCAGGATCGTCAGGCCGAGCTTGCGCTCCGTGTTGGCCTCGTTGATCTGCTTGATGTTCGTGGTGCCCGAGGTCGACACGACGGTCTTGCCCTTCAGGTCCTCGATCGTGTGCAGGTTGGCCGACTTCTTCGAGACGTAGCGGGTCGCGGTCAGGAAGTGCGAGTTGGTGAACCACACCTGCTTCTCGCGCTCGGCGTTGTTGGTGGTCGAGCCGCACTCGAGATCGATCGTGCCGTTCGCCATCAGCGGGATGCGGGTGGCGGAGGTGACCGGGTTGAGCTTCACCTCGAGGTTCGGGAGGTTGAGCTTGGCCTTCACGGCGTCGGCGATCTTGTAGCAGATGTCCATCGCGTAGCCGATCGGCTTCTGATCGGCGCCGAGATACGAGAACGGCACGGAGGCGTCGCGGTAGCCGATGACGATGGCGTTGGCGTCCTTCACCTTCTTGAGGGTGCCGGTCAGCTCCTGCGCCCCGACGCTCATCGGAGCGAGGACGAGGGTCAGGCCCAGCGCCGCGGCGGCGCCGCGGCGAGCGATATCAGACTGCATCGGTACGGAACTCCTGGATCGGGCCGAACGACATCGGCCGGCGGCGGGGTACGCGGGCCCGCCCGCTCGGGCGACGCCTTTGCAATGATGGTGCCGGGAGAAAGCGCGATGCGCCGCGCGAGCCTGCGGCTGAGTACGGACAAGTTGCGGCCAAGCCTCTGCGCACGTCCGCAGATGCGGTCCCTGCCGTCCTCATGGCCTCCTCCCAAGCGCTGAGCCGGCCTCACGCTCGCGCCGGCGGCATCATGCACACTTCTTAGGCGTACGCACGCGGTGCGGAGGACGGATCCGCCCGGAAAGCTGACGAATCCACGGTATAGAAAACGACGACGCCGCCCCCCGCGGTATCGGGAGGCGGCGTCGGACTGAAATCCCGGTTCGTGACCGCGGCTTACTTCGTCAGCTCATTGCCGCTGTAGTCGATCTTGCCGTCGGGTCCCTTCTTCCACTCGTACATGACGTAGTCGGGCCGGGTGATGTCGCCCTTCTTGTCGTAGGCGATCGGGCCGACCACCGTGTCCACCGGCTTGCCCTGGTGCAGCCATTCGGCGAGCTTCTTGCCGTCGCTGGAGCCTGTCTCGGCCATCGCCTTGGCCAGGACCTGCACGGCCGCGTAGGAGTAGAGCGTGTAGCCCTCGGGATCGATGTTCTTGGCCTTGAAGGCGGCGAGCGCCGCCTTGGCGTTCGGATTCTTGCGGGCGTCCGGCGGGAAGGTGGTCAGCGTGCCCTCGGCCGCGGGACCGGCGATCGCGACCAGCTCGCGATCGACCATGCCGTCGCCGCCCATCATCGGCGCCTTCAGGCCCTGATCGCGCATCTGGCGCAGGATCAGCCCGGCCTCGGTGTAGTAGCCACCGAAATAGACGACGTCGACGTTGGCGGACTTCAGCTTGGAGACGAGCGCCGAGTAGTCCTTCTCGCCCGGGTTGATGCCCTCGGACATGACCTCCTTGCCGCCCTTGGCCTTGAAGGCCTTCAGCGTCTCGTCGGCCAGCCCCTTTCCGTAGGGGGTCTTGTCGTGGACGAAGGCGACCTTCTTGCCCTTGAAGTGATCGGCCAGGTACGTGCCGGCGACGGCACCCTGCTGGTCGTCGCGGCCGCAGGTGCGGAACGTGTTCCACATCCCGCGCTCGGTGAACTTCACGTTCGTGGAGGCCGGCGTGACCTGGATGATGCCGGCGTCCAGGTAGACGTCGGAGGCCGGGATCGACACGCCCGAGTTGTAGTCGCCGACGACCATCTTCACGCCGTCGCTGGCGAACTTGTTGGCCACCGAGACGCCCTGCTTCGGGTCGGAGGCGTCGTCGCCGACCGTGACGGTCAGCGTCGTGCCCTTCAGCGTGCCGGCCTTGTTGAGGTCCTCGACCGCCTGGCTCGCGCCGTTCTTGAGCTGCGCGCCGATGGCGGCGCTGTTGCCGGTGATCGGCGCGGCGACGCCGAGCTTCACCTCGGCGGCCTGGGCGGCCGCCGCCATCGCGCCGAGGGCGAGCCCGGCCAGCAGAATCGATCTCATCGCGTACTTCCCCTAAGTGTCAGGACCGCACGTGCGGATCCGGCCGCACTCATCGGACCTCGCCGGCCGCGGGCGCCCGTGCGCGCCATGTCAGCGGTGAGGTCTTCTCGTAGAGCCAGCGGTACTGGCTCGTCATCTGGCGCGTCCGCGTGTAGCGGAAGCCCGCAGCGCCGATGATCATGACGATGACCGCGTCGACCGCATAGTAGTGCAGCGACAGCAGGGTGCCCGAAAACAGGGCGTAGTGAATGAAGCGCACGGCGGCTGCCACCAGAAGCAGCGCCAGGGCGCATTGCCAGAACGGCCGCCAGCCCCGGGCGATGCCGCGGGCGGCCATCCATCCGGCCCACCCGCCCATCACGACGGTCACCAGCAGGAACAGCCAGGCCGACGGCTCCTCGTACAGGATCCCCTGCAGCACGCTCATGTGATGTCCGGTCGATTGCTTCGGTTAACGCGCCCCTCGCCGTCATCGCGAGCGCAGCGAGGTGACCCAGGGGAGCGCAGCCTCGAAAGGTGGGGCGCCGCCCTGGATTGCTTCGCTCCGCTCGCAAAGACGGGGATGCCAATGGCTTCAACCGAAAACGGCATCATGCCCCGACCGGGCCGGCATGCCCCCCCTCCAGGTAGGCGGCCTGGACGTTCGGATCGTCGAGCAGCGCCCGACCCGTCCCGCTCATCGTGACCCGCCCGTTGACCAGCACGTAGCCGCGATGGGCGAGCTTGAGGGCGTGGTAGGCGTTCTGCTCGACGAGGAAGATCGTCATGCCGTCGGTCCGGTTCAGCTCCCGGATCGCGTCGAAGATGCCCTTCACCACGAGCGGCGCGAGGCCGAGCGACGGCTCGTCGAGCAGCAGCAGCCGCGGGCGGCTCATCAGCGCCCGGGCGATGGCCAGCATCTGCTGCTCGCCGCCCGACATGGTGCCGGCGCGCTGGTTGAGGCGCTCCTTCACCCGCGGGAACAGGGTGCAGACCTTCTCCAGATCCTCGGCGAAGAAGCGCCCGTCATGGAGCGCGGCGCCCATCTGGAGGTTCTCGTAGACGGTCATGCGCGGGAAGACCCGGCGCCCCTCCGGCGACTGGGCGATGCCGAGCCGGGCGATCGCGTGGGTCGGCATCCGGGTGATGTCGCGGCCGTCGTAGGTGATCGTCCCCGAGCGCGCCTGGGGGCTGCCGAAGATCGTCATCATCAGGGTCGACTTGCCGGCGCCGTTGGCGCCGATCAGCGTGACGATCTCGCCCTCGGCCACGTCGAGGTCGACCCCGCGCAGGGCCGCGACGCTGCCGTAATAGGTCGAGACGTCGCGCACCGCGAGGAGCGGCGGCTTCCGTCCCGCCTGGATCGCCCGCGTCTCCTCGACGAGGACGTTGATGCCGGCGACGCTCATGCCGACGCTCCCGTGTGCGCCGCGTCCCCGTGCGGCACGGTGATCCCGACCTCGGCCTCCACGGCCTCGACCTCCTCGTCCTCGACGCCGAGATAGGCGGCGATCACCTTCGGGTCGGCCCGCACATCGGCGGGGGAGCCGTCGGCGATCTTCACGCCGTAATCGAGCACGACCACGTGGTCGGAGATCTCCATCACCACCGACATGTCGTGCTCGATCAGCAGCACCGAGGTGTCGTGCTCGTCGCGGATGTGGCGCAGGAGGCCGTTCAGCTCGGCCGATTCCCGCGGGTTGAGGCCGGCCGCCGGCTCGTCGAGGCAGAGCAGCACCGGGTCGGTGCACATCGCCCGGGCGATCTCCAGGCGCCGCTGCGCGCCGTAGGGCAGGGCGCCCGCCGGATCATCCGCCCGCTTCATCAGGTCGATGCGCTCGAGCCAGGCCTTGGCCCGCTCGATCGCCGCGGCCTGCGCGTCCCGGTAGGTCTTGAGGCCGAGCAGCCCGAGGATCGTGTAGCCCGAGGCCCGCATCAGCGGCGCGTGCTGGGCGACGAGCAGGTTCTCCAGAACGGTCATGCCCTGGAACAGGCGGATGTTCTGGAAGGTGCGGGCAACCCGCGCGGTGCGGTTCACCTTGTGGTTCGGAAGCCGCTCCAGCAGGTGCGCCGTGCCGTCGGCGTGGGCCAGCGTCAGCATGCCCTCGGTGGGCTTGTAGAAGCCGGTGATGCAGTTGAACACCGTGGTCTTGCCGGCCCCGTTCGGGCCGATCAGCGCGGTGATGTCGCCGCGGCGCGCCTCGAAGGACAGGTCGGAGACGGCGGTGAGGCCGCCGAACCGCATGGTCAAGTGCTCGACCGTGAGCACCGGCGGAGGGAGGGGGGACGTCGCCATCAGCCGTGCCCCTCGCTGACATGGGCGCCCGAGACCGCGCGCCGCTGGCCGAGCGACACGGACGGCATCCGCTCCGAGATCAGGCCGCGCGGCCGCCAGACCATCATGGCGACCATGGCGAGCCCGAACAGCAGCAGCCGGTACTCGCTCGGGTCGAAGCCCTCGCCGAACACGGCCTTCAGGAACCCGAGGTTGCGCAGCATCTCTGGCCCGCCGACCATCGCCACCGCGGCGATCGCGACGCCAACCTGGCTGCCCATGCCGCCGAGGACGACGATCGCCAGGATGATGGCGCTCTCCAGGAAGTTGAAGCTCTCCGGGCTGATGAAGCCCTGGCGCACGGCGAAGAACGAGCCGGCGAAGCCCCCGAAGGCCGCGCCCAGCGCGAAGGCCGTGAGCTTCGTGGCGGTGGTGTCGATGCCGAGCGAGCGGCAGGCGATCTCGTCCTCGCGCAGGGCCTCCCAGGCCCGCCCGATCGGCAGGCGGCGCAGGCGCAGGGTGACGAAGTTGGTGATCAGGGCCAGCCCGAGGATCAGGTAGTACAGGAAGATCAGCCGGTGCATCGAGTCGTACGGGATGCCGAAGGTGGCGGCGAACCCGCCCTCGCCCGCCGTGAACGGGATGCCGAAGAAGGTCGCCCGCGGGATCGACGAGATGCCGGCCCCGCCGCCGGTGACGTCGGTCCAGTTGATCAGGACCAGGCGGATGATCTCGCCGAAGGCCAGGGTGACGATGGCGAGGTAGTCGCCGCGCAGGCGCAGCACCGGGAAGCCGAGGATCATGCCCCACAGGCCGGCGAACAGGCCCGCCAGCGGCAGGCAGACCCAGAACGACAGGCCGAAGGTCGTCGACAGCAGCGCGTAGGAATAGGCCCCGACCGCGTAGAAGGCGACGTAGCCGAGGTCGAGCAGGCCCGCGAGGCCGACCACGATGTTCAGGCCCCAGCCGAGCATGACGTAGGTCAGGATCAGGATGCCGAGGTCGATCCAGTAGCGGGCCGAGGACAGGCCGCCGGTCGCCAGCGCGGAGATCATCGGCAGGGTCAGCGCGACGAAGATGAACAGCCAGAGACCGACCTTCGAGGTCTTCTGCCCGGCATCGGGCTCGCCGTGCACCGCCTCGGTGGCCTGGGCCGGGGAGGGGGTCAGCGCCCGCCGCGCGTCGCGGCGCAGCAGCACGAGGCGCTGGACGAGGCGCAGCACGAAGATCGCCGCGCAGAGCGCCGCCACCAGCCCCCAGCGCGGCACGAGCACCAGCTCGCTCCCAGGCCCGGGATCGGTCCGGTAGGCGATGATCGGGACGCAGAGGCCGAAGGTGACGAGGGCATAGAAGGCGGCGTCGCGCAGGATGCCGGCCATCGCGGAGCCGGGGAGAGCGTTCTGCGAGGCGGCCATCAGACTTTCTCGACCTCGGGCCGGCCCAGGATGCCCGACGGCATGAAGATCAGCACGATCGCCAGGATCGAGAAGGCGGCGACGTCCTTGTACTCGATGGAGAAATAGGCCGACCAGAAGGTCTCGATCAGGCCTATGATCAGGCCGCCGAGCACGGCGCCGGGCAGCGAGCCGATGCCGCCGAGCACCGCCGCCGTGAACGCCTTCACGCCGGGCACGAACCCGTCCGAGAAGGACACGACGCCGTAGTACATGAGGTAGAGGACGCCCGCGACGGCCGCGAGCGCGGCGCCGAGCACGAAGGTCAGCGAGATCGTGCGGTCCACGTCGATGCCGAGCAGCGCCGCCATCTTGCGGTCCTGCTCGCAGGCGCGCTGCGCCCGGCCGAAGGGCGTGCGCTGCACGAGGTACCAGAAGCCGGTGAGCAGCACGGCGGTCACCGCCATGATCAGCACCTGCTTCCAGGCCAGGAACACCGCGTAGCCGTCGCGCTCGAACAGCGTGATGCCGCCCGACAGCATCGGCGGGGTCGGCTTGTTGCGCGCGCCCTGCACGACCTGCACGAAGTTCGACAGGAAGATCGAGACGCCGATCGCCGAGATCAGCGGCGCGAGGCGGAACGAGCCGCGCAGCGGCCGGTAGGCCACCCGCTCGATCGCCCAGCCCCACAGGGCGGTCAGCACCATGGCGACCACCAGCACCACCAGGAAAGCCAGCGCGATGGAGCTGACCCCGAGCCAGACCGTCAGCAGCAGGAAGGTGATGAGCGCGATGAAGCAGGAGACCATGAAGACGTCGCCGTGGGCGAAGTTCACCATGCCGATGATGCCGAACACCATCGTGTAGCCGATCGCGATCAGGCCGTAGATCGAGCCGAGCGTCAGCCCGTTGATGAGCTGCTGTACGAAGACGTCCATGAACTCTCGCGCGCAGGTTGCTTGGGCCGCCTACGGAGAGCGCAGGCAGCTTGGCGGGGCAAGTCTCGTACCGCAGCCGTAGCACACCGGCCACCGGTTTCATCGCCGCCCGAGCGTCGCGTGAAAACAGTCGACCACGCCAGTAACGCCCCCTGGCCGGGCTTGCGTGTGGCGCAGTTCCTGCGACACGTTAACGAATTGCAATGCTCGATCATCCCGGGCCCAGGCGAGGAGCAGTACCGATGGCAGGGTCGCGACTCACGACGATGATCTTCATCGGCATGCTCCTCGGCATCGCCGTGGGCTACGCCTGCAGCATCACCTGGCCCGATCCGCAGACCGCCAAGGAGATCGCCGGCTACATCGCGCTGGTCTCCGACGTGTTCCTCCGCCTGATCAAGATGATCATCGCGCCGCTGGTCTTCTCCACGCTGGTCGTCGGCATCGCCCATCTCGGGGATACCGCCTCCGTCGGCCGGGTCGGCGGCAAGGCGCTGCTCTGGTTCGTCGGCGCCTCGTTCTGCTCTCTGATGCTCGGCCTCATCATGGTCAACCTGATGCAGCCCGGCCACAACCTGAACCTGCCGCTGCCCGATGCCGGGGCCGGCACCGGGCTCAAGGCGGCCTCGCTCTCGCTCAAGGAGTTCGTGACGCACCTCGTGCCGAAGAGCGCTGTCGAGGCGATGGCCAACAACGAGATCCTGCAGATTGTGGTCTTCTCGATCTTCTTCGGCGTGGGCCTCGCCGCCCTCGGCGAGAAGGGCCGCCTGCTCGCGCAGGGCATCGAGGGCATCGCCGACGTCATGCTCAAGGTGACGGGCTACGTGATGATGTTCGCCCCCGTGGCGGTGTTCGCCGCCATCGCGGCGACGATCACCACGCAGGGCATCGGCGTGCTCGTGACCTACGGCAAGTTCCTCGTGGAGTTCTACATCAGCCTCGGCGTGCTCTGGACGCTGCTGATGGGCGTCGGCTTCCTGCTGCTCGGGGGCGGCGGCATCATGCGCCTGTTCAACCTGATCAAGGAGCCCTTCGTGCTGGCCTTCTCGACGGCGTCGAGCGAGGCCGCCTACCCCAAGATGCTCTCGAACCTGGAGAAGTTCGGGGTGCCGAACCGGATCACCTCGTTCGTGCTGCCGATGGGCTACTCGTTCAATCTCGACGGCTCGATGATGTACTGCACCTTCGCGGTGATGTTCATCGCGCAGGCCTACAACATCCCGCTGAGCTGGGGCCAGCAGCTCACGATGCTGCTCCTGCTGATGGTGACCTCGAAGGGCATGGCCGGCGTGCCGCGCGCCTCGCTGGTGGTGATCTCGGCGACGCTGTCGCACTTCAACATCCCGGAGGCCGGGCTGCTGCTGATCATCGGGATCGACCAGTTCCTCGACATGGGCCGGTCGGCCACCAACGTGCTCGGCAACAGCGTCGCCACCGTGGCGGTCGCCAAGTGGGAGGGCCAGCTCAGCACCACCGACCAGCGCCTCGACCATGTCGGCACGGTGGCCTCGCCCGCGGAGTAGGGGCCGGTCCGGGGAAATCTGCGCGCGCCGCGATGGCGGGCGCAGGACGGCCGCTCTCATGAGCGCTCTCACGGGTGCCCTGAATCGCGGCGTGGCTTGTTCGGTGCCCTTCGGAGGCGGAGTGATGACGATGCGGCTCGTCGCGGTTCTGGCGCTGGCGCTGGCGGCGACGCCCGCCTCCGCCGTCGAGGTGCTCACCGGGACACTCAGGAGCGTCGCCGAGCGCGGAGAGATCGTCCTCGGCTACCGGGAGAGCTCGGTGCCGTTCTCCTTCGTGGAGGGCAAGCAGTCGGACGGGAGCCCCCGACCGATCGGCTACGCCATCGACCTCTGCAACGAGATCGCCGACGACGTCCAGGCGGCGATCGGCCGGCCGGTGAAGATCCGCTACGAGCCGGTCACCGCCGAGACGCGCATCGCGGCGGTGACCGCCGGCAAGATCGACCTCGAATGCGGCTCGACCACCGCCAATGCCGAGCGCCGCAAGCAGGTCGCGTTCTCGCCCGTGGACTACATCAGCGCGACGCAGCTGCTGGTGAAGCGCGGATCGGGCATCGCCTCCTACCGGGATCTCGGCGGGAAGATCGTGGTGGTCACGGCCGGCACCACCAACGAGAAGGCCGTGCGCGACCAGTTCGTCCGCCTGAAGATCGACGCGCAGGTGGTGACGGCGCCCGACCACGCCGCCTCCTACGCGATGGTCAAGGCCGGCAAGGCCGACGCCTTCGCCACCGACGACGTGCTGCTCTACGGGCTGATCGCCACGGACGCGAAGGACGGGGCGAACTACACGGTGCTGCCCGACAAGCTCTCCTACGAGCCCTACGGCATCATGTTCCGCAAGGACGATCCGGAACTCGCCGGCCTCGTGCAGCAGACCTTCACGCGGCTCGCCGAGTCGCGGGCGCTGCGCTGGACCTACGAGCGCTGGTTCCTCAAGCGCCTGCCCAACGGCGAACGCCTGGACATCCCGATGTCGAACGACCTGCGGGTCAGCTTCCAGCTGATGGGTCTCGACGGGGGCGAGTGACCGGCGCGGGGACAGGCGCGACGACCGGACGGCGCCTCGCTTTCGCCCAACCGGCACGCGAGGAAGACGCGACCTGATCGCTTCCCTCCCGCCGCGAGCGTGCCACCGTCCATGCTGATCGCCGCGCCCTGCCCGAAACCGCTCGCCCTGGCGCTGGCCGCCGCCCTCGGCTGCGCCGCCTCGGCGGCCTCCGCCCACCCGCACGTCTGGGTGACCGCCAAGGCGCAGCTCGTCTACGCGGACGGCAAGCTCGTCGGCGTCCGCGACACGTGGAGCTTCGATCCCGAGTATACGGCCTTCGTCACGCAGGGCCTCGATACCAACAAGGACGGCAAGCTCAGCCCGGAGGAGCTCGCCGGGCTCGCCGCCGAGAACACCGCCAACCTCGCCGAGTTCGGCTACTTCACGAAGCTGAAGGTCGGCGGCAAGGAGCAGGCCTTCGGCGATCCGAAGGAGCCGGCGGCGCACATGGACGACCGGGCGCTGGTCATGACCTTCCTGCTGCCCCTGAAGACCCCGGTCCAGCAGGGGCGGGGGGTCGCCGCGCTGGAGGTCTACGACCCGACCTACTTCGTCGCCTTCTCGTTCGCCGAGGGCGCGGACGCCGCCACCCTCGCGGGTGCGCCCCAGGGCTGCGCCGCCACGGTCACCCGGCCGAAGACCGAGCAGCCGAAGACGGCCGATGCCGGGTCGCCGGGCATGACCGAGGCCTTCTTCGAGGCGCTCACCGCCGCCTCGACCTACGGGGTGCAGTTCGCCAGCCGGGTTCTCGTGGCATGTCCGTAGGCATCGGGATCGTCGCCCCCGCCGGGGCGGGACGGCTGGGGCTGAGGCTCGGCCTCATGGCCGCGGCCATCGCGCTGGCCGCGCTGCTCGCGGCCGCGATCGCGTGGCTGGTCGCGCCCGGCCTCGCCGCGCCGCCGCCGCGCTCGCCCTTCGGGATCGGCTTCCGCGAGGCCGCGCCGGCCGCCACGGGTCTCGGCGGCGTCATCCTGGCGCTGCAGGCGAGCTTCTCCCGCAGCCTCAACGCCGCGGTGAGCGCGCTGCGGGGCGGCGGCAGCTGGACCCCGCTGATCGGCCTCGCCTTCGCGTACGGCGTGTTCCACGCCGCCGGCCCGGGCCACGGCAAGGCGGTGATCGCCGGCTACATCCTGGCGGGGGAGCGGGCGCTCCGGCGCGGCGCCGCGCTGAGCGTCTGCGCCGCGCTGCTCCAGGCCTGCGTGGCCGGGGCGATCGTCGGCCTCGGCACGCTGGTCCTCAACGCCACGGCGGCGAGCATCACCCGGGCCGGCACCCTGATCGAGACCGTGAGCTTCGCCCTCGTCGCCCTGATCGGGCTGGTCCTGACGTGGCGCAAGGCCGGTCGCCTCGCCAATCTCGGCGCGGGCTGCGGCCCGGGCTGCAGCCACCTGCCGGAACCGCAGGCCCTCGACACTCTCGACACGTGGCGCGAGCGGGCCGGGGTGGTGCTGGCGGCCGGGACACGCCCCTGCGCCGGCGCCGTGCTGGTCCTCGTCTTCGCGGTGTCGCAGGGCGTGCCCGGCGCGGGCGTGCTGGCGGTCCTGGCGATGGCGCTCGGCACCGCGCTGACCACGACGGCCCTGGCCTGCCTCGCGGTCTTCGCCAAGCGGATGGCGCTGCGCCTCGCGGGCGGACGGGGACAGGCCGGACTCCTGGCGCTCGGTGGCCTCGAACTCGTCGCCGCCGCCTTCGTGCTGGTCCTGGGCGCCGCGATGCTCTCGGGCCTCGCCCCGGGCCTCGGCGGCTGAAGGGCCTCGCCTTCCGGGGCGCGGCGTGCCACGCTGCGCGACCGAGACGGAGCGCGCGCCGATGCATCCCGACTTCGCGACGATCCTGAACTGGCGTCTGCTCGCCGGATCGCATCCCTTCCCCGGGCCAGACGGTGGGACCTGCATCAACGAGGCCGCGATGGTGGCCGCGGGCCTGCCCTACCGGGCGATCCGCTCCAGCGCGGACTGCCCACCCTGCTTCTCGCGGCCGGCCGCCGCCTACGCCCTCGGGCTCAACGACGCCATGCCGGACGAGGTGCGGCCGCAGCTGATGGCCTTCGTCCTGCGTCTGTCGGGCAGCGCCGACACGGCGGAGATCGAGGCCGCCCGCACCCGGCAGCTGGCGCTGGAGAGCGTCCGCCGCATCCTGGCGCCGCTCTGCGCGGTCGCCGGGATGGTCGAGGACGCGGAAGCCTGCTCCGGCGCGCCGGACTGGCCCGCGGCCCTGGCAGCGGCCCGCGCGGCCGCGTGGCGGGGCGGGGCGCGCGCGCAGGCGGCGGCCCAGGCGCGGCGCTGGCGGGAAGGCGCGCTGACCGCGGCGGTGTCCCGCTCTGCGACGGCGGCGGAACGCGCCGGCGAGGACGCGCGCTGCGCCGCCGAGGTGGCCGAGGGGGCGGCGCCGTTCCTGACCGGAACCTGGGCCGAGGCCTGCACGATCCTCGCGGAGACCCTCGCCATCGGCCGGCAGGCGCCGGAGATCGCCGTCGCCGGCGCCCGGCAGCGCATGGACGCGGCGCGCGCCCGGGTGCCGGGCTGATCAGGCCGCCGCGGGCGCGGCGTCGAGATCGAAGTCGATGGTGCCGCAATTCTCCAGGAACGTGCCGGTGAGGTGGTAGAAGAACGTGCCGTGGCCGACCACCGCGATGGTGGTCTCCGGGCGGGCCCGCAGCCAGTCGCGGAACGCCGCGACCCGGGCATCGAACAGGGGGCGCGGCTCCACCGGGTAGCCGCCGACCTCGCAGCCCGGCTCCGCGTGCCACCAGACCTCGGGCAGGTGCCCGACATCGAGGTGGGGGAAGTCCGCGGCGATCTCCGAGGCGACCCGGCCGACATCGCAGCTGCTCTCCTGGCACTCGCGGTGGAGCACCTCGACGAGCACCCGCGGCTGCCGGGGATGCTCGCCGAACAGGATCGCCGCGGTCTCGATGGCGCGGGTCAGGGGCGAGACCACCACGAGGTCGAAGGGGATCGGCCGCAGCCGCTCCCGCGCGGCCCGGGCCTGGGCCTGGCCCAGCTCGGTCAGGCGGGCGTCGGGCAGGCCGGGATCGCCGCCCCCGTGCCGGTGGGCGGCGTTGAAGGTCGACTGCCCGTGGCGGATGCAGACGATGCGGGTCTTGTCCTGCATGGATCTCGAAGACGTTCCGGAGAGGGAATGGCGGACCGGACCGCTCACGCGAAGCGGCCGCCGCGCTGGATGACCTCGATCTTGTAGCCGTCCGGGTCGGTGGCGAAGAAGAACCGCGCGAGCACGTCGTCCCCGTGCTTGAGGGTCTTGACGTCGGTGGCCGTGAAGCCCTCGCGCCGGTGCCGGGCGTGCTCGGCCTCCACGTCGTCGACCACGAAGGCGATGTGCCCGTAGCCGTCGCCGAGATCGTAGGGCTTGTCGCGGCCCTTGTTCACCGTGAGCTCCAGCTCGAACGGCGAGTCCGGATCCCGCATGTAGACGAGGGTGAAGTCCGGGAAGTCGAACCGGCCGGACACCGCGAGACCAAAGGCACGGGCATAGTAGTCGCGCGCGCGCTCTTCCTCGAGGACGCGGATCATGGCGTGGACGGGCTTGGACATGCGCGCGGAGTTCCGTGGGCACGCCGGCGGCGTGCAGCGCCCACTATGTGGCGCGATCCGCAGCCGCGAAAAGGCCGGTGGCGCGGCGCCGGGGTCGCGCCCCGGGACGTCGCCCACGAGCTGTCGAAGAACCCGGCCCGTGTAGACCGATCCCATATTGCATATCCTGGATCAATATCTGTTCTTTAAATCGTTCCAAGGAGTGTATTGGAGTCAATATATGAGGAGCCATGCTGATATAAGATATCGCAAAAGGCTCGGACACACAAAATCAAACCGCAAAATGATATTTGTCATTGACACAATCGCGCTTCCAACGCTTTATCGCAATCGACGACCAAAGTGAATCCCATGAGATCATGAGGCCGATCATCGATCGAGCGAAGGGATTTCAAGACAGTGATACGTCTATCCAATATCAATATACTTCCAAAAATTGCTGCCGTCATCGCGCTGATAAGCGTGATTGTCGGCGGATGTATCTGGTACGCTCAGGCGCGGATGACGGTCATCGACGACCGCTACAGCGAGTTCCTCGCCCGCGAGGCGACGGCGGTGGCGGAGGCACGCAGGCTGAACCGCCTGGTGATCGAGTTGAATTACTGGGTCTACCGGATCATCGCGGAGACCGATCAGGGCCAGATGCAGGCCGCCAACAGCGGCTTCGAGGCCGCGCTGCCCGCGGTGAGGGCGCTCCTTCCGAGCCTCCGATCGCACGCGCCGACCTTCGCCGCGCGCATCGATGAGCAGGCCGCGCGGATCGAGCGCTATCTCAGGGACGTGAGCGAGGTCCGCCGGCTGGGCACCGCCAATCAGAACGAGCAAGCCATCGCGCTGATCCACACGGCGATCGACCCGACGTTCTCCGGCTTGCTGACCGACGGCAACCGGATGGCCGAGGACATCGATACGTACATGCAGAAGGGCTCGGGCGACCTGACCGATCAGACCAACGAGACCCGCCAGACGCTGATGATCGTCAGCGGTCTCGGCATGCTGGCGGGGCTGCTGGCGGCAGTGTTCATCGCCACGGTCGGGATCACGCGGCCGCTCGACCGGCTGGTCAAGGTCCTGCAGCGGATGGCGCAGGGCGAGGTCGAGGCCGAGATCACCGAGGCCGCCCGAAGGGACGAGGTGGGGGCCGTCGGCAAGGCCGTCGAGGGCATCAAGGTCATGGTCACCCGCAAGGCCGCCGAGGAAGCCGAGATGAAGCGCCGCGCCGACGAGGCGGCGGTGGCCGCGCGCAGGCGGACCATGGTGGAACTCGCGGACGGGTTCGAGCGGGCAGTGGGCAGCATCGTCGGGATGGTCTCGTCCTCGGCTACCGAGTTGCAGGCCACGGCGCAGACCATGACGTCGAGCGCGACCGAGACGGCCAGCCAGTCCACAACGGTGGCGGCCGCCGCCGAGCAGGCCTCCGCCAACGTCCAGACCGTGGCGGCCGCCGCCGAGGAGCTGGGCACCTCCGTGCAGGAGATCGGCCGGCAGGTCCTCGGCTCGGCCAACCTCGCGCAGGCGGCGGTCGGCGAGGCGGACGAGACCCAGCACCTCGTTCAGGCGCTCAGCCAGGCGGCGACGCGCATCGGCGATATGGTCGGGCTCATCGCGAACATCGCCGGCCAGACCAACCTGCTGGCGCTGAACGCCACGATCGAGGCGGCGCGGGCCGGCGAGGCCGGCCGCGGATTCGCGGTCGTCGCCGCCGAGGTCAAGGAGCTCGCTGGCCAGACCGCCCGGGCCACCGAGGAGATCAGCCAGCAGATCGGCCAGATCCAGGGTGTGACCGGCCAGGCGGTCTCGGCCATCGACACGATCGCCGCCCGGATCCGCGAGATCGACGCGGTCGCCACCACCATCGCGGCGGCGGTCGAGGAGCAGGGCGCGGCCACGCAGGAGATCGTCCGCAACGTCTCGCAGGCGGCGGCCGGCACCGACGAGGTGACGAGCAACATCTCCGGAGTGGCGCGGGCCTCGGAAGAGACCGGAGCCGCGGCAGCCCAGGTTCTGGGAGCGGCCGGCGAGCTGTCGCGCCAGTCCGAGCATCTGGGCGTCGAGGTCGCACGCTTCCTCGGGTCGGTCCGGGCGGCCTGAGGCCGATCAGCCGCCGACCCGCAGGACCTGCGTCCGGGTGCCGGCCTGCGCGAAGGCGTCCGGGTCGGCGCCGGTCATCCAGACCTGCCCCGGGAGGGCCTCGAGGGCCTCGAACAGGCCGGCCCGGCGGCGGGGATCGAGGTGGGCCGCCACCTCGTCCAGGAGGATCAGCGGGGCGATGCCGCTCATGGCCCGCACCAGCCGCGCGTGGGCGAGGACGAGGCCGATGAGCAGCGCCTTCTGCTCGCCCGTGGACGCCGTCCCGGCCGGCACGTCCTTCGGGCCGTGGCGGACCACGAGGTCGCTGCTCTGCGGCCCGATCAGCGTGCGGCCGGCGGCCCGGTCCCGATTGCGGCCGTTGCGGAGCGCCATGCGGTAGCGGTCCTCGGCCTCGAGGGCCGGCCAGACAGCGACCAGATCGTCGAGGTCGCCCTCGAGGCGGATGGCCGCCCAGGGGAAGGGCTGCGCGTCGTCCCGGGTCTCGGCGATCAGCCGGTCGAGGCGCTCGGCGGTCTCGCGCCGGGCGAGCGCCACGGCGACGCCGAGCTCCGCGACCTCCCGCTCCACCGCGTCGAGCCAGCGGTCGTCGTCGGGCCGCTCCTCCAGCAGGCGGTTGCGCGAGCGCAGGGCCCGCTCCAGCGCGGAGACCCGGGCGCCGTGGGCGGCGTCGACCGCCAGCACGAGACGGTCGAGGAACCGTCGCCGGTCTCCGGCCGCCCCGCGGAACAGGCCGTCGAGGTCGGGGGTCAGCCAGACGACCCGCAGGAACTCGCTGAACGCCACCGGCGAGGCCGCGGTGGCGCCGTCAATCCGGCACAGCCGGCTCGCGCGCCCGTCGGGACCCGGCGGCTCGAGCCCGGTGCCGAGCCGGTGCTCGGCGCCGTCGCGGTCGAGGGTGAGCGAGACCGCGAATCCCCCCGGGCCGCCGCTGCGCGCCATGGCGGCGAACTCCGCCCGGCGCAGGCCCCGGCCCGGCACGAACAGCGAGAGCGCCTCGAGCAGGTTGGTCTTGCCCGCGCCGTTCTCCCCGACCAGCGCGACGAAGCGGGCCTCGGGCGTCAGTTCGAGGTCCGCGTGGTTGCGGAAATCGCGGGCGATCAGGCGGGTGACGCGCAGGCTCGACCCGTCGAGCTCGTCCCGCGGATCGCGGATGTCGCTCATCGGTGAACCGAGGGGTGAATCGAGGGGCCGAGACGCGCCGCGCTCAACCGTCCCTTGCTGTCTGACATCCCATCCAACCACCTCGCCCCGAGGCGCCCGCGTCAGCGGGCCGCGCGGGCGGGCTCCAGAAACCACATCGCCGTCCGGGGACCTCCCGCGCGGCCCCCGCTGCGCTCCGGCACCTCGGGACGAGGGCGGGACCGGGATCCGCGCGGCCGCCTCACACCCGCATCGGCATCAGCACGTACAGCGCCGGCGCGCCCTCGCGGTCCTGGATCAGGGTCGGCGAGCCGGGATCCGCGAGCTTGAACAGGGCGGTGTCGCCCTCGAGCTGCGCGGTGATGTCGAGGAGGTAGCGGGCGTTGAAGCCGATATCGAGGCCGGCCGCCTCGTAATCGACGTCGAGTTCCTCGGTGGCACTACCGGAATCCGGGTTGTTCACCGAGAGCGCGAGGCGCCCTTCGGCGAGCCCGAGCTTCACCGCGCGCCCGCGCTCCGACGAGATCGTCGAGACCCGGTCCACGGCCTTCGCGAAGGCGTCGCGCTCGACGGTCAGCCGCTTGTCGTTGTTGGCCGGGATCACGCGCTGGTAATCCGGGAAGGTGCCGTCGATCAGCTTGGAGATCAGTGTCAGGCCGCCGGCGAAGCGCAGGCGGATCTTCGCGGGCGACAGGTCGACCGAGACGGTCTCGCCGCCGTCGTCGAGGAGCTTCTGAATCTCGGCGACCGCCTTGCGGGGCACGATCACGCCCGGCATGCCGACGCTGCCCTGCGGGGCCGGGATCTCGACGCGGGCGAGCCGGTGGCCGTCCGTCGCCACCGCCCGCATCGCCGGGCCGTTCTCGGTCTCCAGCGTGTGCAGGTAGATGCCGTTCAGGTAGTAGCGGGTCTCCTCGGTGGAGATCGCGAACTGGGTCTTCTCGATCAGCCGCTTCAGGTCGGCGGCGGCGATCTCGAAGCCGTGCGGCATCTCGCCGGCGGCGAGGTCCGGGAAGTCGCCCTCCGGCAGGGCGCCCAGGGCGAAGCGCGAGCGTCCGGACCGGATCGTCATCTGGCCGGACTCGCCGCCGGTCTCCAGGGAGACCTGCGCGCCGTCGGGGAGCTTGCGCACGATGTCGTAGATCACGTGCGCCGGCACGGTTGTGGCGCCCGCATCCGCCACGTCCGCCGGCACGCTCTCGGTCACCTCGATGTCGAGATCCGTCGCCCGGAGCTGGAGACCCGACCCTTCCGCGCGCAGGAGCACGTTCGACAGGATCGGGATCGTGTTGCGGCGCTCGACGACCCGGTGCACGTGGCCGAGCGACCTGAGCAGGGCCGCGCGCTCGACAGTGACTCTCATCGCAATACTCAAGTGATAGGGACGGCGCCGCGGCCGGCGACCGTCGCGGAATATGGCCGTTCAGCTTGGCGAAGGGGACAGGGGAACGCAAGGCCGCCGTCGGTGCACCGCACAGCGACCTCCGCGTCCAGGGCGGATGCCCATGTCCGGAGCGGGGTATCGGCCCCCGGCGGCCCGTGCGAAAGCGCCGCGACCGACCCGGATCCCCCCATCCCGATCATGCTGCAGACCATCGACCCCGCGGGCAACACCGCAGACCCCTCGCAGGCCGCCCCGAGCGCTCCCCCGAGTGCTCGGCGGATCCTCGCCGCGAGCTTCGTCGGGACGGCGATCGAGTTCTTCGACTTCTACATCTACGCCACCGCCACCGCCCTGGTGATCGGCCCGGTCTTCTTCCCCGCCGGCGCGCCCGGCGTGCAGCAGCTCAGCGCCTTCGCGACCTTCGCCATCGCGTTCATCGCGCGGCCCGTCGGCGCGGCCCTGTTCGGGCATTTCGGCGACCGGGTCGGCCGCAAGGCGACGCTGGTGGCGTCGCTGCTGATCATGGGCATCTCCACGGTGCTGATCGGCTGCCTGCCGACCTACGCGTCGGTCGGCTGGTGGGCGCCGGCGGCGCTGTGCATCCTGCGCTGCGGGCAGGGGATCGGGTTCGGCGGCGAGTGGGGCGGCGCGGCGCTGCTGGCGGTCGAGAACGCGCCGCCGGGCCGGCGCGCGTGGTACGGCATCTTCCCGCAACTCGGGGCGCCGGTCGGCTTCGTCCTGGCCAATCTCGGCTTCCTCGCCCTCAGCTTCGGCCTGACGCCCGAGAGCTTCCAGGCCTGGGGCTGGCGCCTGCCGTTCCTGGCCTCGGCGGCGCTCGTCGGCGTCGGGCTCTACGTGCGCCTGAAGCTCACCGAGACGCCGGCCTTCAAGGCGGCGCTCAGCCAGGCGCGACCGGAGCGCGTGCCCTTCGCCACCATGCTGACCCAGCACGGCCACGCCGTCCTGGTCGGCACCTTCGCGATGGTGGCGGTCTACGCGGTGTTCTACCTCTCGACCGTCTTCGCCCTGGGCTACGGCACCGGCACCCTCGGCTACAGCCGGCCGACCTTCCTGCTTTTCGAGTGCATCGCGGTCTGCTTCATGGCGCTGGGCACCGTCGTGTCGGGGGCCGCGGCCGACCGCTTCGGCCGCCGGCCTGTGCTGCTCTCCGGCATGGCTGTGACGTTCCTGCTGGGCTTCCTCATGGGGCCGATGCTGGGCCACGCCGCCGGCACCGGCACCTGGCCGCCGGTCCTCGGCTTCCTGTGCCTCAGCCTCCTGACGATGGGGTGGGTGTTCGGACCGATGGGCGCCGTCCTGCCTGAGCTGTTCCCGACGCGGGTGCGCTACACGGGCGCCTCGGTGACCTACAACCTCGCGGGGATCCTCGGGGCGTCGGGCGCGCCCTACATCGCGCAGCAGCTCGCGGCCTACGGCGGCATCGGCTTCGTCGGGTTCTACCTGGCGGGGGCCGCGATCCTCAGCTTCCTCGCCGTGCTGGCCATGCCGGAGACCGCCGGCCGCTGACGGGACGGGCGGGCGCCGCCGGCCTCAGCGGCCGGCGCGATCCTGAGCCGCCGCCACGGTGGGCTCGAAGCGCCCGAGGAAGCGGGTCCGCTCCCACAGCTCGATCGCGTGGCGCCCGACCATCGCCCGGGCGCGGCGGCGCGCCTGCGTGTCGTCCTCGGCCGACAGGATCTCGGCCGCGCGGACGCGGCCGGCCCGGTCGAGCCGGAAAGCGCTGTAAGCGCGGCTCCGGTGAGCCGTTCCAGCATCCAGCGCGAGCATAGCGACATCCTCCGCGCCGGAACGTCCCGGAAGATGGTTAACCTTCGGTAAATCGCGGTTCTCGCGATCGAGGACGCGGTCCCGACGCGCCCGCTCGGCGGGGGCGGAGTTCCTCAGCTCCGCTTGTCGAGTGGGCGACCGAGGAGGCGGGCGAACTCGGCCTCGATCTCCTCCACCGAGAACGGGTTGCCGGATCCCTTCGCGTCGGGCGTGGGCGCGGACGGCGTCGTCGTCGTCGGCGGCGGCGGGGCCGGCACGGGCGGAGGGGGTTCGACCTTGGGCATCGCCGACGGCGGCACGGGTTTAGCCGGAGGCGGAGGTGGCGGCGGGGCCTCGGGCTCGTCGACCGGGGCGGGGGCGGGCAAAGGTTCGACCGGGACGCTCGCCATCGCGGCGGCCAGCGGATCGACGCCCTCGGGCGCCGGCGGGGCGGGCGCGGGCTGCGGCGGCGGCGTCACGGCCGAGGACGAGCGCGACAGGGCGGCCTGGAGCTGCCGGGCCATGTCGGACAGGACCACCGGATCGACCGACTTGCGCTCGGAGGGCACCGCGAGGCTCGGGGCCAGACGGGCGGGTTCCGGCTCCGCCGGTGCCGGCTCGAGCTTGCGCTCGGAGGCCGGGTTGGGCCGCGGCTCGATCAGCGGCGGCGCGGTCCGGCTCAGGATCCGCCGCGGCGCGACCGGCTCGCGCGGCGGGGGCGCGGGCGGCTCCACCGCCGGCGGCGCGATCGGCGGCGACACCATCGGCGGCGACACCATCGGCTCGGGCGCGGGCGGCGCCGGGGGTTGAGGCGCGGGCGCCTGGGGCGGCGCGGCACTCAGAGGTGCGGTGATGTCCTGGCCGGGCTCGTCGCCGCCGAACAGCCCGGGATCGAGGGGCAGAGTCACGGGCGGAGCGGAGGCCGAGCGCGGCACCGGCGACGGCACCACCACCGGCATCGCGAAGCCCGGATCGAACAGCGGTTCGGCGCGCCGGCCACCGGATTCCGGCAGACCGCGGGGCGGCTCGGGCAGGCGGCCGCCCTGGACGAGGGGGTCCGGGAGCGGCTCGTCCAGCGGCTCCGGCGCCAGCTCCGGCCGGATCGCCGCCTCCGGCAGGGGCCGCTGGCCGCGCTGGATGTTGCGCTCGACCACCACGTCGTTGGGGCCGCCCACGAGGAGCAGGTGCTCGACATTGTCCCGGCGCAGCAGGATGAGTTGCCGGGCCCGGTCAAGCTCGTACACGTCGACGATCCCGAGGCGCGGCTGGCGCCCGCGGCTCCCGGACCGCCCCGGCAGGGCGAGGCTCCGGCCGGTGAGCCGGCGCACCGTGAACACGATCGCCGCGAGCGCCGTGAAGATGACGGCGAAGATCACGATATACTGGACGATGGGGGAGCCGTCAGAGCCGAACACGGATTGCAGCCATCGCAAGATTACGCACTCGCACGTTCCGACCGCCGCGGGTGCGCGCCGGCACGGACTTGATCCATACCACGCCGGAGGGGCGGCAAGGCAAACGACGTTAAGAGTTCGTTAACAGACCTTTTAATTGAGCGCGCGCAAGACAATAGGTCGGGACTGCGCCGCCGGCCCGGCCGAACCGGGGGTTCACTCCCCCCGTGGCGCGAGCTGACGCGGGCACCGGCCGGCCCGGAGATCGGGCTTAACGCGCCGTTAACCATGCAGGCGGCAGATTTTGCCGAGCCCGCTCGTCCCGGCGCGGCCACGCCATCCCGGAGGCGACCATGGCCCTCACCGATCTGCCCGTGCTGAGCATGCTGCGCACGCGGATGCAATGGGCGCAGGCGCGCCAGGGCGTGATCGCCGAGAACGTCGCCAACGCCGACATGCCGGGGTTCAAGCCCCGCGACCTCGTGGAGCCGCGCTTCGACCGGGCGACCGGCGCCCTCGCCACCAGCGGCTCCGGCCTGACGCTCACGAGCGCGGGCCACATGGCACCGCCCGGCCAGACGGTCGGAGCCGACTCCAAGCGCGCCAAGGGCTTCGAGGTCCGGCCCAGCGGCAACGGCGTCAACCTCGAGGACGAGATGATGAAGGCCGGCGAGAACCAGGCGGACTACCAGCTCGCCGCCTCGCTGTACCAGCACAGCCTGACCACCCTGAAGATCGCGATCGGCAAGAGCTGACGCGCGACGGCCGAATGTGGAGCGCCGACGGCCGCGGGGTCGCGGCAGCGGGAGGGTCCTGAGCCATGGAATTCACGAAGTCGCTGGCGGTGGCGGCCGCGGGCCTCAAGGCCCAGTCGGGCCGGATGCGCATCATCGCCGAGAACATCGCCAACGCCGATTCCGCGCCGGCCTCCGCCGGGGCGCAGCCCTACCGCCGCAAGATCCCGACCTTCACCAGCCACCTCGACGACGAGACCGGTGCCAAGCTCGTCGAGGCGGGGCGCGTCAGGCGCGACCCGTCGGCCTTCCGGACCAAGTACGAGCCCGGCAACCCCGCGGCCGACGCCCAGGGCGTGGTGCAGATGCCCAACGTCAACGCGCTGATCGAGAACATGGACCTGCGGGAGGCCCAGCGCTCCTACGAGGCGAACCTCAACATGATCAGCGCCACCCGCAAGATGCTGGCGCAGACCCTCGGCATCCTGAAGTGACCCCCGAAGCCCGCGGCAGGACCGCTTAGCAAGGACGCATGGCGATGGCTTCGAGCAACTTCGCAGCGGGTGCCTACGCGGCCGTCCAGGGCCTCGCCGGCGGCCGGCCGGCCCCCCGGGTGCAGCCGACGACCGGCACCGGCACCGACTTCATGCAGATGCTCGGGCAGACCCTGGACAGCGTCGGCGATGCCGGCCGCCGGGCCGATTCCCAGGCCGTCTCCGCGGCCGCCGGCAAGGCCAACGTCGTGGACGTGGTCACCGCGGTCGCCGAGAGCGAGACGGCCCTGCAGACCATGGTGGCGGTGCGCGACCGCATGATCTCCGCCTACGAGGAGATCATGCGGATGCAGATCTGACCGGCCGACCGCTTCCCCGCCCGCTCCCCCCGCACAGATCGCATCCCCATGACCGGCCTCGCCATCCTCGACATCGCCCGCGACGGCATCTTCGTGTTCCTCAAGGTGGCCGGGCCCCTGATGCTGGTCGCGCTCGCGGTCGGCCTCGCCGTGTCCCTGGTCCAGGCCCTGACGCAGATCCAGGAGCAGACGCTGATCTACGTGCCCAAGGTCGTGGCGGTGTTCGCCGCGCTCCTGCTGATGCTGCCCTTCATGGGTGACGCCATGGCCGGCTACATGACCCGCATCGCCGCCCGCATCGCGGCCGGCGGCTGATGCGCCCGCCGGCCGGGACAGGCGCGGCCGCCGCGTGCCATAGGGGCCGCGATGAACCTGCTCCTGCCCGGCATCGCCTCGGCCTACCTGATCACCTTCGCGCGCATCGGCACGCTGATCATGCTGATGCCGGGGATCGGCGAGCAGACCGTGTCGCCGCGCCTGCGCCTCGCCTTCGCGCTTCTCACGTCCCTGGTGCTGTTCCCGACCGTGCGCCCGCTGCTCGGCGGCACGGAGGGCGTGGCCGGCCCGCGGCTGATCGGGCTCCTGTTCGGCGAGACGATCATCGGGCTGGTGCTCGGCCTCACGGTGCGGATGATCCTCGCCGCCCTTCAGACCGCCGGGGTGATCATCTCGGCGCAGGTCGGGCTGTCCTACGCGATGACGGTGGATCCGAGCCAGGGCGGCCAGCAGGTGGCGATCGGCAACTTCCTGTCGTTGCTCGGGATCACGCTGATCTTCGCCGCGGACCTGCACCATCTCGCCATCGAGGGCGTGGCCCGCAGCTACGTGGTGTTGCCCCCCGACGGCGTGCCGTCCTTCTCGGACGCGCTGATGCTGGCCACGAAGGCGCTCGCCCGGGGCTTCACCCTGGCGGTGCAGATCGCCGGCCCGTTCATCGCCTTCGGGATCCTGTTCAACCTGGGTCTCGGCGTGCTGTCGCGGCTGATGCCCCAGATGCAGGTGTTCTTCCTGGCGGTCCCGGCCTCGGTGCTGATCGGCATGCTGCTGCTGATGGGCTGCCTCGGCGTCATGATGGGCGTCTTCCTGGACGACCTGGGCCGGTATCTCGGGGATTACGTCGGCCGCTGAGCGGCCGGATCGCCCGTGCCCCGACGATGTCCCCGCTCTGAGCCCGACGCGCGATGGCCGACGATACCGACGACGAGGACAAGACCGAGGAGCCGTCCCAACGACGGCTCGATCAGGCGATCGAGCGCGGCGACGTCGCGACCAGCACCGAGATCAACACCTTCGCGATACTGGCCGCGTTCACCCTGGCGCTGCTGGTCGCGGCCCCGACCATCGCCTCGAACCTGCTGCACGGGCTCAAGGCCTACCTCGCCAACGCCCATACCCTGCCGGACGACGCCACGGCCATGAAGGCGGCCATGACGCGCGGCCTGTGGCTGTGGCTCCAGGCGGTGGCGGTGCCTGTCGGGCTGGCGGTCGTGGCCGGGCTGGCCGCGGGGCTCCTGCAGCACCCGCTGGTCTTCTCCGCCGAGACGCTGATGCCGAAATTCTCGCGCCTCTCGCCGATGGCGGGCGTGAAGCGGCTCCTCGGCGTCGAGGCCCTGTTCCAGTTCGGCAAGGGGCTGGCGAAGATCGCCGCCGTGGGCGTGGTCGGCGCGGTGATGCTGTGGAACGACCGCGACCGGCTGGAAGTGTTCGCACAGCTGGACCCGGCCGCCTCCATGCCGGCGATCCTGTCCCTCAGCCTGAAGCTGCTCGCCGGCATGCTGTGCATGCACCTCGCGATCACCCTCGGCGACGCGCTCTACGCGCGGTTCCGCTGGCGCAAGCGCCACCGGATGTCGAAGGAGGAGCTCAAGCAGGAGATGAAGGAGTCGGAGGGCAATCCCGAGGTGAAGGGGCGCCTGAAGCAGCTCCGGATGGCCCGGGTGAAGAAGCGCATGATGGCCGCGGTCCCCACCGCCACCGTCGTGGTGACGAACCCCACCCACTACGCGGTGGCGCTACGCTACGAGACCGGCATGGCCGCGCCGGTCTGCGTCGCCAAGGGCGTCGACGCGCTCGCCCTACGCATCCGCGCGGTGGCGGCCGAGCACGGGGTCGCGGTGATCGAGAACCCGCCGCTCGCCCGGGCGCTCCACGCCACCGTGGAGATCGACCGGGAGATCCCGGCCGAGCACTACCGCGCGGTGGCGGAGGTCATCGGGTTCGTGCTGCGCCTGCGGAGACGGGCGGCGTAGCCCCGCGCGATCCGCGCGCCGCGCCGTCTCGCCGAACGCCCGGTGGGGCGAAAGCCACGCTTCCTCCACCTTTTTTCGCGAGGCTGTGTCAAGGCTTGGCGCGACGAGACTGATGCCGCGCCCCGCATGTCCTGATATGGCCGGCGGACTAACCGGGTGACTGTTCTGGAATGAAGCCGATGGCCGACGTCACTGGACCTCCGGCGCCCGCCGCGGGCCCGCAGAATTCGGGTCCCCCGGTCGCGCAGGCCTCGTCCCTGCTCGGCACGGGCTCGATCGACCGCTCGGAACAGCCGGGCCGGGTCGGCCTGCTCCTCGTGCTCGCCGGCCTGCTGGTCGGCGCGGCCATCGGCCTGTCCTTCGTGGCCAATGAGCAGGCCCAGTCGCTGATCGTCTGGCTGCTGGCCCTCCTGGCCATGGCGGGCGTGTTCTTCCTGTTCGCCCTCGCCATCGGGGCGCTCCAGCTCAGCGGCAGCGCCGCCCGGGACGACATCACCAAGGGCATCGTCGACGCTTCGCCGGACGGCCAGCTGGTCGTCGAGGACGGCGGCCGGCTGATCTACGCCAACGAGGCCTATCTCCGGATCGCCAGCGGCGACACCTTCTCCAACCTCGTGCCGGTGGAGCGCATCCTCGTCGGCTCGCCGGAGGTCTCCGAGGCGGTCTACCGCCTGTCGCAGGCCTCGCGCGACGCCCGGGCCCACATCGAGGAGGTGCGGATGTCGCCGCCCCTCGGGCCCACGGCCGGCGAGCGCGGCTTCGGCTGGTACCGGGTCTCGGTGCGGCCCCTCGCGCGCCCGCGCCGGGCGGCCTCCCTCTGGACGGTGGCCGACATCACCGCCGAGCGGGAGCGGCAGGAGAACGTCTTCCAGGAGCTCCAGCACGCCATCGACTACCTCGACCACGCCCCGGCGGGCTTCCTGTCGATCGATCCGGCGGGCGCCATCGTCTACATGAACGCGACCCTGGCGGCCTGGCTCGGCTACGACCTCGCCAGCGTCGGCCCCGGCGGCCCGCACCTCACCGAGATCGCCCCGGAGGCGGACGTGCTGGTGCGCACGGCCGGCCTGCCGGGCGAGGTCCGCACCGACCGCTTCGACCTCGACCTGCGCCGCCGCAACGGCCACACCCTGCCGGTCCGGCTCTACCACCGGGTCGCCTTCGGCAAGGACGGCAAGCCCGGCTCGTCGCGGACCTTCGTGATCAACCGGTCCGCCGGGGCCGAGACCGACGAGCCGCAGCGCGCCGCCGAGGTCCGGCTGGCCCGCTTCCTCAACAACTCGCCGATCGCCATCGCGACCCTCGACAGCGGCGGCCGGATCGCCCGCGCCAACGCCTCGTTCACGCGCCTGTTCGGCACGGTCCCGCGGCAGGCCGACGACGGCGCCCCGGACGGGGAGGGTGTCCCGCGGGTCGAGCCCAACGTCGCCGACTCGGTGGCCGACCGGACCGCCCTGGAGGCCGGGCTCGCCCGCGCCGCGAGCGGGCGGACGGATCCGGAGCCCATCGAGGTCCAGCTCAACGGGCCCGGCGGCCGCTCGGCCCGGGTCTGGCTCAGCCCGGCCGACGGCGGCGATGCCGGCCAGCAGACCGACGAGGCCGAGCGGGTGATCCTCTACGCCCTCGACACGACGGCGCAGCGCCAACTGGAGCAGCAGGTCGCTCAGGCCCAGAAAATGAACGCGGTCGGCCAGCTCGCCGGCGGCATCGCGCACGACTTCAACAACGTCCTGCAGGCGATCATCGGCTACTCGGACCTGCTGCTCGCGAGCCACCGGCCGACCGACCCGGCCTTCCAGGACATCATGCAGATCAAGCAGAACGCCAACCGGGCGGCGGGCCTCGTCCGCCAGCTCCTGGCGTTCTCCCGCCGGCAGACGCTGCGCCCGGAGGTGATGAATGTCGGGGAGGCGCTCTCCGAGCTGACCCTACTCCTCAAGCGGCTGCTCGGCGAGCGCGTCGCGCTGGAGCTGAAGCACGGCCGCGAGGTCTGGCCCGTGAAGGCCGACGTCAACCAGTTCGAGCAGGTGATCGTCAATCTGGCGGTCAACGCCCGCGACGCCATGCCGGAGGGCGGCAAGCTGATGATCCGCACCGAGAACGTCTCCGATCCGGGGGCGGCCGCCGGGGCGGAGGGGCGCGGCGGGGCGCCGGCGGGCGACCACGTGCTGATCGAGGTGCGCGACACCGGCCAGGGCATCCCGCCCGAGCTGATGGAGAAGATCTTCGAGCCGTTCTTCACCACCAAGGAGATCGGCAAGGGCACCGGCCTCGGGCTCTCGACGGTGTTCGGCATCGTCAAGCAGTCCGGCGGCACCATCGACGTGCAGTCGAAGGTCGGGGAGGGCACGGCCTTCCGCATCTACCTGCCGCGTCACGTGCCCGTTGCGGAGCCCGAGGAGGTGCCGGTCGCGGCGGTCGAGCCGGCACTGCCGCGCGCGGAGCCGCTCGCGCCGGCCTCCACCACCGCCCATCCCGATTCCGGGTCGGAAGCCAAGCCGGTCACCGCGCCGGCCGCGGGCGGCGACGCCGCTGTGCCGAACGGGGAGACGCCGCCCGCCAAGGTCGACAAGCCGGCGCCGCGCAAGCCCGCCGCCGATCATACGGGGCAGGGGACCATCCTGCTCGTCGAGGACGAGGACCCGGTGCGGGCAGTCAACAGCCGGGCGCTCTCGGCCCGCGGCTACACGGTGCTGGAGGCGGCCTCGGGCCTCGAGGCCCTGGCGATCGTCCGCGAGGGCGCGCAGACCATCGATCTCGTCGTCTCCGACGTGGTCATGCCCGAGATGGACGGCCCGACGCTCCTGCGGGAGGTGCGCAAGCATCAGCCCGACCTGAAGGTGATCTTCGTGTCCGGCTACGCCGAGGACGCGTTCCGCAAGAACCTGCCCGAGGGTGAGACCTTCAACTTCCTGCCCAAGCCCTTCAGCCTGAAGCAGCTCGTCGAGACCGTGAAGAAGACGATGGCGGACTGACCGGCCCGTCGCGTCCGGTCACCGTCGCTCAACGAAGAGCGGCCCCGGAGAGACTCCGGGGCCGCGCATCTTCGAACGTCGCAAGGTCCGCCGCGCGCCGTCGCCGGCCCGCGGCGGCGCAGCCTAGGCCTCGCCCTCGTCGAGATCGTCCGCCGTCGGCGCGGCGTTCTCCAAGATCTTCTCGGCGACCAGACCGGAATTCTGCCGGATCGAGCCCTCGATCTCGGCCGCGATCTTCGGGTTGTCGCGCAGAAAGCCCTTCGAGTTTTCGCGGCCCTGGCCGAGGCGCTGGCTGTTGTACGAGAACCAGGCGCCCGACTTCTCGACGATCCCGGCCTTCACGCCGAGGTCGATCAGCTCGCCGACCTTCGACACGCCCTCGCCGAACATGATGTCGAACTCGACCTGCTTGAAGGGCGGCGCGACCTTGTTCTTCACCACCTTGACGCGGACTTGGTTGCCGATCGCCTCGTCGCGGTCCTTGAGCGTCGAGATGCGGCGGATATCGAGGCGCACCGAGGCGTAGAACTTGAGGGCGTTGCCGCCCGTGGTCGTCTCGGGGCTGCCGTACATGACGCCGATCTTCATCCGGATCTGGTTGATGAAGATGACCATGCAGTTCGAGCGCGAGATCGAGCCGGTCAGCTTGCGCAGGGCCTGGCTCATCAGGCGGGCCTGGAGGCCCGGCTGGCTCTCGCCCATCTCGCCCTCGATCTCGGCCCGCGGGGTCAACGCGGCCACCGAATCGACCACCAGCACGTCGATGGCGCCCGAGCGCACCAGCGTGTCGGTGATCTCGAGCGCCTGCTCACCCGTGTCGGGCTGAGAGATCAGCAGGTCGTCGAGGTTCACGCCGAGCTTGCGGGCGTAGACCGGGTCGAGGGCGTGCTCGGCGTCCACGAACGCGCAGACGCCGCCCTTCTTCTGGGCCTCCGCGATCGTGTGGAGCGCCAGCGTCGTCTTGCCGGACGATTCGGGACCGTAGATCTCGATCACGCGGCCGCGGGGAAGGCCGCCGACGCCGAGCGCGATGTCGAGGCCCAGCGAGCCGGTCGAGACGGTCTCGACCTCCTGGACCTTGTCGCTCTTGCCGAGCCGCATGATCGAGCCCTTGCCGAAGGCGCGCTCGATCTGAGACAGGGCGGCGTCGATCGCCTTGGACTTGTCCTTGTCCACCGGGGGCATGTCGACCACTTTCAATGCGGGCTGGGCCATCTGGCGGGCTCCTTATGAAGGGGTTGGACGCAGTTCACAACGCGCGTCGCCACCGCCTCTATGTACCCGTTTTGTTCTCAACCAGCAAGGCCGGAACGCGGTTTTGCTGCACGCAAGTCACGAAATCCCGGCTCGACACCCGGATGCCCCGCGACAGCAATCCAATCCGGTAATCGGCCGCCAAGCCGCGTACGAATGCCGACACAACGCGCCGAACGGGACGACCGCCAGCCGCAATGGCGACGCCTCCCGCGGTCCCGCAGCAGGCTCGGCCCGCCGGCGACCGGGACCCAACCGCCAGACATGCGGCCGAAAACGACGACGCCCGGCACGAATCCGGCTCTCGCGAGTCGAATTGCGTCCGGGCGTTCGTCGTACCGGTCGCCGGGCATCCCCGGGATGGTCACCCCAGAGGGGGCACCATCCCGCGACGCCGCGGGCCGGGATCTGGCGGACGCGGAGACCGCAGCCGCCGGGATCCCGGGATCAGGCGGCCTCGCCGGCCTCGGCCTGGGCGGCCTCGCCCTCGACCAGCTTCCAGGTCTTGGTCTTGGAGAACGGACGGCACTCCTCGATGAACACCGTCTGCCCGACCTTGGCGACGTTGCCCTCGTCGTGCGCGTGGTAGTTCTTCGACCGCCGCACGGTCTTCTTCATCACCGGGTGCGTGAAGCGGCGCTCCACCTTCACCACGATGGTCTTCTCACCCTTGTCGCTGACGACGGTGCCCTGCAGGATGCGCTTCGGCATGGTTGTCTCCTAAAACCCGCCTCAGCCCTTGGCCTGCTGCAGCGTCTTGGAACGCTGCAGAGTCCGGACACGGGCGATGTCGCGACGGACCTCGCGGACGCGGGCGACGTTCTCGAGCTGGCCGGTGGCCCCCTGGAAGCGCAGGTTGAACTGCTCCTTCTTGAGGTTGATCAGCTCGTCATTCAGCTGATCCGGCGACAGCGCCTTCAGATCAGACAGTCTCTGGGTCGACTTCACGATATCCTCCGTTCAGTCGGCGATGCGCTGGACGACCCGCGTGCGGATCGGGAGCTTCGCGGCGCCGAGGCGGAGCGCCTCCTTGGCGATGTTCTCGGCAACGCCGTCGACCTCGAACATGATCCGGCCGGGATGGACCCGGGCCGCCCAGTAATCCGGGGCGCCCTTACCGGAGCCCATGCGGACCTCGGTCGGCTTCGACGACACCGGGACGTCCGGGAACACCCGGATCCAGACGCGGCCCTGGCGCTTCATCTCGCGGGTGATCGCGCGGCGGGCCGCCTCGATCTGGCGGGCGGTGACGCGCTCGGGCTCGACCGCCTTCAGGCCGAACTGGCCGAAGTTCAGCTCGAAGCCGCCCTTGGCCGCACCGTGGATGCGGCCCTTGAACTGCTTGCGGAAGCGGGTCTTTTTCGGTTGCAGCATGGCTTCCTACCTTACGCGTGCTCGCGCTCGCGGCGTCCGCGCTCGCGGCCGCCCTCGCCATCGCGCTCACGGCGTCCGCCAGAGCGGCCGCCCTCTTCCTGGGCCTTCTTGTCCTGGGCCATCGGGTCGTGCTCGAGGATCTCGCCCTTGAACACCCACACCTTGATGCCGCAGGTCCCGTAGGTCGTGAACGCCGTCGCGGTGCCGTAGTCGACGTCGGCGCGCAGCGTGTGCAGCGGGACGCGGCCCTCGCGGTACCATTCCTGGCGGGCGATCTCGGCGCCGCCGAGACGGCCCGAGCAGTTGATCCGGATGCCCTCGGCGCCCAGACGCATGGCCGACTGCACGGCCCGCTTCATGGCGCGCCGGAAGGCGACGCGGCGCTCGAGCTGCTGGGCGATCGAGTCGGCCACCAGGGTGGCGTCGATCTCGGGCTTGCGCACCTCGACGATGTTGATGGTCACGTCGGCCTTCGTCATCGTGCCGACGAGCTTGCGCAGCTTCTCGATGTCCGCGCCCTTCTTGCCGATCACCACGCCCGGACGACCCGAGTGGATGGTGACCCGGCACTTCCGGTGCGGGCGCTCGATGACGATCTTGGAGACCGCCGCCTGCTTGAGCTGCTTCATGAGGGCGGCGCGGATCGCGACGTCCTCGTGCATGAGCTTCGCGTAGTCGCCCTTGTTGGCGAACCAGCGGGAATCCCAGGTCCGGTTGATGCCGAGCCGGAGACCGATCGGGTTGACTTTCTGACCCATCAGATCCTCCTCAAGCCGCTTCGGCTTGGCGGACTTCGCGAACCACGATGGTGAGGTTCGAGAAGGGCTTCAGGATGCGCGCGCCGCGGCCGCGGGCGCGGGCGTGGAAACGCTTGAGAACCAGCGCCTTGCCCACGAAGGCCTGGGAGACGACGAGGTCGTCGACGTCCAGGTCGTGGTTGTTCTCGGCGTTGGCGATGGCGCTCTCGAGGCACTTCTTGACCTCGGTCGAGATCCGCTTGCGCGAGAACTGCAACTCGGCGAGCGCCGTGTCGACCTTCTTGCCGCGGATCATCTGCGCCACGAGGTTGAGCTTCTGCGGGCTGACGCGCAGCATGCGCGCGACGGCCTTGGCCTCGTTCTCAGGGAGCGCGCGGGGGGTGGCTTGCTTGCCCATCTCAGCGCCTCTTCGCCTTCTTGTCGGCCGCGTGGCCCGGGAAGGTGCGGGTCGGCGAGAACTCGCCGAACTTGTGCCCGACCATCTCCTCGGTGACGTAGACCGGGATGTGCTTCTGCCCGTTGTGCACACCGAAGGTGAGCCCGACGAACTGCGGGAGGATCGTGGAGCGGCGGCTCCAGATCTTGATGACCTCGGAGCGCGAGGAGCCCCGCGCCGCCTCGGCCTTCTTGAAGAGGTAGCCGTCGACGAACGGCCCCTTCCAGAGAGAGCGTGCCATAGCGATTACTTCTTGCGGTTGTGGCGGCTGGACAGGATGAACACGTCGGTCCGCTTGTTGGACCGGGTCTTCTTCCCCTTGGTGGGCACGCCCCAGGGCGTGACCGGGTTGCGGCCGCCCGAGGTGCGACCCTCGCCGCCGCCGTGCGGATGGTCGACCGGGTTCATCGCCACACCGCGGTTGTGCGGGCGCTTGCCGAGCCAACGGTTGCGCCCGGCCTTGCCGAGCGAGATGTTCATGTGGTCCGGGTTCGAGACCGCGCCGACGCTGGCGAAGCACTGGCCGTGGACCAGGCGCTGCTCGCCCGAGTTCAGGCGGAGCGTCACGTAGCCCTGGTCGCGGCCGACGATCTGCGCGTAGTTGCCGGCCGAGCGGGCGATCGCGCCGCCCTTGCCGATCTTCAGCTCGACATTGTGGACGATCGTGCCCACCGGCATCGAGCCGACCGGAGCGGCGTTGCCCGGCTTGATGTCGACGCTCTCGCCGGCCACCACCTTGTCGCCCGGCTGCAGGCGCTGCGGGGCCAGGATGTAGCTCTGCTTCCCGTCGGGGAAGTTGATCAGCGCGATGAACGCCGTGCGGTTCGGATCGTACTCGATCCGCTCCACCGTGGCGGCGACGCCGAGCTGCTCGCGACGCTTGAAGTCGACGTTGCGCAGCACGCGCTTATGACCGCCGCCGCGGAAGCGGACGGTGATGCGGCCGAGATTGTTGCGGCCGCCGGAGGACGACTTGCCCTCCGTCAGCGCCTTCACCGGCTTGCCCTTGTAGAGCTCACGGCGGTCGACGAGCACGAGCTGGCGCAGGCTCGGCGTGACCGGTTTGAATGTCTTCAAGGCCATCGGCTTGGATCCCTAAATCCCGTCCTCAGAGCCCGGTCGTGACGTCGATCGAGTGGCCCTCGGCCAGGGTCACGATCGCCTTCTTCACGTCGGAGCGCTGTCCGCGGAGACCGCGGAAAATCTTCTTCTTACCCTTGGTGACAAGGGTGTTCACGGCCGTGACCTTCACGTCGAACAGCTTCTCGACGGCCTCCTTGATCTGAGGCTTCGTCGCCTTGGGGGCGACGCGGAAGACGACCTTGTTCTGCTCGGTCAGGTTCGTCGCCTTCTCGGTGATGACCGGGGAGACGACGATGTCGTAGTGGCGCGGATCGGCACTCATTTGAAACGCTCCTCCAGCGCGTCGACGGCAGCCTTCGTCAGGACGAGCGTGTCGCGGCGCAGGATGTCGTAGACGTTGATGCCCTGCACGGGCAGCACGTCGATCTGCGGGATGGCGCGGGCTGCCCGGCCGAAATTCACGTCGACCTCGGCACCGCCGATGATCAGCGCGTTCGAGAGGCCCATCTTGCCGAAGCGCTCGATGAGACCCTTGGTCTTGTGATCCTCGATCTTGATGTCGTCGACGACGATCAGGGTCGAGGCCTTGGCCTTGGCCGACAGGGCGTGGCGCAGGGCCAGCGCGCGGACCTTCTTGGGCAGGTCGTGGCTGTGGTCGCGCGGCACGGGGCCGAAGGCGCGCCCGCCGCCGCGGAACTGCGGCGCCGAGGCCGCGCCGTGGCGGGCGTTACCGGTGCCCTTCTGCTTGTAGAGCTTCTTGCGGGTCCGGTTCACGTCCGAGCGGTTCTGCACGGCGTGGGTGCCGGCGCGCCGCTTGGCGAGCTGCCAGCGGACCATGCGCTGCAGCAGGTCGGCGCGCGGCTCCAGGCCGAAGATCTCTTCGTTCAGCTCGACCGAGCCGGCACCGGCACCGTCGAGGGTCTTGATATCGAGCTTCATCACGCGGTCTCCTCAGCCGCAGGGGCCTCGGTCGCCGGGGCGGAGGCGCCGTTCTCGCGGAACTTGCCCGGCAGCGGAACGTCGGCGGGGAGCTTGCGCTTCACCGCGTCGCGGATCTGGATCCAGCCGCCGGCGACGCCCGGGACCGCGCCCTCGACCAGGATCAGGCCGCGCTCAGGGTCGGTGCGCACGACGCGCAGGTTCTGGGTGGTGACCCGCTCGACGCCGAGGTGACCCGGCATCTTCTTGTTCTTGAAGGTCTTGCCCGGATCCTGACGGCCACCGGTCGAACCGATCGAGCGGTGCGAGATCGACACGCCGTGGGTGGCGCGCAGGCCGCCGAAGTTCCAGCGCTTGATACCGCCGGCGAAGCCCTTACCGGTCGTGGTGCCGGTGACATCCACGAACTGGCCGGGGATGAAGTGGTCCGCGGTGATCTCGGCGCCGACCGGGATCAGCGCGTCCTCGGACACGCGGAACTCGGCGAGCTTCTTCTTCGGCTCGACCTTGGCGACCGCGAAGCGGCCCCGCTCGGCGGCCGAGACGTTCTTGACCTTGGCCTTGCCGACGCCGACCTGCAGCGCGACGTAGCCGTTCTTCTCGACGGTGCGGTGGGCAACCACCTGGCACTGATCGATCTTGAGCACGGTGACGGGGACATGCTCCCCCGCGTCCGTGAAGACGCGGGTCATGCCGACCTTCTGTGCGATGACGCCTGAGCGCATAGGTTCTCTCCCTCGCGCGATGAAACGGTAAGCTCTAAGTCCTCAGCGGACTCAGAGCTTGATCTCCACGTCCACGCCAGCGGCGAGGTCGAGCTTCATCAGCGCGTCCACGGTCTGAGGCGTCGGATCGACGATATCGAGCACCCGCTTGTGCGTGCGCATCTCGAACTGCTCGCGCGACTTCTTGTCGATGTGGGGCGAGCGGTTCACGGTGAACTTGGCGATGTGCGTCGGGAGCGGGATCGGGCCGCGGATGGTCGCGCCCGTACGCTTGGCCGTGGAGACGATCTCCTTGGTCGACGCATCGAGGATGCGGTGATCGAACGCCTTGAGGCGAATGCGGATGTTCTGACCGTTCATGATCCTGGAACCTTGAGAGGGACGGCGGGGTACGCGAGGCCTTCACCCCGCCGCGCCCTGCTAAGGATGCTTGCTCGAGCTCAGTCGTTGATGGCGGCGACGACGCCGGCGCCGACGGTTCGGCCGCCCTCGCGGATGGCGAAGCGCAGCTTCTCCTCCATGGCCACCGGCACGATCAGCGCCACGTCCATGGTCACGTTGTCGCCCGGCATCACCATCTCGGTGCCCTCCGGCAGCGTGCAGATCCCGGTCACGTCCGTGGTCCGGAAGTAGAACTGCGGCCGGTAGTTGGTGAAGAACGGCGTGTGGCGGCCGCCCTCCTCCTTGGTCAGGATGTACGCCTCGGCCTTGAACTTCGAGTGCGGCTTCACCGAACCCGGCTTGCACACGACCTGGCCGCGCT
>NZ_JBKFAK010000090.1:0-1117 GCF_053345595.1 Methylobacterium sp. D54C
CCGCGCCCGCCCAGTCGGGTTCGGGGAGCCGTCCTGGGTCGAGCTTCCCGTTGGCGGAGACCGGCAGGGCGGGCAGGGCGAGGATGCGGGCGGGGCGCAGCGCGTCGGGCAGCGTGTCGGCCAGGGCCCGCTGCAGCGCGGGCTCGTCGAGGACGCCGCCGGCCGCCGGCACCGCGTAGCCCACCAGCCGCAGCCCCCCGTCCGGACCGGGACGGGCGACCACCGCCGCCTCGGCGACACCCGGCAGCGCCCGCAGCGCGGCGGCCGCCTCGCCCGGCTCCACGCGCTGGCCGCGGATCTTGACCTGATCGTCCGCCCGCCCGCGGTAGTCGAGCTGCCCGTCCGCCCGCCACGCCGCCCGGTCGCCGGTGCGGTACAGCCGCGCCCCGGCCGGCGCGCCGCCGCGCCCGGCCTCCGGGTCGGGCACGAACCGCGCGGCGGTCAGGCCGGGCTGGCCGCGGTAGCCCCGGGCGAGGCCGAGGCCGCCGATGTAGAGCTCGCCGACGACGCCGACCGGCACCGGGTGGAGCGCGTCGTCGAGGACGTGCAGGCGCAGGTTGGCGATGGGCGCGCCGATCGGCACGCGCGGCCCGGGGGCGGGCCCATCTGCGCAGGCGCTGTCGCTTGCGCCGTCGCAGGCGCCATCGCAGGCGCTGTCCCAGGCTGCGACATCGCAGGCGGTGACGTCGATGGCGGCCTCGGCGGGTCCGTAGAGGTTGTGCACCCGCGCGCCGGTGCGGGCGGCGACGGCGCGGGCGAGGTCGGGCGGCAGGGCCTCGCCGCTGGCGACCAGTCGGGTGAGGCTGGCGGTGTCGTCGAGGGCGCCGGCGGCGAGGGCGGCCGAGAGCTGGGCGGGCACGAAGTGCAGGAGGGTGATGGCGTGCCGGCCGATGAGGCGGGCGATGGCGTCGGGGTCGCGGTGGGCACCGGGTGGCGCCAGGACGAGGCGTGCGCCGGTGACGAGGGGCAGGAGGATCTCCCAGACGGCGACGTCGAAGGAGACGGGGGTCTTGTGCAGGACGGTGTCGCGGGGGGAGACGCGCAGGTGGTCGGCCATCCAGGCGAGGCGGTTGGCGAGGGCGGCGTGGGTGTTGGCGCAGGCCTTGGGGGTGCCGGT
>NZ_JBKFAK010000091.1:0-1029 GCF_053345595.1 Methylobacterium sp. D54C
AGATGCCCAAGTGACCTTCGCCTTCATCGAGCAGCATGCGCGGACCTGGCCGGTGCGTCTCATGTGCCGCGTGCTCGGAGTCTCACCCAGCGGCTTCTACGGATGGCGGTCACGGCCTGAGAGCGCCAGCTCGGCCTCCAACCGCCAACTCCTGGACGACGTCCGGCGCATCCATGCCGCCCATCACCGGCGCTACGGCTCCCCGCGCGTGCATGCCGCCCTGCGGGCCGAGGGCCGGTCTGTCAGCCGCGGACGGGTGGAGCGCCTCATGCGCCGGCACGGCATCCGTGCTTTGGCGGGGCGTCGGTTCCGGCCCTGTACGACCGACAGCCGGCACGATCTTCCGATCGCCCCAAACCTCCTGAAGCAGGACTTCTCGGCCGCGCGGCCAAACACGGTCTGGCTGGCCGATATTACCTACCTGCCGACCGGCGAGGGCTGGCTGTATCTGGCCGCCGTCCTCGATCTGGCCACGCGCAAGATCGTCGGCTGGTCGATGCGCGATCACATGCGCGCTGAGCTGAGCGTAGCGGCATTGATGATGGCCGCCCAGCGGCAGCGGCCGGCCGCCGGGCTCATCTGCCACTCGGATCGCGGCAGCCAGTACGCGGCCGAGGCCTATCGGAAGCAGCTCGCCGCAATGGGGGCCAGGCCGTCCATGAGTCGGACCGCCTGTTGCTACGATAACGCCCCGATGGAGAGCTTCTTCCACACACTCAAGGTCGAGCTCGTCCATCAGCGACGATGGGCGACCCGGGATGAAGCGCGGCGCGATCTGTTCGCCTACATCGAGGGCTACTACAATCGGCAACGCATCCACTCGGCACTCGGCTATCTTACGCCCGAGCAAGCCGAGAGGACCACAAAATGATCTCTCTGTGTCCGCGACACCGAGGGAGGATCAGGGCAACGATGGCTCGGGTCAGCCCATCCTCATCGGCCGGCACGGTCGGCACGTAGCGCTGCGTGCCTCGATGCTGGCCGACGATCCGGCAGGCGTGACGTTCCGAGAGGCCGTACTTCTCCCGG
>NZ_JBKFAK010000092.1:0-1006 GCF_053345595.1 Methylobacterium sp. D54C
CGCCACGACCTGAGCCGGACGGTGGGCTGGTTCACCACGCTGGTGCCGCTGCGGCTCGATCCCCTCGGCGGCGAACCGGACCTGCCGCCGGACCTGCCGCCGGACGACGCCGCCCGCGGCCACGCCCTCGGTCTCCTCCTCGGCCGCGCCCTCTGCCGGGTGAAGGAAGCCCGCCGCGCCCTGCCCCAGCCCGACCTCAGCCACGACCTCCTGCGCCACGGCCCCGTAGCGGACCTGCGCCACCGCATCGCCGCGACACCCGAGCCCGGCATCCTCCTCAACTACCTCGGCCAGATCGACGCCGACCGCGCCGACCCCGACGCGCCCTTCGCCCTCGCCCCCGAGAGCGCGGGGCCCATGCGCGACCCCCACAGCCCCGCGGGCGCCGAGCTCACCCTCACCGCCCTCGTGCGCGCCGGCCGCCTCCACCTCGCCTGGCGCTTCAGCCCCGACCGCCACGACGCCGCCGCCATCGCCGCCATCGCCCGCGATACCCGGCACACCCTCCAGGCCCTCGTCGCCCACTGCGCCGATCCGCGAACCCCGCGCCGGCCCACCCCCGCCGACCTGCCCCTCGCCCGCCTCGACCAACCCGGCCTCGACGCACTCCTCGCCAACCACGCGCTGGCCCCCGATAGCCTCGCCGACCTCTACCCGCTCACCCCCCTGCAGGAGGGCCTGCTCTTCCACGCCCGCCTCGCCCCCGGGGACGCGGCCTACCGCAACCAGGTCCGCCTCGACCTCGAACCCCTCGATCCCGACCGCTTCGCCCGCGCCGTCCGCGCCACCCTCGAGCGCCACGACGTCCTGCGCACCGCCATCCTCGACCCCGCCGACGGCCCGCCCCTCCAGGCCGTCCTCGACCCCGTGCCCCTGCCCCTCGCACGCCTCGACTGGACCGGGGCGCCGTCGAGCCAGGATGCGCCGCACGAGGACGCCCCGGACGAGGATGCCCGCGCCGACCGCCTCGCCGCGCGCCTCGCCGACCGCCTCGCCGCCCTGGCCG
>NZ_JBKFAK010000093.1:0-959 GCF_053345595.1 Methylobacterium sp. D54C
CGCCCCGGCGCCCGGGGAGGCCCGCACGGGCGCCTCCCTGCGCGACGCGGCCCGGGGCGCGGCCCCGGCCCCCCGGCCGGCGCCGCCCGCGCCGCCCCCGAAGGCCGCCGAGGCCGCGGCGCCCGTGTCCGGCACGCCCGCGCCGCCGCCGCCGCAGCAGCTGGCACCGCCGCGCCCGCCCGCCGCGCCGCAGCTCTGACGCAGCTCCGGCGCGGACGGCCGGACCGGCCGCCCGCACCCCCACCGCCAAGCCGAGGACGAGTCCCGTGCATCAGCGCCTCCCGAACGCCCCCCGATCCGCGGCACCGAACCGACCGCGTCGGCGCATCGGCGCCAGCGTCCTCGCCCTCGGATCGGCGCTCTGCCTGCCGCTCTGCATTTCGCTCTGCCTCGCCCTGCCGGCCCGGGCGGAGGTGGAGAACAAGACCGCGCGCGCCGGCCAGCGGATCTTCCTCCAGGGCTTCACCTACTACTTCGCCACGCAGGGGTGCCGCTCGCGCGCGGCCACGATCGAGCTCGTCAGGCCGCCGCGCGGCGGGCGCATCGAGCAGCGGCGCGAGTTCCGGATCCTCAGCGGCAAGGTCGACGAGACCGGGGCGCAGATCCGGCAGCCGGACGGCTGCGAGGACGCCAAGAAGGACTCGATGTCGCTCTACTACACGGCGCGGCCCGACTTCTCCGGACTCGACACCCTGTCGATCGACGTCACTTTCGGGGACGGGTCCACGGTGCCGTACACGTTCCGGATCACCGTGCCGCCGGGCGAGCCCCGCCGGGCCCCGGCGGTGTCGCAGGCGCCCGTCCCGCGCGCGGGCGGCGCCGGGCAGGCCGCGCCGGCGGCCCGGGCGACGCCGGCTCCGGCCCCCCGGGGGGCCGGCACCAGCCCCCGCGGCTTCCCGCGCGCCACGGCCCGCGGCCCGGGCGCCGCCCCCCGGCGCGGCCCCCGCGGGGGGCCGCCC
>NZ_JBKFAK010000094.1:0-952 GCF_053345595.1 Methylobacterium sp. D54C
GCCCGTTACATCGATGGCTTCTACAATCCCTGCCGCCGTCACTCGGCGCTGGGCTTCAAAAGCCCCACTGAGTTCGAGAGGGGCATCGCCCACCAAACCGCTCTCCACTGAACTGAAGCAAGTCCAGGGTGATCAGTTGAAGGCGCGCACCAACGCGGAAAACCATGAGATCCTGCTACGAGCTGCGCCAGACGGGCGGGTGGGCAATCGTGTTTGGGCGCGTATCGCCGTGCCCGCGGCCTAACGTACAAAGTGGCCGGCGGTGGCTAAATGCATGGCGATGACAGCGGTCTATCAAGCAATGCGGTTAATAAATTTGCGTACACGCTTCATGTAAGTGCCCAATCATACAATGCGTAGCTGGCCACCTTCTGAAAGTCAGAGATACTTTTCAGGGTATCGCGATCGAATTGGCGCGATTTTACCAAGAATTAGCTCGTCACCCCTTCTGAGCAAACGCTGCCGGCCAGCCAGCGAATGACGGGTTACGGGATGCGCCTATCTTCGGCGGGATAGCCGGTATGGGTGGATTTCTGCCTGTCCGCTACCAGGGGCAAATGCACCGAAGCGGACGCCCTCACGCCCGTGCCCAAGCTGTGGCTGACGTACCCATGTCGCTCAAGCAGGGTTCTTTTTGCGCAGTGGGTCCGGCTTCTGCTCGTCCGGTAGCACCTCGTGCAGGTGGTGATGCACGATCTTCGCGCTGAACGGCTTTCCGATAAAGCGTGCCCCGTCCGGCATATCGTCGGGTCCTGGCTTGGTCAGACCCGACGCGACGACGATCGAGATGTGTGGGTAGGCCTCGGCGACCTTGCGCGCGAGGGCGTGTCGGGCGACACGGCAAACTGACCCCCTGACGCCATGAGGACCTGACCCCCTCGAAGAGCGAGGAGGTCGAGATGATCAGGAACGAAGATCAGGCTCTTGAGCGGACGGACGATCCGCGGAGGGC
>NZ_JBKFAK010000095.1:0-908 GCF_053345595.1 Methylobacterium sp. D54C
CTGGCGGCCCGTTACGGCGTCGACCCAAAGACCGTCGCGAAGTGGAAGAAGCGGCCCTCGGTGGCTGACCGGAAGACGGGCCCCACAGAACCCCGATCCACGGTGCTGTCGGCCGAGAACGAGGCGGTGATCGTCGCCTTCCGCCGGCATACTCTACTGCCACTCGACGACTGCCTCTACGCTCTGCAGCCGACGATCCCGCACCTCACGCGCTCAAGCCTGCACCGTTGCCTGCAGCGCCATGGCATCTCGCGGCTCCCCGAGGTGGGTGGCGACAAGCCGCTCCGTGCAAAGTTCAAGCGATACCCGATCGGCTACTTCCACATCGATATCGCCGAGGTGCACACCGAAGAGGGCCGGCTTTACCTGCTCGTGGCGATTGATCGGACCTCCAAGTTCGCCGTCGCCGAGTTGCACGAGAAGGTCACGCGCCGGGTCGCCGGCAATTTCCTGCGGGCCCTTGCTGCCGCCGTTCCCTACAAGATCCACACCGTGCTCACCGATAACGGCACGCATTTCACCGAGCCGTCCGGCAACACTTGGACGCCGGAGGAGATCAGAGCGATGCGCGCCGAGAAGGTGCCGTTCCGCTGCCACTCCTTCGAGGGGGCCTGCGCTGACCTCGACATTGAGCACCGTCTCACGAAGCCGCGCCATCCCTGGACGAATGGTCAAGTTGAGCGGATGAACCGCACGATCAAGGACGCCACCGTCAAACGCTTCCACTACGACAGCCACGATCAGCTCCGGCAGCACCTCGCGGACTTCGTGGCCGCCTACAACTTCGCCCGCCGCCTCAAGACGCTACGCGGCCTCACGCCCTACGAAGCTATCTGCAAAGCCTGGGTGGACGAGCCCTCTAGATTCACTCAGAACCCGCACCACCAAATCCTGGGACCAAACATCTA
>NZ_JBKFAK010000096.1:0-896 GCF_053345595.1 Methylobacterium sp. D54C
GCGCGACCGCGTCGTCGCGGAAGCCGCGGGCATTGAAGATCCGCCGGACGACGCCGGTGCGCTTCGCCTCATCCATCCACGCCGTTACGCAGGCGAGGGCGACCGGTCGGCCCTTCGGGACGGCGACGGCGACCTGCGTCTGCTGGAAGCCGCCCGCCACGATGCGGGAGCCGGGGACCTGCAGGAGCACCGGCCGCAACGTGTCGCGCGAGAGGGCGAAGGCGTCCGCCTGCCCGGCGCGCATGCGCGCGACGGCCTCGGCCACGGACGGGACGGGGCGGGGCTGCGTCCGGGTCAGCGTGCGGGCGGAGGCGCGGAACGTCGTCGTGCCCTCGATCGCCACGACCCGGAGACCCGGTCGGTCCACCTGCGCCACGTCGGTGATGCCCGACCCGGCGCCGACCAGATAGGTGCTCTCCAGGTCGTAGTAGCCCGGCCCGAAAGCGATCACCTGCCGGCGGGTCGCGTCGACCGGCATGAAGCTGACATCGATCGCCGCGGCCTGCAGGGCGTCGGCCGCAGCGCCCGAGTTCGGGAACAGCGTGACGGCCAGCGGCAGACCGACCTCGCGGGCGAGATTCGCGCTCAGATCGGCCGTCACCCCGTCGAGCCCTCCATCGGCCGCGCGGCAGACGAAGATCAGGCCGGCGGACGGAGCCTCGACGAGACCGACCCGGAGCGCGCCGGTCGGGGCCAGTTCGGCCCTCGAGATCGCGTCCTGTGCGTGGCCGGGCAGCGTCATGAGAGCGGGAAGGGCAGCCGCGGATCACGCCGCCCGCACCGAAGGGCAAGCGGGCGACACGATCCGCCCGAGGGGGAGGGCCGAGCCCCGCTAACGTCTTGAGAAGATTGGCGCACCCGACACGATTCGAACGTGTGACCTTTGCCTTCGGAGG
>NZ_JBKFAK010000097.1:0-857 GCF_053345595.1 Methylobacterium sp. D54C
CTAGGGTTTGGACTCGATCAGCACCAGAAGGTGATGACGGCGGCCAGAGCGAGGGCCGAAGCGTAGTTGCGGGCAAGCTTGTCGTAGCGGGTTGCGATCCGGCGAAAGTCCTTGAGGCGGTTGAAGGTCGCCTCGATCCGCCACCGCTCCCGATAGCGGCTCTTGTCGTGGCGGATCTTCCGCTTGCGGCCGCGCTTGCCCGGGATGACCGGCGTGATGCCGCTCTTGCGCAGGTCAGCGCGCAGCCAGTCGGCATCGTAGCCCTTGTCGGCTGCCAGACGTTGGATCCGGCCCGGCGCTTCGGCCAGCACCGCAGGCGCGGTGGTCACATCGCTGGCGTTGCCGGGCGTCAGCAGGAGGACGCCAGGGCGGCCGAGGACGTCAGTGAGCGCGTGGATCTTGGTGGTCTGGCCGCCGCGCGACGGGCCAATGGCCTGCGCCGTCGCCCCCCTTTGCCGCCATGGGCAGAGCGGTGGGCGCGGACGTAGCTGCTGTCGAGGGCAGCCGCATCGCCCGTCCATCCGGCCTTGGCCAGCGCGGCGAGCATGGCTTTCCAGAAGCCGCGCCGCGACCATCGGTTGAAGCGGTTGTAGACCGTGGTCGGCGGGCCGTAGGCGGCCGGGCAATCGCGCCAGCGGCAGCCCGAGGTCAGCACGTGCAGGATGCCAGAGATGATTTGCCGGTCGTCCTTGCGCTCGGGTCCGGGCTGATCCTTGGGCATGAACGGTCCGATCACCGCCCATTGCTCATCCGAGAGCCAGAACAGGTCCGCCATCACCGCCTCCAGGCCAGAAAACGGCCGCCTGGAATCATAAAACGACAGACCCTGCAACGGATTGGTTCGGTTCACACCCTAG
>NZ_JBKFAK010000098.1:0-822 GCF_053345595.1 Methylobacterium sp. D54C
CCCGGGACGTGCGGCTCTCCATCTTGGCGGCGGCCACTGCGCCGACATGCCGGATACGTTTGTGCAGACCGGACACAGGCACCTTCACCGACCACCTTGCGGACGGGGCGGGCCATACGTTTTTTTACTCGCGCGACAGCCAACGCCTCCTTCAGCACCTCGACCTCCAGCGTCTTGCAGGCAAGCAGACGCTCCAGGTCGCGCACCCGGGCTTCCAACTCCCGCACCCGGCTGGCGGCCACGACCTCCTCGTCGGCTTGCACCGCGATCTGTCCGCCCTCGGCCATGCGACGCCTCCACCCGAACAGAAGGCTGGGCGAGATGCCGTGCATCCGCGCCACGGCCGACACCGTCATGCCCGGCTGCATCGTCTCCTCGACGAAGCGCACCTTCTCCTGGCCAGTGTAGCGTCTCCGGCGCTCGCGTCCGGTGATGATCTCAATCCGCTGCGTTTCGTTCGGCATAGGCGCATGCCTAGGCGTCCACCTAGGCCCTCACGGTTGCGCCTCATGTCCGGTCGAATTGGGGGCCACTCCATCGTGTTGTAGTCCTCGAACCAAGCCGGCAGAAGCCGCATCACGGTCTCGGCGTCGGCCAAGATGGCAAGGCGGGCATAGTCGCGCTTGAGCGTCTTCACGAACGCCTCCGCGATGCCGTTGCTCTGCGGCGAACGCACCGGGGTGAACAGCAACCGTAGGCCGAGCGCGGCGGCCGTCTGCGCTGTCTCCTTGGCGATGTAGGCGGAGCCGTTGTCGGACAGCCACTCGACCGGGTGCGGGGTCTTCGTCGCGCCGAACCGGCGCTCGCAGCAGGCGATCATCA
>NZ_JBKFAK010000099.1:0-743 GCF_053345595.1 Methylobacterium sp. D54C
GCCCTGGCCTCCGAGTACGGGCGCTATGGCTATCGCCGCGTCACCGCGCTGCTGCAGGCGGCCGGCTGGCGGGTGGGCAAGGACCGGGTCCAGCGCATCTGGCGTCGCGAGGGGCTGAAGGTCCCCAGCCGACATAGACCCCGCAGCCGCCTATGGCTGAACGACGGCTCATGTGTGCGGCTGCGCCCGCTCCACCGCAATCACGTCTGGAGCTTCGACTTCGTACAGGCGCAGACGCACGACGGGCGGAGCCTGCGCATCCTGACGCTGATCGACGAGCACAGCCGGGCCTGTTTGGCTTTGAAGGTGGCGCGCCGCATCAACAGCGTCGGCGTGATCGAGGCGCTGGCCGACGCGATGTGCCTGCACGGCATCCCGGAGCACATCCGCTGCGATAACGGCCCTGAGATGATCTCAAAGGCGTTGCGCAAATGGGTCGCCAAAGCTGGCTCGCAGATCCAGTACATCGCGCCAGGATCCCCGTGGGAGAACGGCTATTGCGAGAGCTTCAACGGCAAGCTTCGTGACGAGTGTCTACGCCAGGAGATCTTCTACTCACTGAAGGAGGCGCAGGTCGTGATCGGTCTATGGCAATCCACCTACAACCGCGTCCGGCCGCATTCGTCCCTGGGCTATCGGCCGCCCGCGCCCGTCAGCTACCCGGATCTGGCCTTCCGGCTACCCATGGCAGCGGCCATGCAGTAGCCTCCCAATCGGCTCGGTCCAAAATATCGGTCAGGTCA